>NZ_JAHHWP010000015.1:0-221847 GCF_018729305.1 Phycicoccus mangrovi | reverse complement strand
CCGAATGGGCCTACCGGCAGGTCTTCACCAGCAACCAAGCCCGCGCCGACGCCCTTGCCCCCTGGCTCGAGCTGTACAACACTCAGCGACGCCACACCGCCCTCGGCGGACTCCCACCGACCAGCCGCCTGTCACCAACCTGATGGCCGGGTACAACTAGGAGTGCCAAAACGTCTCCATCCGCTCCCTCCGGGTAGAACACCCCAGCAATCCACACGAGGGGCCAAACGATGAAAGCCAGCCCTACCGCCGGGACCAGACTCCCGGGGGGAACCTCAGGAAAACGAATTGCAAGCCGGGGGTCAGACATAAGATTAAAGTCGGCCTGATAAGCACGAGAGATGTTTGCTCTCGCCCGGCCGAGATCTGCTGCGAGCTCGGTCCCAGAAAAAAAGGGATAGACCGGGCCCCGCACCATAGTCTGGAACCACCTGGGCGCCGTGCCATAGTTCCAGAACCCCACCTCACGGACATACATACCCTGGGGTGCCACGACATCAAGTTGATAACGTACGCTGAATAATGAAAGCCTCACTGGCAGGCTGACGATCTTCGGCGTCATATTCAATCGATTCCTGAATCGTCGTTTAAACTTGAGCCACCCTGATAGGGGGATTGTTGGGTCACCCTTCTTTGAGAACCTCACCGGTTGAGTCAACTCATAGGTAAACGCTCGTGGAGCAACACCCTCACTCCTAGCCATCTGAGGCCTTCTCATTACAATCGCCGCCGCGCTTTCAGCGAACGCTTCCATGCTATCTGGAAGTGGGGAATCACAGTGGCAAGCTATTGCCACTCGAACGCGATCGTGCACCTGTTCCTCGCTGGAAATATTCGCATTGACGAGTTCCTCGAAGAGACTTCGCAGCTCGGCGGGAGCATCAGCCCCGGAAAGCATTCGCCATCGCTGAAGAATGGCTCGCACCGTCAGCGCACTCGCTGCCTCAAATGGGATTAGGGACAACTCCTTACCATGAAGATGGAAGTCCCGAAATGCCGTCTGCTTACTTGGCTGGTTGATGACAGTAAGGACATCGCCCTTCAAACCGCTCGGCTTTAGCGTGACATTCACCTTGCGCCGGAACGCCCACCCCATGATGAGGACTTCTTCTTGGACACGCTCGAAGTGGCGCTCCCCACTGAGCTGAGCCCACAGGTCGTCGATAACGCGCTTTCGTAGAAGCTTTGGAGAGAGTTCGCCAATCGCCGCATCATAAGTTAGTTGGAGTTCGTGACCAGTTATTGACTGCGGGGCAACAATTATCTCACCCCGCTCGAACGCGCGCCCACTGCGGCGAACCCACCAATAAACATAGAGCCATAAGAAAAAGAGCCCACCCAGGATGGCAGCGGCCCTGAAATCGATGTTGCTGCGCGCGCCTGCAAGGTATTTCAAATCCTCAAGCGCGTCGCGCAATCGCCGAAGATTCCCGGCTGGATCCCCCGCAAAATCCGCGACGGGATCCGCGAAGATCCCTGCAGCCAAGGCACCCAGCGCAACGGAAATTAGCAGAACGCCGATCCACCCTTTACGAAACCACCCCTGCACGGCCATCCGAGACCCCCTCACACCTTGGCGGAATGCTATGCCGCGACCCCACGGTTCCGAAAGACGTCGGAGACGACGATCTGGGCCTTGCCCCGTTTCGCGCGTTCACCAATGGCGAGCGCCGACCGCCCGTTTGAGTCACGAGTACTGCGGGTCGCCGGCCGGTCACGCAGCACCTCTCACGCCTCCCTGGACCTTCGCGGCGCCGCGGGCGCTCCTGCGTGGGCGGAGAGGTCAGCCGCGGACCCGGCGGCTGCCGAGCAGCACGAGGCCGACCGGGACGAGCTGCGCCAGCGGCACCGCGACCGGCGCCCACCGCACGAGCGCGGCCCCGAGCGCCGCTCCGCCGACGAGCCCGGCGAGGATCGTCAGCGAGTGACCGACCGCCCGCAGCCCGTGCCCGGAGACGAGCCGGCCGACGACGCTCGTCAGCGTCCCGGTGAGGTAGGTCGTCGAGAGCCCTGCCACCCCGAAGCGCTGGATCGCGCTGCTCTGGAGGCCGAGCGCGACGGCGTTGAGCGCGAGCAGCGGGAGGAAGGCGCCCTCCGGCGGGGCCGAGCCGAGCGCCCACCAGGCGAGCGCGAACACCGCGAACAGGGCGAGCTCGACCGCGAGGGCGACGCGGACGCGCCCCGGCCACACCGGGTCGTCCGGCCGCGGGGTGCCGGCGACCCGCGCCCCGAGCGCGGCGCCGGCGACGAACGACGCGATGGCGACGGCGGTCAGCGCGAGGGCCGCGCCGTCGCCGCGGGCCAGACCCATCCCGAAGAGCACCATGTTGCCGGTCATGACGCTCGTGAACGCGCTGCCGAGGGCGAGGAAGCCGACGGCGTCCGTGGCGCCGCTGGCGACCGCGAGCACGACGACGAGCCCGTCGCGGACGGTCGTCGGCGCAGCGGCGCGGGACGCGGTCGTGGCCACGCCGGGGTCAGAGCGCGGCGGCGACCAGCTCGGCCGTCTGCACCATGTTGAGCGCGGCGCCCTTGCGCAGGTTGTCGCCGCAGATGAACAGGTCGAGGGTCGTCGGCGCCCCGGGGTCCTGGCGGATGCGGCCGACGAAGCGCGGGTCGGCGCCGACCACGTCGTTGGGCGTCGGGAACTCCGGCTCGTCCGGGTCGTCGAGGACGACGACGGCCGGTGCCTCGACGAGCGCCTGGCGAGCGGCCTCGACGTCGACCTTGCGGCCGAACGAGGCGTGCAGCGAGACCGAGTGCGACGACACGACCGGGACGCGCACACAGGTGGCCGAGACCGGCAGGCCCGGGAGGTCGAGGATCTTGCGGGTCTCGTCGCGGACCTTGACCTCCTCGGACGTCCAGCCCGCCCCGAGGTGGTGCCCGACGAAGGGAACGACGTTGAGCGCCAACGGCGCCGGGAACGGCGAGTCCTCACCGAGCTCGTGCTCGACGAGCCGACGGACGTCGCCGGGTCGGGTGCCGAGCTCGCGGTCGGCGACGACGACCTCGAGCTCGTCGCGCAGCCGGGCCATCCCCGCGCGCCCGAGCCCGGAGGCGGCCTGGAAGGTCGTGACGACGAGCTCGGTCAGCTCCCAGCCGCTGTGCAGCACCGCGAGGACGTCGATCATCGTCATCACTGTGGCGCCGGGGTTGGCGATGATCCCGCGCGGCCGGTCCGCGACCCGGCGCGGGTTGACCTCGGGGACGACGAGCGGCACGTCGGGCTCGGTGCGGAAGACCGTGCTGTTGTCGATGCAGACGACGCCCTTCGAGGCCGCGAGCTCGACCCACTCGCGGGCGATCGACGGCGGGATGTCGAAGATGGCGACGTCGAGGCCGTCGAAGAACTCCGGCGCGACCGCCTCGACGGTCAGCTCCTCGTCGCCGACCCGCAGCGCCGTCCCGACGTCCTCGGCGCCGGCCGCGACCCGCAGCTCGCCCCAGACGTGCCGGTGCATCGGCAGGACCTGGAGGACGACCCGCCCCACGGCCCCCGTGCCGCCGACGACCCCGAGCGTGGGGCGCCGGTCGGTGCGGTGCGTGGTCGTGGCGGTCACGTCAGCGGCCGGTGCCCCCGTAGACGACGGCTTCGCCCTCGCTGGAGTCCAGCCCGAACGCGGTGTGGACGGCGCGGACGGCGTCGTCGAGGAGCTCGTCGCGGGTGACGACCGAGATGCGGATCTCCGAGGTCGAGATCATCTCGATGTTGACGCCGGCGACCGCGAGCGCGTTGAAGAACGTCGCGCTGACCCCCGGGTTGGAGCGCATCCCCGCGCCGACGAGGCTCAGCTTGCCGATCTGGTCGTCGTACTGGACCTGCGTGAACCCCACCTCCGGCTGGATGCGCTGGAGGGCCTGGACCGCGGTCTTGCCGTCGGTCTTCGGCAGCGTGAAGGAGATGTCGGTCAGGCCCGTCTCCACCGCGGAGACGTTCTGGACGATCATGTCGATGTTGATCTCGGCGGCGGCCACCGCCTCGAAGATCTTGGCGGCCATGCCCGTGCGGTCGGGGACGCCGACGACGGTGACCTTGGCCTCGCTGCGGTCGTGGGCGACGCCGGCGATGATCGGGGCTTCCACGGGGACTCCTTCGGGGGCGGGCTGGTCGGAGACGACGGTGCCGGTCTTCTGGGAGAACGAGGACCGGACGTGGATCGGGATGTCGAAGCGGCGCGCGTACTCGACGCTGCGCAGGTGGAGGACCTTCGAGCCGCTCGCCGCCAGCTCGAGCATCTCCTCGTTCGTGATGCGGTCGAGCTTGCGCGCGGCCGGGACGATGCGCGGGTCGGCGGTGAAGACGCCGTCGACGTCGGTGTAGATCTCGCAGACGTCGGCCGACAGGGCCGCGGCGAGCGCGACGGCCGTCGTGTCGGTGCCCCCGCGCCCGAGCGTGGTGATCTCCTTGGTGTCCTGGCTGACACCCTGGAACCCGGCGACGATGACGACGTGCCCCTTGCCGAGGGCCTCGGTGATGCGGCCCGGCGTGACGTCGATGATCTTCGCCTTGCCGTGCACGCTGTCGGTGATGACGCCGGCCTGGCTGCCGGTGAAGCTGCGCGCGCTGTGGCCGAGGTCGGTGATGGCCATCGCGACGAGCGCCATCGAGATGCGCTCGCCGGCGGTCATGAGCATGTCGAGCTCGCGCGGGGGCGGCAGCGGGCTGACGTCCTGGGCGAGGTCGAGGAGCTCGTCGGTCGTGTCCCCCATCGCCGAGACGGCGACGACGACGTCGTTGCCCGCCTTCTTCGTCTCCGAGATGCGCTGGGCGACGCGCTTGATGCTCTCGGCGTCGGCGAGCGAGGAGCCGCCGTACTTCTGGACGACGATGGGCACGGTGGTACTCCCGGGTCGTGGCGCTGCAGGGTCGGGACCACTCTAACGAGGTGTCCACGGACCGGACCGCACGCCCACGATCCGGATGCCCGCCGCCGTGCACGAACCGACGAAAGTGTCGATTGCTGCACGCCCCGACCCTCGGCTGCGTACGGAAAGTGACACATTCGTCGATTGCTGCACACCCCGACCCTCGGCTGCGTACGGAAAGTGACACATTCGTCGATTGCTGCACACCCCCACCCTCGGCTGCGTACGGAAAGTGACACATTCGTCGATTGCTGCACGCCCCATCACCTGCGGGCGTACAGGAAGTGACACATTCGTCGATTGCTGCACGGGGGGAGGTGCCCGTCGGCGCCGGGGTCCGGACGCGCGGAGCATCCCGGTGACGCGAAGGCCCACGTCGGCCGGGGTGCGGCGCTAGCGTCGAGCCATGTCGATCGTCATCGTCGGAGCAGGGCTCGCCGGAGCGACCGCCGCCACCGAGCTGAGGGAGCAGGGCCACAAAGGCCCGATCGTGCTGCTGGGCAGCGAGGAGCACCCGCCGTACGAGCGCCCGCCGCTCTCGAAGAGCTACCTCCTCGGCGAGGACCCCTTCGAGAAGGCCCTCGTCCACCCCCGCGAGTGGTACGCCGAGCACGACGTCGACCTGCGGCTCGGGGTGACGGCCACCGGCCTCGACACCGACGCCCACGTCGTGACGACGTCCGCCGGTGACGTCACCTACGAGCGGCTGCTCCTCGCGACCGGCGCCGAGCCCCGCGTGCTCGACGTCGCCGAGGACGCGGGCGTCCCCGTGGCCTACCTGCGCACCAAGGACGACTCCGACCGGCTGCGCGAGGCCTTCGCGAAGGGCCGCAAGGTCGTCGTCGTCGGCGGCGGGTGGATCGGGCTCGAGGCCGCGGCCGCCGCCCGCCAGGCCGGCGCCGAGGTCACCCTCTACGAGACCGAGGACCTTCCCCTCGTCCACGTCCTGGGCCCGACGGTCGCCCAGGTGTTCGCCGACCTGCACCGCGAGCACGGCGTGCAGTTGCGCCTCGGCACCGAGGTGACCGCCGAGCACCTCGAGGGCGCCGACCTCGTCGTCGCCGGCATCGGCGTCAAGCCGCGCGTCGACCTCGCCCACTCGGGCGGCGTCGACGTCGACAACGGCGTGCTCGTCGACTCCCGGCTGCGCACGTCGGTGCCGTCGGTGCTCGCCGTCGGCGACATCGCCAACCACGCCCACCCCCGCCTCGGCCGCCGCATCCGGGTCGAGCACTGGGACACCGCGATCAAGCAGGCCAAGGTCGCCGCGCACAACCTCGCGGGCGGCGACGAGGAGTACGAGGAGATGCCGTACTTCTTCACCGACCAGTACGACCTCGGGATGGAGTACGTCGGCAGCGCGAGCGAGGACGACGAGGTCGTCGTGCACGGCAGCCTCGAGGACCGCGAGTTCCGCGCCTTCTGGCTGCGCGACGGCGACGTCGTCGCGGCGATGCACGTCAACGACTGGGACGCCGGCGACGTCATCAAGGAGGCCGTCGACTCCGGCGAGCTGCCCGAGGACGAGAGCGACTGACCGCGCGGGTCCTCCGGGCCCGCCACCCGCGGTACGGTGGGGGGTAACAGGGATCGACCCGTGCGGGCCAACTCGTGGCCCACGTGCTCTGTGGACGACCCACCAGCGGTGATCGCCGCCGAACGGATCCCTCATGTCCCCGCCCGCCACCGAGACCGACTCGGTCCGCCTGTCGCTGCGCCTCTCCCCGGGCCAGCTGACCATCGAGGGGGCGTGGTGGCCGCGGTCGCTCAGCCTCGAGGACGAGCTCCCTCCGCTCGACCGCGCCGTCCGGGACGCCACCGGCGCCGGCATCGCCCGGTTCGCCTACACCCTCGGGACGTGGACCGACCAGCCGAGGAAGGTGCACGCCGCCTCCCACCTCATCAAGCTGGGCTGGTTTACCAGCGGGCGGTTCCCGGACAGCGTCGACCTCAGCCTGGACGACTACCGCCGCGTCGTGCTCGTCGTCGTCCCGCCGGACGCCGGCGCGGCCGAGTCCGCGGCCGCCATGTCGGCGTTCGACCTGCGCGGGACCCGGTCGACCTCCACCGACGGCGCGGAGCCCCCGCCGTACCACGCGCCGGACCTGCCGTCGGAGCTCGCGCAGCAGCTCCTCGCGACGAAGGAGACCGTCCGTCAGGCGATGCTCCGCGTCCGGGGGATCGCGGACGCCGGGACCCGGGCCCGGGCGGCAGCCGTCCTCGAGGTCGACCTCACGCTGGCCGCGACCGAGGCCCGCACCGTCGTGGACCAGGCCGAGCCCGCGACCGACGCGCGCACCTGACCGCACCGGTCGGGCGCGCGCCCCGACGCCTGCGCCCTCAGGGGTGCAGCGCGTCGAACTCGGCCTCGGCGACGGCGTCCGCGTCGGCGTCGAGGCGGACGTGCGCGAGCAGCCCCTGGACGACCCGCAGGGATGCCGCAGCGCGCTCGCCCCAGTGCGACAGGTAGCTGAACTGCCACCACCAGAGGGCCTCGAGGGGACGGCCGGCATCGTGGTGCTCGAGCCCGTGGGCCAGGGCGGCGGCGACGTCGACGAGGTCGTTGCTCACGGTGCCGACGCCGAGCTCGGGCGTCGTCAGCGGGTCGACGACGTCGGCGTACTCGTCGAGCCCCTCGAAGATGTTGCGCAGGCTCTCGCGCAGCGGGTCGAGCTCCGGGTCGGGGCCGGCGTCGGGCTCGAAACGCTCCTCCGGCACGACGTCCTCGACGGCGCCGAGCCGTGCCCCGGCCAGCAGCACCTGCGAGAGCGCGAGCAGGAGCATCGGCAGCGAGGCGTCGGGGACCTCACCGGCCGCGACCTCGCGGATGGTCAGCAGGTAGGTGCGGGCGTCGAGCGCGGTCTCGTCGGCGAGCCGACCCCAGTCGCCACCGAGCACACCGGGTGCCTCAGACATCGAGCAGCCTCCGTCCCTCGAACGCCCGGCCGAGCGTCACCTCGTCGGCGTACTCGAGGTCACCACCGACCGGCAGGCCGGACGCGAGCCGGGTGACGCGCTGGACACCGATGTCGCGGAGCATCCGCGAGAGGTAGCTGGCCGTCGCCTCGCCCTCGAGGTTGGGGTCGGTGGCGATGATGACCTCGGTCACGACCCCGTCGCCGAGCCGCGCGAGGAGCTCGCGGACGCGCAGGTCCTCCGGGCCGATGCCGTCGATCGGGCTGATCGCGCCGCCGAGCACGTGGTAGCGGCCGCGGAACTCGCGCGTGCGCTCGATGGCGACGACGTCCTTGGGCTCCTCGACGACGCAGATCGAGCTGTCGTCGCGCCGCGGGTCGGCGCAGATCCGGCAGCGCTCACCCTCGGCGACGTTGAAGCAGACCGCGCAGAAGCGCACCCGGGCCTTGACCTCGGACAGCGCGTGCGCGAGCCGCTCGACGTCGGCGGGGTCGGCCTGCAGGAGGTGGAAGGCGATGCGCTGGGCGCTCTTGGGGCCGACACCCGGCAGCCTGCCGAGCTCGTCGATGAGGTCCTGGACCGCGCCTTCGTACACGTCGACGAGCCTACGGCCTCAGCGGCCCGGAGGGCGGCTCGGGGCGCTCGGGGTGCGACGCGGCGCGGCGGGGGTCAGGCCGTGACGAGCGCGTAGTCGCCGGCCTCGTCGAGCGCGGCGGCGACCTCGGCGTCGGTCAGCTCGCGGCCGGTGACGGTGACGACCGACTCGCCCCCGCTCACGACCTCGACCGCCACGTCGTCGACGCCGTCGAGGGCGGTGAGCTCCTCGGTGACGGCGTGGGCGCAGTGGCCGCAGGTCAGACCGGTGGCGCGGAACTGCTGGGTGCTCGGCACGGGCCGGCTCCTCTCGTCGACGGATACCTCCCGCCAGTATGCGCCGGACCCGTCCGGCGGGGGCGGGGGACCCTCAGATGCCGACGGCGGCGCCGGTGCTCTCGGGCGGCAGCTCGTTGTGGGTGTCGGCGCGCACCTGGCCCGTGAGGCCGGCGATGGCGTCCATCACCGCGTCGGTCATCAGGCGGCGCGCCTTGCCGGCCGGAAGGTCCGCGTACGGCGCGGGGTCGATGGGCGGGCCGAACGAGACCCGCACCTCGGCCCGCCGGGGGAAGCTGCTGCCGACCGGCTGGACCTCGTCGGTGCCGACGAGCCCGACCGGGACGACCGGCACGCCGGCGGTGAGCGCCAGCCAGGCGACCCCGGTGCGGCCCTTGTAGAGCCGGCCGTCGCGCGAGCGCGTGCCCTCGGGATAGATCCCGAAGGCCCGCCCGGCGCGCAGGACCTCGAGCGCGGCGTCGAGCGACTCCTGCGCCGCGCGCGAGGAGTGCCGGTCGACGGGGATCGCTTCGATGGCCTCGAAGAAGCCGCGTCGCACGGCGCCACCGAGGCCGGGCCCCGTGAAGTAGTCGGACTTCGCGAGGAAGCTGACCGGCCGCGGGGCGACGATCGGGATCGCGAAGGAGTCGATGAACGACAGGTGGTTCGACGCGAGGACGACGCCGCCGGTGCGCGGCACGTGGTGGGTGCCGGTGACCGTCGGGCGCCACACCAGCTTGGCCGTCGGTGCGACGACGAGGTGGCCGGCCCGGTAGGCGACCCGGCTCACCGGTCGTGCTCCTGGATGACGGTGCCGCCGAGGATGCGCTCGACGACGGGCACGCCGACGTCGGAGAGGTCGTCGATCGACTCGTCGTCGTCGCTGATGGCGGTGTCGTCGACGACGTGCTGCTGCGCGACGACCTCCTGCTCGGACTCGGCCGCCACCGTGGCCCTGGCCTGCTCGAGCGGGCTGGCCCACGAGGGCGCGGACTCCGGCGGCGGCGGGGCGTCGGACCAGCTCGGCGCCTCGGACCGGGGACCGGGACCCGACGGGACCCCCATCTCGGCCGGGGACGGGCCACGGTCGCGCGCCGGCGCGGGCGGCGGGCCGTCCTGCTGCGAGGCGGGCGCCGGCTCGGGGCCCGGGTCCGGCGGCGGGGGGACGTCGACGGGCTCGGGGACGGGGGCCACCTGGACGTCGCCGGGACGGCCCTCGACCTTGGCGTCGACGCCGAGGACGTCGATGAGCGCCTGGCGCACGTACTCGGCGTGCGCTCCGCGGCGGAAGGTCTCGGCGAGGCCGCTCGTGGAGATCGCGAGCATGACCCGCACGCCGTCGTACTCGACGACCTGGGCGTTCTGCGAGACGAAGGTCCACGTGACGCGCTTGTGCCGGCTCAGCCAGTCGAGCACGTCGGGCCACGAGCGACGGATGGCGTCGGTGTCGAGGCCACCGGGGCCACGCCGGTCCGCCACCTGTGCCGCGGGGGCCTGCTGCGGCGTCGGAGCGGGCGCCTGCGGCGGCGGCGCCGGTGCCTGCTGCGCCGGTGCCGGCCGGTCCGCGGGCGGCTGCGCTGACGGGGCCGGTGGCTGCTGCTGGGCCGGTGGGGGCGTGGGGGCCTCACGCTCGGCGGCCGGCGGCGGGGTCGGGGTCGGGGTCGGGCGCTCGGGCGCCCGCTCCGGCTCCGCCGGGACGGACGACGCCGCGGCGGGGGCCGGCGACGGGGCGGCCGGTGCCTGGCCGGCCGGAGCCTGGCCGGCCGGAGCCGGGGCCGGGGCGGGCGCAGGGGCCTGCGCGACCGGGGTGGGGGCAGCGGGCGCGGCCGCGGCCGTCGGGACGCCCCCGACCTCGAGGCGGCGCTCGAGGCGGTCGATGCGCGCCGCGTAGCCCGACTCCCCCGCGGCGCCGGGCAGGAGGATGCGGGCCGCGAGCAGCTCGAGCTGCAGGCGCGGCGCCGTCGCCCCGGTCATCTCGGTGAGGCCGGCGTTGGCGACGTCGGCGACCCGCGAGAGCGACCCCGCCCCGAAGGCGGCGGCCTGCCGGCGCATCCGCTCGAGCTGGTCCTCGGGGACGTGCCGCAGCACCTGGGCGGCGCCCTCGCGCATCGCCTCGACGACGATGAGGTCGCGCAGCCGCTCGAGGAGGTCCTCGACGAATCGGCGGGGGTCCAGGCCGGTCTCGACGACGCGGTCGATGGACCGGAAGACCGCCGCCGCGTCACCGGCCGCGAAGGCCTCGACGGTGGCGTCGAGCAGCTCGCCGTCGGTGAACCCGAGCAGCGCCGCGGCCGACTCGTAGGTCAGCCCGGCCTCGCCGGAGCCCGCCATCAGCTGGTCGAGGACCGAGAGCGAGTCGCGGACCGAGCCGCCGCCCGCGCGGACGACGAACGAGAGGACGCCGGGCGCGACGGCGACACCCTCGCGCGCGCAGAGCTCCTCCATGTACGACTGCAGCCGGGCCGGCGGCACGAGCCGGAACGGGTAGTGGTGGGTGCGGGAGCGGATCGTGCCGATGACCTTCTCGGGCTCGGTCGTCGCGAAGACGAACTTCACGTGCTCCGGCGGTTCCTCGACGATCTTCAGCAGGGCGTTGAAGCCCTGCGGCGTCACCATGTGCGCCTCGTCGATGATGTAGATCTTGAAGCGGCTCTGCGCCGGTCCGTACGAGGCCCGCTCGCGCAGGTCGCGGGCGTCGTCGACACCACCGTGGCTCGCGGCGTCGATCTCGATGACGTCGACGGTGCCGGGCCCGCCGCGTGCGAGCGCCACGCAGGAGTCGCACGTCCCGCACGGCTCCGGGGTCGGCCCCTGCTCGCAGTTGAGGCAACGGGCGAGGATGCGCGCGCTCGTCGTCTTGCCGCAGCCGCGCGGGCCGGAGAAGAGGTACGCGTGCCCGACCCGCCCCGTCCGCAGCGCCTGCATGAGGGGCTCGGTCACGTGCTCCTGCCCGATGACGTCGACGAACGTCTCGGGCCGGTAGCGGCGGTAGAGGGCGGTGCTCACCCGGACGACCCTAGCCGTCGGCGCGGACACCGGGAACGCCCGTCCCGAGGCGTGTGGACGGCCCGCGGGTGAGAGGGTGAGCCCCGTGACCGGAACCCGCGTGGAGGTCCGCGGCGCCTCGAAGGACATCGACGGCGCCGTCCTCCTGCACCCCACGTCCTTCGCCGTCGACGCCGGCTCGTGCGTCGTCCTGCGCGGCCCCAACGGCGCCGGCAAGACGACCGCGCTGCGGCTCGTCGCCGGGCTCACCTCGCCCTCGACCGGCACCGTCACCCTCGACGGGGAGCCGGCCGACGAGCGCCGCTCCGCCACCCGCGAGGCGGTCGCCGCGCTGCTCGGCACCCCGGCCGGCTGGCGCGACCTCACCCTCGTCGACCACCTGACCCTCGTCGACGCCTCGTGGGGCCGCGACCCCGCGACCTGCCACGAACGGGTCCTCGCGGCGCTCGACGAGGTCGGCATCGGGCACCTGCCCGACCGGTTCCCCCACGAGCTGTCGTCGGGCCAGACCCAGCTGTTCCATCTCGCGCTGACGCTCTTCCGCCCGGCCCGCCTCCTCGTCCTCGACGAGCCGGAGCAGCGCCTCGACACCGACCGGCGGATGCTCCTCGCCGGCCTCCTGCGTGCCCGCCGCGACGCCGGCACGACCATCCTCCTGGCCTGCCACGACCCGGCCGTCACGGAGGCGGTGGCCGACGGCGTCGTCGACATCGACCCGGAGCACCGGTGACCGACGCGGCGCACGACGAGCCCGTCGGGACCGACCGCGAGCGCCTCGCGGACGTCCAGCACGTCCTCCACGGCGAGGAGGGCTCGGGGTCGTGGCGCTCGCTGCTCTACACGCTCTACGTCGTCGCGCTGCTGACCGGCATCTACGGCTTCACCGTGCTGCGGGGCGTCGTCGAGGTCGCGGACCTGCCGGCCCGCGGTGTCTCGCTCGGCCCGACGTCCGGGGTCGGCGCCCTCGTCCTCGGCGGCGTCGTGGGCCTCGTCGCCGTCCTCGCGCTCCTGGCCCACGCCACCGGACGCCGACGCGGTCCGGTCACCCCGGACCTCCCCTGGCTCGACCACGTCGCCACCGGCCCCGCCGACCGCCGGCTCGTCCTGCGCGAGGCCTGGCGGCTTCCGGCCACGGGGCTGCTCGTCGGCGGCACGCTCGTCGCGTCCGTGCTCGGGCTGGCGGTCTGGGGCGGTGGGGCGGCCGGGCCCGCCGCGGCGGTCACCGGCCTCGCAGTCGGGCTGCTCGGGTCGACGACGGTGCTCCTCGCGTGGCTGGCCGGCCAGCTCGCGGCCGACGACCACGCCGGGATGCGCACCGGCGCCGCCCTGCGCACGGCGACGCGCCCCGGGGCGGCGCTGCGGGCCCTCGGACTCGACGGGTTGCGGGCGCACAGTGCGCGTTCCGCCCGCCTCGGCGGCGGGGTCCTCGCCGGCGACCCCCGGGCCGTCCGCCTCGAGGCCGCCTCCCCCGTCCGCCGCGGGCGGACGTGGCGGCTGCGCTCGCGCGGGCCGGTGCGGACGGTGCTCGCCCGCGACCTGCTCGGTCTGCGGCGCCAGCCGTTCCTCGTCGTCGGCAGCGCCGTCCTGCTCCTCGCGGCCGGCGTCGCGCTCGGCGCCGTCGTCGCGGGGCGCCCGGGCAACATCGTCCCCGCGGCCCTCTGCGCGCTGCTGCTCCACCTCGGGGCCGGGCCGGTCGCCGAGGGCCTGCGCCTCCTCGGCGACACCCTGGGCGCGCCGCGCCTGCTCGGCGGCTCGGTGACGCGGGAGGCGGTGGCGCACACCGCCGCTCCGGCCGCCCTCGTCCTCCTCGTGGCGATGCCGGCCGCCACGGTCACCGCCGGGCTGCTCGCGGGCGGGGTGGCCGCCGCGACGGCCGCGCTCGTCACGGCCTCGGTCGGGGCCGTCGTGCTCGGGTCGCAGTGGCTCGCCGCCTTCCGGGTGATGCCGCCCTCGTTCGCCTTCCTCCCGGACGTCGGCCCGCAGGTCCTCCTCGCGTGGCTCGCCGTGCCGCTGCTCGTCTCCGCGGGCGCCGGGGTCGTCGTCGTCCAGACCCTCCTCGCGGCGACCGCCGGGGTGCCGCTCGCCGCGGCGTCGGCCGCGCTCGCGGTGGTCGTCGTGTGGCTGCGCGCGCACGGCGTCCTGGGCCGAGCGTCCTCCGCCCACCGGGACTGAACCCCGGCCGTCAGGAGCGTGACCTACCCTCGGGGGGTGCGCATCGACGTCTGGTCCGACATCCTCTGCCCGTTCTGCCACCTGGGACGGCGCCACCTCGAGCTCGCCCTCGAGCAGTTCGAGCACGCCGACGAGGTGGGGGTCGTGTGGCACAGCTTCCAGCTCGACCGCAACGCGGCGGCCGTCGACGCCACCCCGCAGGTCGACCGCATTGCCGAGAAGTACGGCACGCCGCGCGAGCAGATGGTCGCGCAGCACGAGCAGATGGCCCGCGACGCGGCCGAGGTCGGCCTCGACTTCGCGTGGGAGCGCCTCGTCGGCGGCAACTCCTACGACGCCCACCGCCTGCTGCACCTCGCGCGCTCGCGCGACCTCGAGCAGCCGGTGACCGACCGCGTCCTGCGCGCCTGGTACTCCGAGGGCGCCGCGATCGGCGACCACGAGACCCTCGTCCGGCTCGGTGTCGAGGGCGGCCTGCCCGAGCAGGACGTCCGCGACCTCCTCGCGTCCGACGACTTCGGCATCGACGTCCGCACCGACGAGGCGCTCGCCGGCCAGATCGGCATCACCTCCGTGCCGACGTTCGTCCTCGACCAGAAGTACGGCGTCACCGGCGCCCAGCCCGTCGAGGTCCTCCTCCAGGCGATCCGCCAGGTCTGGGACCTCCAGGGAACCGAGCCCGAGATGCCGGCCGCGGGCGGCGGCTGCGGAGGTGGGTGCTGTGGCGGCGCGTGCGGCAGCGGCGGCGCCGCCGAGGCCGAGACCGCGCAGCCCGAGGCCGCGGGCTGCGGGTGCGGGGCGGGGGGCTGCGGCGGGGTCTGCGGCCCCGACGAGCACGCGGCGCAGGCCGAGCCCGCCACGCGCTGACCCCGGGCGGGGCGTCCCCGGACACGAGGACACCCCGCGTACCTGGAAGAGCCCACCTGCCCTTGCTGCATTCCTGCCCTGGGGGAGTTCAGTGGGGTACCACCACGCGGGGTGCCGGGCACGATCGTACGGGGTGAGCCGCGTCCGGTGGTAATCCCGGCCCCGGTCCCACCCGCCCCACCGGTCCCGGCAGGGCGCCGCTCGGGGGCCGGACACCACCCCGCGCCCCGACCGTCCGTGCTCAGGGGTGGCGCCCCGCACCACCCTCCTCGTCGAGATGTGTCCGTCACGCACGCCCCCAGCGGCCCCGGACATCCCTACGGTTGCGGCTCATGTCCGACACCGTCGTCAGTCCCGCCGGCTCCGCGTCCCCGACGCCGACCCGCAGCAACATCGTCAAGATCGTCTTCGCCAGCGTCGTCGGCACCGCCGTCGAGTGGTACGACTTCTTCCTCTACGGCTCCGCCGCGGCCCTCGTCTTCGGCAGCCTGTTCTTCCCCGACAGCGACCCGCTGACCGGCACCCTGCTCGCCTTCGGCACCTACGCCCTCGGCTTCGTCGCCCGCCCGCTCGGCGGTGTCGTCTTCGGCCACTACGGCGACCGGGTCGGGCGCAAGAAGATGCTCGTCATCTCGCTGCTCATGATGGGCGGCGCGACCGTCGCCATCGGCCTCCTGCCGACCTACGCGACGATCGGCATCGCGGCGCCGCTGCTGCTGCTCCTCTGCCGGCTGGTCCAGGGCTTCGCGGTCGGCGGCGAGTGGGGCGGCGCGGTCCTCATGGTGGCCGAGCACGGCAAGGACGAGCACCGCGGCTTCTGGTCGAGCTGGCCGCAGGCCGGCGTGCCCTTCGGCAACCTCCTCGCGACCGGTGTCCTCTGGCTGCTCTCGGTCTTCCAGTCCGACGCCGCCTTCAACGCCTGGGGCTGGCGCATCCCGTTCCTCCTCTCGGCCGTCATGGTCCTCATCGGCCTGTGGGTCCGCGTGAGCCTCGAGGAGTCGCCCGTGTTCGCCGAGGCCAAGGCCGAGATCGAGTCCTCGGAGAAGTCCCACCTGCCGATCCTCGAGGTGCTGCGCCGCTACCCCCGCGAGGTCCTCCTCGCGATGGGCATGCGGATGGCCGAGAACATCAGCTACTACATCTTCACGATCGTCGTCATCACCTACGTCACGACCTACCTCGGCGCGCAGAAGGGCGTCGTCCTCGGCGCGCTGCTCGCCGGCGCGGCGATGCAGTCGGTCCTCATCCCGCTCATCGGGGCCCTCTCGGACAAGGTCGGCCGCCGGCCCCTCTACCTCGTCGGTGCCGTCGGCGTCGGCGTCTGGGGCTTCGTCTACTTCGGGATGATCGACAGCCTGAGCGGCCCGCAGATCATGCTCGCGACGCTCGTCGGGCTGTTCTTCCACGCGCTGATGTACTCGCCGCAGGCCGCGTTCTTCTCCGAGCTGTTCGGCACCTCGGTGCGCTACACCGGCGCCTCGGTCGGCTACCAGCTCGCGTCCATCCTCGCCGGTGCCCTGGCGCCGATCATCGCCCTGCAGCTCCTCGGCTCGACCGACGAGAAGAACACGGGCGCGGTCGCGGTCTACCTCGCCGTGGCGGCGGCGATCACCGTCGTCTCCGTACTCCTCGCCAAGGAGACCAAGGCGACCTCGCTGCGGCACGACCGGGTGCTCGACGGGGCCCGCGACTGACCCCGGCCCCTCCGCACGCCCCCACGGACCCGGTCCGAGCCGACGCTCGGGCCGGGTCCGGCGTCTGCCCGGCATGGCTCGATCGGGCCATTGACCGGCGGCGCCGCCGGCCGGAAGCATGACCGCCGGCGCCTCACCGTGACCCGCTCGAGAGGGGGTCACCACCGCGGCGGCCGAGGGGGACCACCCGCCTGCGCCGTCGCCAGACACCGCAGACCGCGCGACCAGGGGGCCGCGCACCGCAGGGAGACCACGCATGACCAGACCCACCAGGATGCTCGCCGCGGTCGCGGCCGCGAGCGCGTTCCTCCTCGTCCCACCGGCCACCGCCTCGGCCCACGGGGGGCGTCCCACGCCCCACCCGGTCCCGCGCTCGGACCAGCTCGCCGCCCCGTTCAACATCGACAGCTCCGCGGGCTCCGTGCTCGTCGCGGACGGCGGGCCCGGCCTCGTCGGGCGTCTCCAGCGCGACGGGTCGATCAAGCCCATCGCGACCGACCAGCCCGGAGCCTCCGGCATCGCCCGCTCGCGGGACGGCAAGCGCATCGCGTGGACGACGACGGTGACGGACTTCACGACCTTCGAGAACTCCGAGAGCGGGCTGACCATCCGCGACGGCCGCGGCCGGACGACCTACGCCGACACGCACGCCTTCGAGGTGGCGAACAACCCCGACTCGCGCATCCACTACGGGGTGCGGAACCCGAGCCAGTGCGTCACCGACGCCCTCACCGCGGCGCAGTTCCCGGTGTCGTACACCGGGGGCGTCGACTCGCACGCCTACTCGGTCGCCGCCACCCGCAGCGGATGGGTGGTCGCCGACGCCGGGGCCAACGCCCTGTTCACGGTGACCAACAGCGGCCGCATCCGCACGCTCGCGGTGCTCCCGGCGCAGCCGACGACCATGACGGCCGAGATGACCGCCGCGCTCGGCCTGCCCGACTGCGTCATCGGCGTGACGTACCGGTTCGAGTCGGTGCCGACCGACGTCGAGGTCGGCCACGACGGGATGCTCTACGTGACGACCCTGCCGGGCGGCCCGGAGTCGCCGGTGCTCGGTGCGCGGGGCGCGGTCTACCGCGTCGACCCCCGCAGCGGCGAGGTGCGCCGTGTCGCGCGCGGCTTCCTCGGCGCGACCAACCTCGCGCTCGGCCGGCACGGCGAGATCTACGTCGCCGAGCTCTTCGCCGGGCGCATCGCGGTGGTCCGTCACGGGAAGGTCGGGGGCTACCTCGACCTGCCGGGTGTCGTCGCCGTCGAGAGCGGGCGCAACGGCACGCTGTGGGCCGCGACCCTCGGCAACGAGGACCCGCCGGCGCCCGGCACGATCGTGCAGATCTACGACGGGAAGAAGCACTGGCGCGGCTCCTGGCGGAGCTGAGCCGGCACTCCGGCGCAGGGCGGGTCGACCTCTCGACCCGCCCTGCGGCGCGTCACGGTGCGGCCCCGGTGGCGGCGCTCCCAGCATCGTCACGGAGGATGGTGGGGCCCCCGCCACGACCCGAGGACGTCATGACCCCCGCGACCCTGTACCCCGCGCTCGCTCGCACCGAGGCCGTCACCTGGGCCCTGTTGCTGCTCGGCATGGTGCTCAAGTACGTCACGCGCACGACCGAGCTCGGCGTCGCCGTCTTCGGCCTCGTCCACGGCGTCGTGTTCCTCGCGTACGTGCTCGTCACGGTCGTCGTCGCCCTCGACCAGCGGTGGACGCGCCGGATGACCGCCGCCGCGCTCGTCGCGGCGCTGCCCCCGTTCGCGACCCTCTGGGTCGAGCGGCGCGTGGAGCGCAGCGGCCGCCTCGCGACGTCGTGGCGGCTCGCCCCCGGTGGTGAGCGCCCGGCGCACGTGCTCGAGCGCGGGCTCGCGCGGGCGCTGTCGCGGCCGGTCCTCGCCGCCGTGCTCGCCGGCGCCCTCGTCCTCGTCGCGACGGCCGCGCTCCTCGTCGTCGGCCCGCCCGGCGGCCGCGCCGGCGCCTGAGCCCTAGGGCACCAGCTCGTCCCCGACCACCCGGCGCAGTCCCGCGACGGCCAGCGCGGTGACCACCGAGAGCAGCAGCCCGAGGCCGAGCCCGGCCCAGCCCCCGAGCCGCCGCAGGCCCTCGGGGTGGTGGCGCCGTCTCGTCACGAGCTGGGTGACGGCGAAGGCCCAGACCGCGAGGGGCGCGGCCGCCCCGCACATCCAGAACCAGAACCACCGGGTCCCCCAGCGCGGCGGCGGACCGGCGACGACGAGGCCGAGCACCCCGAGCACGACGAGCAGCGGGAGGACGCCCTCCACCAGGCCCGGGTCGCCCACCCGGGAGGACACCCCACCGGTCCGGGAGCGCACCTCGGCGAGCAGGTCCTCGGCGCCCGACGTCGCCCGGACGTCGACGAGCCGCAGCGGGCCGACGAGGTCGGTCGTGCGGTAGGCCAGGGTGGTCGGGCCGCCGTCCGAGCCGTCGTGGCGACGAGGACCAGCAGTCCGGCGGCGAGGCGCAGCGCCTGCGGCGACGGACGCCTCGGGAGCAGCGCGCGCCGGGCCAGCTCCGGCGCCCCGGGGGTGACCTGCGCGGTCACGGCCGGACGACCCAGAGCCAGTGGGTGGCGTCGGCCAGCGCCGTGAGGAGCCCGGTCACGAGCAGGCCACCGGCGATCGCCACCGCCAGCCCCATCCATCCGCCGCGGCGAGGGCGCTGTCCCGCAGCGAGCGCGGGAGCGGGCCGCACCTGCTCGAGGGCGGCGTACGCGAGGACGCCGAGACCCATCGGCACCCAGAGCTGCCAGAACCAGAACCACCGGCTGCCGCGCGTGGGTCGGGGCCCGACGCCGACCGCGACCAGCATCATGAGCAGCAGGGGCAGTGCGGCGAAGACCACCGACTCGCGGCTGGGCCCGGACGTCTCGAACGGGAAGGCGTGGGCCGCCACCGGCACCCCGGCCGCCCGGAGCGACGCCGTGGCGGCGTCCCCGCCGTCACCGACCGTCCCGGGGTCGAGGATCCGGCGCGGGCCGAGCAGCGAGTCGACGTGGTACTCGACGCTCGGGCGGCCGCCGAGGGCGGGCTGCTGCGGGTCGGGGGTGCCGTCGCGTCGCATCGCGGGGAGGGTGACCTGCGGGTCGCCGGCCCAGCCGTCGCGGGCAGCGGACGGCAGGCCGACGAGCCGCCACTCCGTCACCCGACCCGCCGCGAGGTCGTCCCGCAGCTGCTCGGGGGTCACGAGGCGCGCCTGCGTCATCCCCGTGAGGACGAGCCACGCCACCCAGAACAGCACCATGACGACCCCGAAGACCCGGTCGCTGCGGCGGGGCGGGCGCGGTGACCCGTCGTCGGGCGGCGTCCAGGCGCCCCGTGGTGACCGCGTCGCGACCTTCGCCCCCTCGTCCATGCCCGGATGATGGCAGCGCCGCCCACGGCTGTCGACCACTCCTGCGGGTGTGCGCAGCCCCGATTTCTGGTGCACCCCCGCCCTCGGGTAGCCTCCTCGGCGGAGGATTCGCATAGTGGCCTAGTGCGCACGATTGGAAATCGTGTTGGGATAAAACCCTCGGGGGTTCAAATCCCCCATCCTCCGCCGACTGAGAACCCCCCCGGGAGCGTGCGACCGGGGGGGTTCTCGCGTCGTCCCCCCATCCGGTCGAGGTGAAACCCGACCGCGAGAGGGTCGGGTTTTCACCTCCACCCGCCGGCGCATCCCCGGGTCGAGGTGAAACCCGACCGCGAGAGGGTCTCTTTTCACCTCGACCCACGCGCGGCAGCATCCGGTCGAGGTGTCCCACCGATGCGAGCGCGCGGCCGGACACCTCGACCCGCCGGGCATCCCCCGGGTCGAGGTGAAATTGGACCGCGAGAGGGTCCCTTTTCACCTCGACCCGGCGGTGGTCAGGCGAGGGGCAGGCGCTCCGCGACCCCGGTGCGCTCGTCGTGCAGCTCGACGAGGCGCTGCTCGTCCGGCCCCGGCACCGGCCCCGACGCGCTGACGAGCCGGCAGACCGCGTACTCGCCGACCGCGGCGTCGTAGGTGTCGACCCAGCGCAGGTACCGGCGCTCCTCGGCGTCGTCGCGGCACGGCCAGGGCACGGTCAGGGCGGCCTGGCCGATGCGGAACGGCTTGGGCGTCAGGCGGGCCCGGTAGCTGGCGTGCGTCGCGCAGAGCTCGACGTACAACGGGTCCGACTCGAGCTCGGTGAGCAGCGCCCGGGCCTGCGGCGACTGCGGCGCGAGCCCGGCGCCGGTGACGACGACGCGCAGCCCGGCCGCGGTCCGGTACACGCGCACCCCGAGCTCGGGGTGGCGGCGCCCGAACTCCCACGCGTTCTCGGCGGCCAGGCAGTCGGCCACCGACGGCCCGCCGGGGCCGGTGGCGGTGACGACGCGGCCCTCCTCGCCGGGCGGGTCGGGGTAGGCCTCGTACCCCGACGCCCCGGAGGACGACGACGCGCTCCCGGCCGGGCCGGCGACCGGCTCGGGGCCGTCGAGCCCGGCCGCGTCCTCGCCCGAGGGCTCCATCGGCGTCGGGTCCGGGCGCCCGAGCACGAGGCGTCGCAGGAAACCGCCGACCCCGCGGCCCCGGTCCCCCGGCGTCGACTGCGTCGCGCGGCGCCGGGCGGCGGGGCGCTCGTCGGCGAGCTCGGGGCAGTCGACGTCGGCGATGAGGAGCAGGTCGGTGCAGAGGACCTCGCAGCCCATCCGGTTGCGCGTGACGACCCCGATGAGCCGGCCGTCGTCGGCGCGGACCTCCTCGAGGACGGGCTCGCGCAGCGGTGTGCGGGGGTAGTAGCCGCGCGTCTCGGGCAGGCGCCCCTCGCGCGCGACCCGCTCGAGGAGCTCGGCGAGCCGCTCCCGTCCGACGCGCTCGGCGTCCGCGTCGGACTCGGTCGACCAGCCCCACACCGTCAGGGGCGCGCCGGACCGCCCGAGGTGGGGGCTGAAGCCCTCGACCCGGACCCAGTGCTGCGGGATCTCCATGGCGCGAGAGTCTGTCAGGCGCCGGCGAGGTGCACGTAGCGCGGATGCCGCGGCAGCCCGCCGTCCGCGTCGAGCCGCGCGGCGAGGACGAGCGCGCCGTCGAGCGCGCCCCCGGCCGACCGCTCCACCCGCCCACCGGCGGCGGCCACGACGGCCTCGACCTCGCGCCGCACCGCAGGCGCCGACAGCAGCCCGCCGGTCGCGACGAGCCGCGGCCGCGCGAGACCCGCGGCGGCGGCGAGGAGCGACTCCCCGAGCGCGTGCCCGGCGGCGACGCAGACGCCGGCGGCGACGACGTCACCCGTCTCGGCGGCCGCGGTCACGAGCGGCGCCACCGAGGCCAGGGCCTCCGGCGCGTCGCCGGCGGTCATCACCCGGCGCGGCCAGCCCTCGCACGGCCCGAGCAGGCCCTCCGCGGCGGCGAGCAGCCCGGGCGAGCCACCACCCACGCCGTCCCGCGACCGCAGCGCGGCGCGCAGGCCCTCCATCCCGACCCAGGCGGCCGACCCACGGTCGCCGAGGACGTGTCCCCAGCCGTCGACCCGCGTCCAGTGCGCCGAGAAGTCCGAGCCGAAGGCCACGGCCCCGGTCCCGGCCGCGACGACCGCACCGGGCACGACCTCGCCGAGGGCGCCGACGAGGTTCGCGACCGCGTCGCTGACGACGGCCGTCCGCCGGGCGCGCAGGGCGGCCGCGACCGCGCGCAGCACCTCGGCGGGGTCGGCGAGGAAGAGCAGCCCGCGCGTCGACCAGCAGACCGCGTCCGGTGCGTCGACCCCCTCGGCGTCGAGGAGCACCCGGGCGTCGGCGGCCAGCGCGGCGACGTCGAGGCCACCGGCCCCGACCCGCGCCCCGGCGGCCTGCCGCCGCTCCCCGTCGACGCCGTCGCGGCGCACGACGAGCCGCAGCCCGCTGCCTCCGACGTCGACCGCCACGACCGTGCTCACGGCCGTGAGCCGATCACTTGGCCATGCCCGCCGTCAACCCGGCGACGATCTGCTTGGTGGCGACGAGGAAGAGCACGATGAGCGGGATGGTCGTGATGACGAGCCCCGCGAAGACGGCCGCGTAGTTCGTCGCGTTCTCGCCGAAGAACGTGGTCAGGCCGACCGGAAGCGTGTACTTGTCCTGCGTGCGCAGGAGGACGAGGGGGAAGAGGAAGTCGTTCCAGATGGGGACGAACCGGAAGACCGCCACGGTCGCGACGGCCGGGCGCACGAGCGGCACCATGATCCGCCAGAAGGTCTGCCACGCGGTGGCGCCGTCGAGCGTCGCGGCCTCCTCGAGCTCGGCCGGCAGCTGCCGGAAGAACGTCGTGAGCACGAAGATCGAGAACGGCACACCCGAGGCGCCGTACATCAGCGCGAGCCCGAGCCGGGAGTCGATGAGCCCCGCGCCGTCGAAGAGGTAGAAGATCGGCAGGATCGCGAGGTGGATCGGGAGCATGAGGCCCGACAGGAAGAGGGACTCGAGCCACCGGAAGATGCGCGAGCGGCCCCGGGCCAAGGCGTACGCCGCCATCGTCGAGACGGTCGTCGACAGCAGCACTGCGCCGAGGGTCACGAGCAGGCTGTTGCCGAAGTACGTCGCGAAGTTGCCTGCGGTCCAGGCCTCCCGGTACGCGTCGAACGACAGCGGCCAGGGTGCACCGAGCGGGTCGGAGATGAGGTCGCCGTTGCTGCGGAAGGAGCTGCTGAGCATGAGCAGCAGGGGGATGAGCGCGAACGCGGCGTAGACCCACAGCAGCACGCTCGCGGTGCGGCCGCCGACCGGCTTCTGCCGGCCACGGGTCCCCCGACGCCCGGACGGGCGCTTCGGGGCGAGGACGCCGTCGGGGGTGCTCGTCACGTCGGTGCGCTCGTCGGCGGCACCGATGCCGGCGGGGACGACGCTCATCCGGTGATTCCCTTCTCGTGGCGGCGCAGGACCGCGGTGGCGCCGAACGCCCCTCCGAAGATCAGGAGGAAGAGCAGCGTCGCGAGGGCCGACGAGGTGCCGATGGCGTCGGTCGAGCCGGAGTCGAACGCGGTGCGGTAGAAGAGGAGCGAGAGGAAGTCGGTCGAGCCGGCGGGGTTGCCGGTGGAGCCGCCGAAGGCGTACGGCAGCGCGAACGCCTCCATCGCGAAGATGAACGTCAGGACGCTCACCGTGCCGATGGCCGGGACGAGCAGCGGGAGGACGACCCGGCGGAACGCCTGCCCGTTGGAGGCGCCGTCGACGCGCGCGGCCTCGGTCAGCTCGTCGGGCACCCCGCCGAGCGCCGCCCCGTAGAGCAGCACGGGGAAGCCGATCCACTGCCAGACGCTCACGAGGATGACGACCCAGAGCGCCGTGTCGGGGTCGCCCAGCCACGGCAGGGCCCACGACTCGAGGCCGACCTTCGTCAGCAGCGTGTTGACCGGCCCGAAGGTCGGCGAGAGCAGCAGCGTCCAGAGGTAGCCGATGACGATCGGGCTCACGAGGTAGGGCATCGCGTAGAGCGTCTGCAGCGCACGGCGGGTGCGGGCCCGGCGGTGCAGGAGGAAGGCGACGGTGAGGCCGATCGTGTTCTGCACGAGCATCGTCCCGACGAAGAACAGGACGTTGTGCCACAGGGCGCGCGGCAGGTCGGTGGTGAAGGGGGCGCGGGTGAACAGCGCCGTGAAGTTCTCGAGGCCGACGAACCCCTGGCGCGCCGTGCCCGCCCAGCCGTAGAAGGCGTAGGAGAACGAGGTGACCATCGGGTAGAGGACGAAGACCCCGAACAGCGCGAGGGCCGGGGTGACGAAGAGCAGTCCGGTGCGTCGG
Organism: Phycicoccus mangrovi; assembly: GCF_018729305.1. NCBI lineage: Bacteria > Bacillati > Actinomycetota > Actinomycetes > Micrococcales > Intrasporangiaceae > Phycicoccus > Phycicoccus mangrovi. The sequence continues at coordinate 197,719 of NZ_JAHHWP010000015.1, read as the reverse complement.
TTCATGGTCTTCCGGGGTGGAGGTCGGGATGGGGTGGCCGACCGGCTCGCCCGGCGACCGGCGCGGGGGCCGCGCCGGGGGCCGGGGGGGGGGGGGGGGGGGGGCCCCCCCCCCCCCCGGGGGGGGGGGGGGGGCCCCGCCCCCCCCCCCCGGGGCCGGGGTCGGGTGGGTCAGCTCGTCGGCTCGAACCAGGTCATGACGCCCTCGTTGAGCTCGGTGCTCACCGTCTCGGCGTCCTTGCTGCCGAGGAACAGCTCCTGCGTGCCCTTGCCGAGCAGGTCGGTGCCCGAGGGCGACCCGTACCGGAAGTCGGTGAGCAGCAGGTACGGCGAGCCGTTCGCGTCGAGGTTCGCGGCGACGTCCTTGAGGACCGGGTCGGAGTAGGTGACGCCGGGGACGGCCGAGATCTGCTTGATGTCGTCGGCGACCATCTGGCCGAACTCCGGCGTGGCCATCCACTGGACGAGCTTCGTGGCGGCCTCCTTGCGCGGCGACTTCGCGTTGACCGCGAAGTTGCCGTCGGCCCAGCCCGCGGTCGTCGCCTCCGAGCCGCTCGGGGCGCCCGGCGCCGGGGGCACCTGGAAGACACCGAGGTCCATCTCGGGGTTGGCGGTCTGCAGCGCGGCGAGGTCGTAGGAGCCGCCCGGGTACATCGCGGCCTTGCCGGAGGAGAACAGCGTCATCGCGTCGGTGACGGCGACACCGGTGACGCTCTTCGGCATGTACTTCTCGAGGCCCTTGAGCACGTCGACCGAGGCGACGAAGTCGGGGTCGGTGAAGTCCTTCTCGCCGGACTGGACCGACTTCTGGAAGGCCGCGCCACCGAACCGGCTGGCTCCGAGGACCTCGTGGACGATCGGGAGGGTCCAGTCGTCCTTGGCGCCGACGGCGAGCGGGGTGATGCCCTTGCCGAGCAGCGTGTCGTTGACCGACATGAACTGGTCCCAGGTCGTGGGCACCTGGATCCCGTTGTCCGCGAACATCTTCTTGTCGTAGAAGAGGACCGTGGCCTGGCGGGCGAGCGGCACCGAGTAGAGCTTGCCGTCGTCCTTGCCCTTGGCGCCGGCGACGATGTTCTCGTCCCACGCCGAGAGGTCGACCGCGTCGTCGAGCGGCACCAGCGAGCCCGAGGCGACGGTCGTCTGCAGGCCGCCGTAGGAGCGGACCTGCGGCACGTCCGGGCCGTCGGAACCGGCCAGGCCGGTGGCGAGGATCTTGTTGTACTCGGTGGCCTTGAACGGCTTGAAGTCGACGGTCACGCCCGGGTTCTTCGCCTCGTAGGCGTCGAAGATCTTCTCGTACGCGGCCTTGTCCTCGACGCGCCAGGACCACACGGTCAGCGTCGTCGAGTCGCCGTCGGCGCCGCCGTCGCCCGAGGACGACGAGGGCGCGCACGCCGCGAGGGCGAGGAGGCCGGCGCCCACCACGAGGGCGGTGCCGGTCCTGCGGGAACGGAAGGTCATGCGGGGTCTCCTGTCGGGACGTGGGCCGGGGGCCGTGGGGTGCTGCTGTCGGTGGGGACGGACGGGGTGCCGGGGGCGGGCACGGGGCCCGGGACGGGGAGGGCGGCGAGGGCGTGCGCGACCGACCCCTCGGCCGCCGCGAGGGCGCGGCGGGCGGTCGCGGCGTCGACGCCGGCGAGGAGGGCGACGAGGGCGGGCTTGAGCTCGCCGTCGCAGGCCTCGAGGGCGCCGCGGGCCTCGTCGTCGCCGGCCCCCGTGGCCTCGCGCAGGATGCGCACGACGCGCCCGCGCAGCTTCGCGTTCGTCGCGACGACGTCGACCATGAGGTTGGACCACGTGCGCCCGAGCCGGATCATCACGGCGGTCGAGAACGCGTTGAGGACGAGCTTCTGGGCGGTGCCGGCCTTGAGGCGGGTCGAGCCGGTGATGACCTCGGGGCCGGTGTCGACCGCGAGGCAGTGGTCGGCGAGCGGGCCGAGCTCCGGCGACGGGTTCGCGGTGACGAGCGCGGTGACGGCGCCCCGCTCGCGGGCGAGCCGGAGGGCTCCGGCGACGTACGGCGTGCGGCCGGACGCGGTGAGCCCGACGACGACGTCCCCGGCGGCGACGTCGTCGAGGTCGGCGGCGCCCTGGTCGGCGTCGTCCTCGACGTTCTCGACGGCGCGCAGCAGGGCCGCCGGCCCACCGGCGTGGTGGGCGACGACGAGCCCGGGCGGGGCGTTGAAGGTGGGCAACAGCTCGGCGGCGTCGAGGACGGCGAGCCGCCCCGACGTGCCGGCACCGACGTAGTGCACGGTGCCACCGGCCCGCACCGCCGCCACGGCGGCGTCGACGAGGGCGGCGAGCTGCGGCAGCACCTCGGCCACCGCGGGCGCGACCCGGGCGTCCTCGGCGTTGAGCAGCCGCAGCACCTCGAGGGTGCCCAGGGCGTCGATGCCGACGGTGCCGGGGTGACGCTCCTCGGTGGGGGCCAGGACGGTCGCCTCGGTGATCACGGCGGCGATGTTACTTTCCTACGCGGCGTGCGTCAATGGTGTGAACAAGTTACGTCCTCAGTAGCGGACGTGGTGCCCCGAGACCGCCCGCCGGGTCTGCTCGACGGCGTCCTGCGCGCGGGCGAGGTCGTGCTGGGCGACGGCGATGTAGAGGCAGTCGACGACGGTGAGCGCCGCGATCCGGCTGGCCGTCGCGCCCGAGCGCAGGCTCGACTCGCGCGCGGCCGTCGCGAGGACCTGGTCGGCCCCCTCGGCCAGGCGCGACACCGGGAAGTTCGTGACCGCCACGGTCGTCGCGCCCCGGCTGCGGGCCAGCTCGAGCGCCTCCACCGTCTCGGTCGTCGTGCCGGAGTGCGAGATCCCGATGGCGACGTCGCCCGGGCCGAGGAGCGTGGCGCTCGTCAGCGCGATGTGGGGGTCGTTCCACGCGAAGGCGACCGTGCCGATGCGGTGCAGCTTCTGCTGGAGGTCCATCGCGACGAGCGCACTGGCCCCGATGCCGTAGACGTCGACCCGGCCGGCCCGCGAGATCGCCTCCGCCGTCGCGGCGAGGGCCTCGCGGTCGATGGTCTGCGCGGTCTCCTCGACCGCGCTGGCGTCGGCGTAGGCGACCTTGGCGATGACGTCGTCGACGGTGTCGTCGGCGCTGATGTCGCTCGTCGGCGCCGTCGGGCGTCCTCCGGTCGAGGCCTCGGCCAGCGCGAGGCGCAGCTGGGGGTAGCCGCGCAGCCCGAGCCGCTTGCAGAAGCGCAGGACCGTCGTCTCCGACGTCGAGGCCGCCACCGCCAGCTCGCTGATGGTCAGCCCGGCGGCCGCCCGCGGGTCGGCGAGCACCTGCTCCGCGACGCGGTCCTCGGCCGGTGAGAGCGAGGGCCGGACGCCGCGGAGCCGGACGAGGAGGGACGGGGCACCGTCGGTGGGCTGCGTGGCCATGCGCACAACCTAGGACGCGCGCTGCACGACACTCCACCCGCGGGGGTCGAACACGCCGGGACGGCGCTCGCCGTCGAGGAGCACCCGGTGCCCCGCCGTGGCCCGCACGCCGTCGACGAGCACGCCGCGCCCGAGGTAGACGGCGTCGGTCGTCATCCGCCAGCGCAGCAGCAGGTCGCCCCGGGGCAGCTCGGCGCGGGCCTGCATCCAGCGCCGCCCGTGCTCGCCCGAGATCGTGCCGTCGGTCTCCTGCGCCGGGCCGCGGTCGCGCAGCGCGAACGGCAGGGGCGCCCACGTCGCGCCGTCGTCGGACGAGGTCTCGAGGGTGAGGACGTCGGTGTCCTCGGTGTCGACGAAGAGGTCGAAGCCGAGGCGCGCCCCGCCGCGCGGCACGTCGACGGGCGCGGTGAGCGTGGCCGTCGTCGCGTTCGCGCCCCCGGCGGTCCAGGCCGTACGGCCGTGGCGCGGGTCGACGGGCATCGCGAACGCGAGTCCGCGGGCCCACTCCTGCCGGGCGGTGTTGTTGCTCCCCCACTCCCGCGAGGGGTGGACGCGGTTGGTCAGGAGGATCGCGAAGGAGCGGCTGTCGAAGTCGATGACGATGGACGTGCCCGTGTAGCCGGTGTGCCCGGCGGTCCGCGGACCGGAGAGCGCGTCCATGTACCAGCGCTGGTCGAGCTCGAAGCCGAGGCCGTGGGCGTCGCCGGGGAAGTCCTCGGTGAAGTTGGTGATCAGCATCTCGACGCTGCGCCGGTCGAGGATCCGGTGGCCCCGGTAGGTGCCGCCGTTGAGCAGCGCCTGCGAGAGGACCGCGAGGTCGTCGGCCGTGGAGAAGACGCCGGCGTGGCCGGCGACGCCCCCGAGCGACCAGGCGTTCTCGTCGTGCACCTCGCCGCGGACCATCCCGCGCGGGGGCGCGGTCTGGTACTCGGTCGCCGCCGTGCGCTCGCGGTCGGTCGGGTTGTAGCCGGTGTCGCGCATCCCGAGCGGCGCGGTGATGCGGTCGTGGACGAACCGGTCGAGGGGCTTGCCGGACAGGCGCTCCACCATCACGCCGAGGGTGATGAGGTTGAGGTCGCTGTAGAGGTAGGTGGAGCCCGGCGCGTTGGTGGGCGGCTGGTCCATGACGGCCTTGATCCGCGAGGGCACGTCCGGGTACTTCGACCACAGCGGCAGCCACGAGGTGAAGCCCGAGGTGTGGGTCAGGAGCATCCGGACGGTGACGTCCTGCTTCCCGTTGACGCCGAACTCGGGCAGGTAGGTCGCGACGGGCGCCTCGAGGTCGACGGTGCCGTCCTCGATGAGCTGGACGGTGGCGATGGAGGTGAAGAGCTTGCTCACCGAGGCGAGGTCGAAGACCGTGTCGTCGCGCATGGGCTCCCACTGGTCGCGCGGGAGCTCGGTGGTGGCGTCCTTCCACCGGGAGGCCCACCCGCTCGCGTGGCGGGCGACGACCGCGCCGTCGTGCCCCATGACGCCGACGGCGCCGGCGTACATCGGGTGTCCCCCCGCGGCAGGGGCCTCCTCGTGCGACTCGATGAACCGCTCGGCCTCGGCGATGGGCGCCGGGTCGAGGCCGACGCGCTCGGGGGCGCGGTCGCGCAGGACGGTGTTCGCGGGCATGAACCCCTTCTCTGGTCGGTCGAAGTCGTTGGCGGACACCGGGCCCGCCGTCGCCACGGAGGCGGCGAGCACACCGGCCACGGCGACGGCGCCCCAGCCGCGGCGGCTCACGCGCGGCCCCCGCGGTAGAGGAGGTACGGCCGGCGGCGGCGCTCGAAGGCGGCGAGCTCGGAGCGCCAGGCGGCGACGACCGCGTCGGCCGAGGCCCCCGCGTCGACCATCTCGCGCAGGCGCGGGGAGCCGGTCAACTTGTCGACCCAGTAGGGGCGCTGCGGGTCGTAGGAGTCCTTGCGCCAGGCGAACTCGGGGTAGAGCGCCTTGGCCGCGACGAGCATCTCGGCGCCGAGCCGGGGCCCGTCGAGCCGCTCGGGGTCGGTGACGTGCACCTGCACCCCGCCGCAGACGACGCCGACGTGCTTGCTCTGGATCGGGTTGAAGTACGCCTCCCGGAAGTCCACGCCCGGCACCCGGCGCGACTCGAGGCGCTCGGCCCAGCGGTGGTCGACGAACGGGGCGCCGACGAGCTCGAACGGCCGCGTCGTGCCGCGACCCTCGGACAGGTTGGTGCCCTCGAAGAGGCACGTGCCGGGGTAGACGAAAGCGGTGTCGGGGGTCGGCATGTTCGGGCTCGGCATCACCCAGGGCAGGCCGGTGTCGGCGAAGAGGGCGTCGCGGCGCCAGCCGGAGACCTCGACGACCTCGAGCGCGTCTCCGAGGCGCTTCCCCTCGTCGCCCTCGAGGAACTCGCCGTCGAAGAAGCGCGCGAGCTCGCCGACGGTCATCCCGTGGACCTGGACGATCTCCTTGGCGCCGACCCCGGTCGTGAACGCGGTCGTCATCATCGGACCGCGGGCGATGCCGCCGATCGGGTTCGGCCGGTCGAGGACGACGAACGAGCAGCTGGTGCGGACCGCGGCCCGCATCGCCGTGTACATCGTCCAGATGTAGGTGTAGAAGCGCGCGCCGACGTCCTGGATGTCGAAGACGACGGTGTCGACGCCGGCCTCGCGGACCATCGCCGAGAGCGAGTCGGCCCCGGCGCCGTAGGCGTCGTAGACGGTGACGCCGGTGCGCGGGTCGGTGTGCGTCTCCTCGGCGTCGCCGGCCTGCGCCGTGCCGCGGAAGCCGTGCTCCGGCCCGAAGACGGCGCGCAGGTCGACCCGGCCCGACTCGTGCATCTCGTCGACGACGCTGCGCAGGTTCGCGAGGATGCCGGTCGGGTTGGTCACGACGCCGACCTTCCGGCCGCGCAGGACCGACCAGCGGTCGGCGGCGGCGCGGTCGGCGCCGGTCGTGACGCCGCGCCCGTGGCCGTGGCGGCCGGAGGCGTGGGCGGCGGGGGCACCGACCGCGGTGGCGGCGGCGGTGACGGCGGTGGCCGCGAAGAGGCTGCGGCGGTCCAGGGAGGTCATGGGGTCTGCTCCTGATCGAGGGGCGCGGCGGCTCAGTAGCCGAGGCCGTGGCCGAAGGGGTAGAGGACGGTGGAGGGGTCGCCGGCGACCGGGACGTCGACCGGCAGCTTCCCGGTGGGGGCGACCGCGCCGGCGATGACGCGGGCGGCGGCCTCGAGCGCGACCGGGCTGTAGCTGTACGTCGCGAGGTAGGTCTCGGCGTCGCCGAGGTACGCGACGTCGTAGGGGTCGCGGGTGGCGACGACGACGACCGGGACGCCGGTGGCGCGCAGGGCGGCGACGAGCTTCTGCTGCCCGCGGTTCTTGTCGGTCACCGCGGTGTCCCAGGCCTTCATCGTCGTGACGACGACGGCGTCGCGCCCGGCCGCGGCCGCCGCGGCCGCCGCCACCTGGGCGTCGGTCGGTGCGCTGCCGGTGACGAGCACGGTGCTCGTCGCGCCCTGCGCGTCGAGGCCGGCGGCGAGGGTGCGCGTCGTCGTCTCGCCGTAGCCGGTGACCAGGAGGTCCTTGCCGCGCACGGCCATCGGGAGGACGCCGTCGTCGTTGCGGACGAGCGTGGTCGTCCGGTTCGTCACGGCGGCCGCGGTGGCGAGGTGCTCGGGCGTGCCGACGACGCGGTCGACGCGGCGCGGGTCGGCCCACGGACGCTCGACGACCCCGCGCTCGGCCTTGAGGGTGAGGACGCGGCGGACCTTGGCGTCGAGGTCGCGGCGGCTGATCCGGCCGGACTCGACGGCGGCGACGACCGCCTCGAACGCCTGCGGCAGGGCCGGGCTCATGAGCAGCTGGTCGACGCCCGCCTCGAGCGCCCGCACCGCGACCTCCTCGTCGCCGTACTTGTCCCGCACGCCCTGCATCTCGAGGGAGTCGGTGACGATGACGCCCTCGAAGCCGAGCTCCTCGCGCAGGAGGCCGGTGAGGATCGGCCGGCTGAGCGTGGCGGGGTCGCCGCTGTCGTCGAGGGCCGGGAACGAGAGGTGGGCGGTCATCACCATGTCGATGCCGGCGGCGATCGCGGCCTCGAACGGCGGCGCGTCGATCTCCTCCCACTGCTGCCGGGTGTGGGTGATGACCGGGAAGGCGACGTGGCTGTCGGTCGCGGTGTCGCCGTGGCCCGGGAAGTGCTTGGCGGCCGACATGACGCCGCCGTCGCGCTGGTAGCCGGTGACCTGCGCGGCCACCATGTCGGCGGCGAGCGCCGGGTCGGACGAGAACGAGCGGGTGCCGATGACCGGGTTGAGCGGGTTGACGTTGGTGTCGGCGTCGGGGGCGAAGTTCGTCGTGATGCCCATCGCCCGCAGCTCCTGGCCGGTGATGGCGGCCGCGGTGCGTGCGTCCTTGGTGCTGCGGCCGGCGCCGAGGGCCATCGAGCCGGGGAACTGGGTGGCCGGCGGGCCGATGCGGGTGACGACACCCTGCTCCTGGTCGACCCCGATCGTCAGCGGCACGCGGGCCCTCGTGCGGCGGGTGAGCGCGGCCTTCTGGAGGCCGTTGCTCAGGGCGGTGATCTGGTCGGGGTCCTTGACGCTGTCGGTCCACGCGAAGTAGATGACGCCGCCGAGCATGTACTTCTGGACCACCTCGGAGGGCTTCGCGACGCCGTAGAGCGGCACGTTGCGCTCGTCGGGGGCGTCGGCGACGCTGCCGTAGACCTGCTGCACGAAGAGCTGGCCGACCTTCTCGCGCAGCGTCATCCGCGCCATCGTCGAGGTGACCCAGCCGTGGTGGTGGCCGGGGCGCGGGTGGCCGGGGCGGTGGCCGCCCGCCGAGGCGGCGGGGGCGGCCGCGCCGGCGAGCGCGAGCGCCATCGAGGCGGTGAGGGCGGTGCGGCGGGTGGGCGTCGAGGGCACGGGGAACCTCCGGTGCGTAACTTGTTCACGTCATTGTGGGACGCGATGAAACTTAGTCACACATCGGCGGTCCGGCAACGGGAAGGATCTCCGCCGCTCAGGAGCGCCGGTCCCGGTAGCGCCCGGGGGTGACCCCGACGAGCGCCGTGAAGTCGCGGGTGAAGTGCGCCTGGTCGTACCAGCCGTGGCGCACGGCGAGGTCGGTGAGGGTGCCGTCGTAGCCGGCGTCGAGGGCGGCGACGACGTCGTGCATCCGGTACCGGGCGAGCACGCACTTCGGGCCGACGCCGACGTATTGCGCGAAGAGCCGCTGGAGGCGGCGCGTGCTGCACCCGTGCCGCCGCGCCACCTCGCCGACGGTCAGCAGCGCGGGGTCCGCGAGCATCGCCCCGACGACCGCGAGCACCTCGTCGTACCGCTCGTCGGGGCCGGGGTCGAGGGCGGCGAGGCCCTCCTCGGCCGTGGACTCCCAGGCGTCGGGGTCGTCGGCGAGCGCGGGGTCGGCGAGGCGGTCGACGAACGGGGCGGGCAGGACGGCGCGGGCGGAGACCGTCCGGTCCGACCACGCCGCGGCGTCGAGCCCGGTCAGCGCGGTGAGGCCACCGGGCCGGAAGCGCACCCCGAGCACCCGGCCGCGGTCGCGCAGCTCGACGTCGAAGCGCCGCGTGCTGACGCCCGTCACGACGACCCGCTCCCCCGGCGGCACCCCCGGGCGCGGGTGGGTGGCGTCCTCGACGGTCAGCGAGCAGGTGGGGTGGGGCAGCACCTCGCTGACGTAGGACCGCCCCGGCGGCAGGTCCCAGGCGAGGCGCCAGTGGTTCTCGACCCACGGCGCGACGGCGGCGCCGGCCGGTCGCCGCTCGAGCGCGAGGTGGCGCGCGAGCTCGTCCGGGCGCAGCACCCCACCGGTCGTCGCCGTCGCGTTCGTCCTATCCGGCACGGCGCCAGCCTAGGCATCGTGGGCGACACCGACCCCCGACGAGAGGACCCCTCCATGGCCACCGCCGCCCTCAAGATGGTCACGCTCGACAGCTCCGACGTGCGCCGCGACGTCGCCTTCTGGCACGCGGTGCTCGGCTGGACCGTCGCGCACGAGCAGGACGAGTACGGGATGCTCACGAGCCCGGACGGTCTCGCGCTGGGCTTCGGTCTCGTCGAGGGGTACGAGGCGCCGGGCTGGCCGAACGAGCACGGCAGCAAGCAGTTCCACCTCGACCTCGCCGTCGACGACCTCGACGCCGCGGCGCAGGAGGTCGTCGGGCTCGGCGGCACCCTGCCCGACGAGCAGCCCGGCGAGACCTGGCGCGTCGTCCTCGACCCGAGCGGGCACCCGTTCTGCCTCACCCGCGCCGAGGCCTGGGGCTGACCCGCCACTCCCGCCCCACCTTTTCGGGGTCACCCCGAAATGTCCACGAGACCCCGGCTCGGAGCCGGGGTCTCGTGGACGAACCCCCGTGTCGAGCAGCGGCGACGCCGCTCCTCCGCCCGCTCGTCGCCGCGTCCCGGCCGTCCACGGACTGGTGCGTCACGTTCCGTGGACGGCCGCCGCACGGCGGGCCGAGGATGACCCCATGAGCAACGGCGCCTACCGAGCGGCCCACGAGCGCTCGATCTCCGACCCCACCGCGTTCTGGAGCGAGGCCGCGCGGGCCGTCGAGTGGAGCACCCCGCCGACGACCGTCCTCGACGACAGCAACCCGCCGTTCTACCGGTGGTTCCGCGGCGGCCGGCTCAACACCTGCTTCAACGCGCTCGACCGGCACGTCCGCGACGGCCGCGGCGACCAGCCCGCCCTCCACTACGACTCCCCCGTCACCGGCACGACCGCCACGTTCACCTACGCCGAGCTCCTCGACCGGGTCGCGCGCTTCGCCGGCGCCCTCGCCTCGCTCGGCGTCGAGAAGGGCGACCGCGTCGTCGTCTACATGCCGATGGTCCCCGAGGCCGTCGTCGCGATGCTCGCCTGCGCCCGCCTCGGCGCGATCCACTCGGTCGTCTTCGGCGGCTTCGCCCCGGCCGAGCTCGCCGCCCGTCTCGAGGACGCGCAGCCCAAGGTCGTCGTCTCGGCCTCGTGCGGCATCGAGCCGAGCCGGGTCGTCGAGTACAAGCCGATGCTCGACGGCGCCCTCGACCGCAGCAGCCACAAGCCCGAGTCGGTCATCGTCCTGCAGCGCGAGCAGGCCCCGGCGCAGGTCGGCGTCCGCGACACCGAGTGGGAGGAGATGACCTGGGACGAGGTCGTCTCCGACGCCGAGCCGGTCGGCTGCGTCGACGTCGAGGCCACCGACCCCCTCTACGTCCTCTACACCTCCGGCACGACCGGCCGCCCGAAGGGCATCGTCCGCGACAACGGCGGCCACGCCGTCGCGCTGCGCTGGTCGATGGAGAACGTCTACGACATCGGTCCCGGCGACGTCTGGTTCACCGCCTCCGACGTCGGGTGGGTCGTCGGCCACTCCTACATCGTGTACGCCCCGCTCCTCACCGGTGCGACCACCGTCCTCTACGAGGGCAAGCCGGTCGGCACCCCGGACGCCGGTGCGTTCTGGCGGGTCGTCTCGCAGTACCGGGCGAAGGCGATGTTCACCGCCCCCACGGCGTACCGGGCCATCAAGCGCGAGGACCCGACCGGCGCGCTGACGAAGGACCACGACCTCTCCTCGCTGCAGTGCGTCTTCCTCGCCGGCGAGCGGCTCGACCCCGACACCTACGAGTGGGCCACCGGCGTCCTCGGCGTGCCGGTCGTCGACAACTGGTGGCAGACCGAGACCGGATGGCCCATCGCCGCCAACCTGCGCGGCCTGGACCCGATGCTGATCAAGGCCGGGTCGCCGTCGGTGCCCGTGCCCGGGTACGACGTGCAGGTGCTCGACGAGTCGGCCCGGCCGGTCCCCCCGGGCACCGAGGGCGCCATCGCCATCCGGCTGCCCCTGCCGCCGGGCACGCTGCCGACGCTGTGGAACGACGACGAGCGCTACGTCGCGGGGTACCTCTCGGTCTACGACGGCTACTACCTGACCGGCGACGGCGGGATGATCGACGAGGATGGCTACGTCTACGTCATGGGCCGCACCGACGACGTGCTCAACGTCGCGGGGCACCGGCTCTCGACGGGCTCCATCGAGGCGGCGCTCGCCGGCCACCCGGCCGTGGCGGAGTGCGCGGTCATCGGCGTCGCCGACGACTTCAAGGGACAGGTGCCGCGCGGGCTGGTCGTCCTCAAGGGCGGGGTCGACGCCGAGGCCGACGGCGAGCGCATCTGCCGTGAGCTCGTCCAGCGCGTGCGCGACGAGGTCGGGGCGGTGGCGAGCCTCAAGCAGGTCGACGTCGTCGGCGCCCTGCCGAAGACCCGCTCGGGGAAGATCCTCCGCAAGACGATGCGCGAGATGGCCGACGGCAAGACACCCACCGTGCCCGGCACCATCGAGGACGCCTCCGTCCTCGACACCCTGGCGCCGGTACTGCGACCCCGGGGGTGAGGGGCCGAGCGGGCGCGACACCCCGGGTGTCGCGCCCGCGTCCGCCCGGACGCACCGACCTCGCCACGAGGGCCCCGGCCGGGTGACACTGGGACGGTGATCACCGTCGAGCTGGCCCGCGACCTCGTCGAGGCCGGCGTGCTCTGGGAGCCCGCGCCCGGCGACCGATTCGTCATCGACACCGAACTGCTGACCGGCGACGTCTTCTGGATCTCCGACCTGACGGTCGAGGTGCACTCCTACGGCGGCCGGTCGCTCCTCGGCTTCAACGGGACGACCGAGTGGGCACTGGACTCGGTGACGCTCGACCAGGCCCTCTGGCTCCCCCGCGAGGACCAGCTGCGCGGGCTGCTCGGCAACCGGCTCTCGGCGGTGGTCCGCACGACCGAGGGCTGGCGCGTCGAGTACGCGACCGGCCCCGGCGACCTGCACTCCGTCGAGGACGCCGATCTCGAGTGCGCCTACGCGCGAGCCGTGCTGGCCCTCTGACCCGCCGGCGGGCAGCGGCCCTCAGACGGCCGCCAGCTCGGGCTCGCGGGCGAGGAACCGGTGGAGGAGAACCTTGTCGAAGCGGTCCCTCGGGGGCAGTGAGAGCATCAGGTCGATGAGCGTGCGGTCCGCGAACGGCAGCGCGACGCGGTGGCCCATGTCCCCCTCCTGGAACTTGCGGGCGGCCCACTTGGCCATCCGGTGCTCCCAGTACGTGATGTCGTGGAAGTCGCGGCCCGCGAGCGCCTCCGTCGTGAAGCCCGTGTACTCGACGAGCCGCTCGAACTCGGCGACGTAGGCCGCGCGACCGGCGGCCGGCTTGCCGTAGGTCAGGGCGGCGAGCGCCCGCGGTGTCGGCTCGGTCGCGGTCCGGCGCTCCTCGCCGTAGAAGTACGTCCCCGTCTCGGCGAGGATCGACTGCAGCTCGACGAAGTCGTGGGGCAGGTCGTGGAACATGGCGGTCGCGGCGCCGAGCGACGAGGCGAGGCCCGGGAAGGACTGCTCGTGCGCGACGCGGAACGGGTCGTCCGGGCCGGGGTTGCGCCAGCGGATCACCCTGTGCCGCAGCCCGGCCCGGAAAGCCAGCTCGTTGGCCCCGTACAGGTCCTCCTGGACGCCGGCGCTCAGCGGGAGGTCACGGGGGTTGAGGTAGGTGTAGGCGAAGTCGTCGTTCCCCAGGTGCGGACGCGCCCCGACGAGCGTCGTGCGGGAGTCCAGGCCGGCCGTGAGGCTGATGCCGACCCGGCCGAGACCGGCCGTGAGGCGGGCCAGGGCGTCGAAGCGCTCGGCGAACCGGGGGAAGACCTCGTCCACCGTGGCCGGCACCCGCTCGCGCACCGGCCACACGCGCCGGTGGGTCGAGCGGTCGGGGGCGGCGAGGTCGACCTCGAGGACGCAGTTCGGGAAGACCGGCAGCACCCCGGCGTGCGTGGTCGTCAGCCCTGGCATGAAGATCGTTCCCTTGGGCCGGAACTCACGGATCCGCTCGTAGAGCTCGATCGCGGCGTGGTCCGGACCGGCGTCGACGACGCCCGCGACCAGGACCGCGTGGGAGCCCACCGCCAGCGCAGCCCGACGCAGCACCCTCCGCCCGCGCGCCGACCAGAACACCGGCTGCGTCGCGTGCGAGTCCGGGGACACGACGAGGCGGGTTCCCCTGCGCAGGAACGCCGTCCAGCGCCCCGACAGTGCGGCCAGTGCCTCGAGTGCGGCCCCGTCCCCCGCCCGCAGCGCGCCGAGGAGCCGCTCGACCACGAGAGCGCCGTCCGCCGTGCCCGCGTCGACGTCGAGCGGCTGACCGCAGACGACGACCTGGAGGTCCTCGTCGGGGCCACCGAGCGACTCGTGGACGACCGTGCGCGGGTGCGTGCGCAGCACCGCCTCCCCGACGGCGCGGGACGGCCACGCCTCGACGTGCGCCGGGACCGACCCGCCGTGCTGGAGGAGGTAGCCGTGGCCGAACCGGGCGTGCTCGACGAGATCCGGGGTGGCCACGTCAGCGCCTCCGGGCGGTGCCGAAGACCGAGCGGGTGATCTCACGGCCGAGCGCGGTGCCGGCGGAGCGCAGCATCGAGCGGAAGGCCGAGGACCGGACGACCTGCTCGACCATCCCCGGCTCCTGCGCCCGGCGGCGCTCCTCCGCCTCGCGCGCCTTCTCGGCCGCGGCCTGCTCCTTCGCCGCGGCCTTCTCGGCCGCCGCACGGGCCTTCGCGGCCTCCTGCTCCGCCGCGGCGTCGGCCTTCGCGCGGGCCTCGGCCTCGGTCGCGGCCTGCTGGGCGGCGACGCGCTCCTGCGTGGCCCTCCCGAGCATCTCGGCGGCCGAGTCGCGCTCCTGCGCCTGCGCGTACTGCGCGGTGAGCGGCGAGGCGGCGACCGCGGCGTCGACGACGGCGTCGGGCGAAGGACCCATGAGCGACTCGGGGGCCCGCATCCGCGTCCACGCCACCGGTGTCGGGACGCCCTTCTCGGACAGGACGGTGACGACGGCCTCGCCGGTGCCGAGCGAGGTGAGCAGCTCGGCGAGGTCGTAGTCGGTCCGCGGGTAGGTCTTGACCGCCGCCTTGAGCGCGGCCGCGTCGTCGGGCGTGAACGCCCGCAGCGCATGCTGCACCCGGTTGCCGAGCTGCGCGAGGACGTCGGCCGGCACGTCCTTGGGCGACTGGGTGACGAAGAAGACGCCGACGCCCTTGGACCGGATGAGGCGGACCGTCTGCTGGATGGCGTCGAGGAACTCCTTCGACGCGTCCGAGAACAGCAGGTGCGCCTCGTCGAAGAAGAAGACGAGCTTGGGCTTGTCGAGGTCGCCGACCTCGGGCAGGTCGTGGAAGAGGTCCGCGAGCAGCCACATGAGGAAGGTCGAGAACAGCTGCGGCCGGTCCTGCACCGCCGGCAGCTCGAGCATCGAGACGAGGCCGCGGCCGTCGGGGGCGGTGCGCATCAGCTGCGAGGTGTCCAGCTCGGGGAGGCCGAAGAACGCGTCGGCGCCCTGGTCCGAGAACGTGATGAGCTCGCGCAGGATGACGCCGGCCGTCGCCGACGACAGCCCGCCGAGCTCCTTGAGGTCGGCCTTGCCCTCGTCCGAGGTGAGGTGCTGCACGACCGCGCGCAGGTCGGCGATCGTGTCGAGGAAGAGCCCCCGCTTGTCGGCGTAGTGGAAGACCAGCCCGAGGCTGGACTCCTGGGTCGCGTTGAGCCCCAGCACCTTCGCGAGCAGCGTCGGCCCGAAGGCCGACACCGCCGCGCGCACCGGGACGCCCTTGCCCTGGCCGCCGAGGGCGAAGAACTCGACGGGGTAGGCGGTCGGGGTCCACGGCAGGCCGACCTCCTGCGATCGGGACGTGATGCGGTCGTTGGCCTCACCGGCGCTCGCCATCCCGGAGAGGTCGCCCTTGACGTCGGCGAGGAACACCGGCACGCCCTGGGCAGCGAGCTGCTCGGCCATCAGCTGGAGCGTCTTCGTCTTGCCGGTCCCGGTGGCCCCCGCGACGAGGCCGTGGCGGTTCATCGCCGACAGCGGGATGCGGACGACGGCGTCCGGGTGGGCGGCGCCGTCGACGACCGCCGCGCCGAGGTCGAGGGCCGGCCCGTCGACGGTGTAGCCGGCCCGGATCGCGTCGAGGAGGGTGGACTCGGTGCTGTCGCTCACCCGCGCCAATGTAGTGCGCGCCGGGGTTTCGCGGCCGGACCCCGCGGGCTCGGCCCATAGAGTGGTCGGCGTGATCTTCAAGGCCGTCGGCGACGCGCGCCCGTACCCGGACCACGGGTACTCGGGGCGGCAGTGGTCCAACGTGCCCCCGCGGCTCGTCCGGCTCGACGAGCTCGTGACGACCAAGCGCGAGCTCGACCTGCACGCGCTGCTCGCCGAGGACTCGACCTTCTACGGCGACCTCTTCGCCCACGTCGTCGAGTGGGAGGGCACCCTCTACCTCGAGGACGGCCTGCACCGAGCCCTGCGCGCCGCGCTGCAGCAGCGCCCGACCCTGCACGCCCGCGTGCTGACCCTCTGAGCGCGCCGTGAGCGAGTACGCGGACGAGGCGCCGGTCTCCGTCGAGGCCCGCCGTCGGCGCCGCCGAGCGGTCGTCGTCATCGGCGTCGTCCTGCTCGGCCTGTTCTTCGCGTTCTGGTACGCGCTCTCGTACTACCGCGCCGACGAGCAGGCACGGGCCAGCCGACCGGCCGCCCCCACCTGCCGGCCCTACGACCCCGACGCGCGCGTGCCCGGCCAGGTCACCGTCGACGTCTACAACGCGACGAACCGCTCGAACCTCGCCTCCCGCACCGCGCAACAGCTCGAGAAGCAGGGCTTCGTCGTCGGCAAGGTCGGCAACGACACCTCGGAGCGCAAGACGCCCGCCGTGGCCGAGGTGCGGTACGGCCCGGCCGGGCGGCCCGACGCGCGGCTCCTCCTCACCGTCCTGCCCAAGGGCACGAAGGCCGTCAACGACAAGCGCACCGACGGCAGCGTCGAGATCGCCCTGGGCACGAAGTTCACGAACCTCAAGCCCTACGTCGCCCCCACCGACCAGCTGCCGATGTGCCCGGAGCCGACCACCTCCTGACCCGGCGCGCCACCCGACACGTGTCACGCGGCAGCCCTACGCTCCCGGCCATGGACAAGGGGACGTACTTCGCGACGGTCCGCGCGGCGGGGACGGCGCTCGCGGTGATGCTGCTCTCGCTGGCGGTGGCCGAGGCTGCCGTCGACGGCGTGTGGGTGTTCGTGCTGGCGGCGCTGCTGACCCTCGCCGGGTCCTGGGCGGCCGCCACCCTCGTCAACCCGCAGGGCCGCCGCTGAGTCAGGCGCTAGCGGCGCTTTGGGTGCCGCGCCGCCGACGATGGAGTACGACCGCGACCACGACGACGAGCGCGACGACGACGAGCGAGCCGGTCCCGAGCCAGCTCTCGAGGCGCTGGTAGCTGCGCCCGGCGAGGTAGCCGCCGACGACGACCGTCGTCCCCCACGCGAGGCCGCCGAGCAGGTTCCAGACGAGGAAGGTCGGGTAGCGCAGGCCGGACGCGCCGGCGAGCGCGGGCACGACCGCACGCAGGAAGGCGGTCCAGCGGGCGAGGAAGACCGACACCGCGCCGCGCCGGACGAGGAAGTCCTGGGCCTGCTCCACGCGCGGCCGGGCCCGGCGCAGCATCCGGGCCTCGGTGAGGCGCGGTCCGAGCACCCGCCCCACCTCGTAGCCGATGCTGTCGCCGACGACCGCCGCGCCGATGACGACGACCGCGACCCACGGGAGCGAGGTGTGGCCGATCGCGGCCGTGACGCCACCGAGGATGGCGGCGGTCTCGCCGGGCACGACGAAGCCGACGAAGAGGGCGTCCTCGACGAGGACGACGAGCCCGACGACGAGGTAGACGACCCACGCCGGCTGCCCGAGGATCTGCTCGAGGAGGCTGGACACGAGCGCCATCATCCACCGTCCCGCCCGGACGCGGGCCGGGAGGACCCTGTGTCCCCGCTGTGCAGGTGGCCTCCCGGAGATCCTCACCCCACGGAAGGTTTCCCTTGCACGCGGCAAGGTTTCCCTTCCACCCGCACGGTTTCCCTTCCACTCGAAAGGTTTCCTTTCCACTCGAAAGGTTTCCCTTCCGCCCGCACGGTTCGGGTGCGGGGTCGGGGTGACTGCGTCGTGCCGGGGCGACCTCGCCGTGCCGTGGTGGCATGACGGCACGGCACGGCGAGGGGACCGCAGCCCGGCGAGAGCACCACGGCACCGCAGCATCACCCCGGCACGGCGAGACCGCCCCGGCTCAGCAGGACCACCCCGGCCGGGAGACGCGAGGACCCCCGGGCGCGGTGCGCCCGGGGGTCCCGGTGCTGGCGGTGGCGGTGGGATTTGAACCCACGGAGGGCGTAAACCCTCACACGCTTTCGAGGCGTGCTCCTTAGGCCGCTCGGACACGCCACCGCCGGAGAGGCTACCCGAGGCCCGGGACCCGCCGGAAATCGGGGCCGGGGACGCCACGACGCCGCCCCCGCGGAGGGTGGGGGCGGCGTCGTGGACGGGACGGCCGGGGGTCCGGCCGGGGCGCTGGGTCAGGCGCGCCGGGTGACGGCCTTGACGCCGAACAGGAGGATGCAGGCGCCGATGAGGGCCGTGATGAAGCTGACGATCACGCCGCTGCCGTCGGTGTCGAAGCCGAGGACGCCGAGCAGCCAGCCGCCGATGAGGGCGCCGATGATGCCCATGGGGTGGCCCTTTCGTTCACGGTGTCCGACCCCGGTCGGGGCCGTTCGCTGTCGAACCTAGCAGGAACCTTCGACAGAGTTTCGACAGGGTGCACGAACTGGTCAGGCGCCCGACGACGCCCCTCGGTGCCCCGCGAAGAAGTCGCGCACGACCGCTCCGCACTCCTCCTCGAGCACCCCGCCGACGACCTCGACCCGGTGCGTCACCCGCCGGTCCCGCGGCACGTCCCACACCGACCCGCACGCCCCGAGCTTGGGGTCCCACGCCCCGAGGACGACCTGCGCGACGCGGGCGAGGACGAGCGCCCCGGCGCACATCGGGCAGGGCTCCATCGTCACGACGAGCCGGCACCCCTCGAGCCGCCACGTGCCGAGCGCCCGCGCCGCGGCCCGCAGCGCGACGACCTCGGCGTGCCCGGTGGGGTCGCCCTCGGCCTCGCGGACGTTGAACCCCTCGCCGACGACGACGCCGGCGGGGTCGACGACGACCGCCCCGACGGGCACGTCACCGGCGGCCGCGGCGCGCCCGGCGAGGGCCAGCGCCCGGCGCATCCACGCCTCGGCGGCGGGGTCGGGTGGAGTCGGCACGCGCTAAGTTTCACCCATGCGCGTGATCAACCCGGACCACCGGCTCATCGCCCACAAGCTGACCTACCTCCGGGACAAGCGGACGGACTCGCCGACCTTCCGCCGCCTCGCCGAGGAGCTGATGACCCTCCTCGCCTACGAGGCGACGCGCGAGGTCCGGGTGGAGCCGTTCGAGATCGAGACGCCGGTCGCGCCGACGACGGGCATCAAGCTCTCCAACCCCAAGCCGCTCATCGTCCCGATCCTGCGTGCCGGGCTCGGGATGCTCGAGGGGATGGTCCGGCTGCTGCCGAGCGCCGAGGTCGGCTTCCTCGGGATGCAGCGCGACGAGGAGACCCTCGAGGCCGTCACGTACGCCAACCGGCTGCCCGACGACCTCTCCGGCCGCCAGGTCTACGTCCTCGACCCGATGCTCGCGACGGGCGGATCGATGGCCGACGCCATCCGCTACCTCGTCGAGCGCGGCGCCGACGACATCACCGCCGTCACCCTGCTCGCCGCCCCCGAGGGGATCGCGCACCTCGAGGCGTCGGTCGCCGACCTCAGCGCGCCGGTCACCCTCGTCACCGGCGCCATCGACGAGAAGCTCAACGAGGTCGGCTACATCGTGCCGGGCCTCGGCGACGCGGGCGACCGCCTCTACGGCGTCGCGCAGTAGCTCGCCCCCCGGCCGTGGTCGGGCGCGACACGCCCGGTCCCAGCCACCTCGTCCGTCACACCCGTCACATCTGGGACGATCAACGGCGAGGCGTGCCCCACGCCGCGCCCGCACGCAGGAGGATCCACGCCATGCCCCCGGTCAAGAAGATCGTGATGTGGCTCGTCGTCGTCTTCCTCCTGTACGCGATCCTCACCTCGCCCGACTCCGCCGCGAGCATCTTCGGCTCGGCCTGGGACGTCGTCTCCAACGGCGTGAGCAACATCGGGCGCTTCTTCGACAGCCTGCTGAACGGCTGACCCGTGCGCCGGGCCCACTCCGTCACGGACGGGACCCCGGACAGCGTCGAGGTCGACCTCGAGGCGATGCCCGGGCGGGTGGCCCGCAGCCTCGAGCGGCAGCTCGCCGAGGGTGAGCGCATCGTCATCCGCACGCGCCAGCACCCGGCGGTCCTCCTGCGGCAGGCGCTCTGGCCCGCGGCCGCGCTCGCCGTCTACGTCTGGTTCGACGCCGGGCTCCACGTCGCCGAGCCCCTGTTGCGGCTGACCGGCATCGTCCTGCTCGTCGGCCTGGCCCGGCTCGGCTGGGCCGAGCTGCAGCGGCGCTACCGCTGGATCGTCGTGACGAACAAGCGCATCCTCCGGCACGAGGGCGTCCTCGACGTCAGCGTGCCGATGATGCGCCTCACCAAGATCACGGACATGACCTACCGGCGACCGCTGGTCGGTGAGCTGCTCGGGTTCGGCACGATCATCATCGAGAGCGCCGGCCAGGAGCAGGGGCTGCGCGAGCTGACCTTCATCCCCGAGCCGGACCACGTCAATGCCGCCCTCAACTCCGAGATCTTCGGTGAGAAGCCGCGCGAACGCCGTTCCGGCACAGGCCGGTCGTGGCCGAAGCTGCCCCGGCGTCCGCGGCGCCGCGATGACGGACCCGACGGACCGGACGGCTCGGACGGGCCCGACGACGGTGGTGGCGGGCCGCCGCGTGGCCGCGGGCCGCGCGGCACCGGTCCGAAGGTCCCCGGCGGTGGGGTCTCGGTCACCGACCCCGGCTACCCGTCGATGCCCACGAGCACCCCGACGAGCGCCCCGGAGTCCTGGTACCGCAGCTCCAACCTCGCACCGCGCTCGCTCGGCGACACCGGCGAGATCCCGGTCGTGCGCAGCGGTACTCGCGCGGACGACGTGCCGTTCGACCAGGACGCCGCACCGGCACGCGACCCCCTCGACGTCCACGACGACCACGCGCGCGCCATCCCGCTCTACCCGCCGCGGGAGTGGGTCGACGAGCGGCCCTGACCGCAACCCCCGCAGCGGGTTCGGGGTCCGCTAGCGTCACGGCTGCCGAGAGCACCGACGACGGGAGCGTGTCATGGGCGTCATGCGGACCAAGACGATCGAGGAGTCGATCAAGGAGACCGAGGACCCGGAGTTCCAGCTCAAGAAGAAGCTGTCCGCCCTCGACCTCACGGTCTTCGGCATCGGCGTCATCATCGGCGCCGGCATCTTCACGCTCACCGGTCGCGCGGCGGCGAACTACGCGGGCCCGTCGATCGCGATCTCGTTCGTCCTCGCCGCGGTCTGCTGCGGGCTCGCCGCGCTCTGCTACGCCGAGTTCGCCTCCACCGTGCCGGTGTCCGGGTCTGCGTACACGTTCTCGTACGCGTCCCTCGGCGAGATCGTCGCGTGGATCATCGGGTGGGACCTCCTGCTCGAGCTGATGCTCGGCGCGAGCGTCGTCGCCCAGGGCTGGTCGCAGTACGCGACGCTCCTGCTCGACAAGTTCGGCGTGACCGTCCCCGAGGCGGTCGCGCCGGGGTCGCACTTCGACCTGCCGGCCTTCGTGCTCGTCGCGCTGCTCACCGCGCTCATCGCGATCGGCATCAAGGAGTCGCTGCGGGTCAATCTCGTGCTCGTCGCGGTCAAGCTCTTCATCGTCCTCTTCGTCATCTTCGCCGGCCTGGCGTTCGTCAACAGCGCGAACTACTCGCCGTTCATCCCGCCGGCGACCGCGGGCGAGCAGTCGAGCGGCCTGACGGCGCCGCTCATCCAGGTGCTGTTCGGCCTCGAGCCGACGACGTACGGGGTGCTCGGCATCGTCTCCGGCGCGGCCATCGTCTTCTTCGCGTACATCGGGTTCGACGTCGTGGCGACGACCGCCGAGGAGGCGAAGAACCCGCAGCGCGACCTGCCGATCGGCATCATCGCCTCGCTCGTCATCTGCACCGTCCTCTACGTCGCGACGACGCTCGTCATCACCGGGATGGTCAAGTACGACAAGATCAACCCGGATGCCGCGCTCGCCGCGGCGTTCGAGTCGGTCGGGAAGCCGGGGTACGCGACGCTCATCGCCGCCGGCGCCGTCGCGGGCCTCATGACCGTGGTCATGACGCTGATCATCGGCGCGACCCGCGTGACCTTCGCGATGTCCCGCGACCGGCTCCTGCCGCCCTCGATCGGCCGCACGAACCCGCGCACCGGCACCCCCGTGCGGCTGACGCTCGCCATCGGCACCGTCGTCGCGCTCGTCGCGTCGCTGACGCCCATCGGCAAGCTCGAGGAGATGGTCAACATCGGCACGCTGTCGGCGTTCGCGCTCGTCTCGCTCGCCGTGCCGGTGCTCCGCAAGCGCCGCCCCGACCTCCAGCGGGCCTTCAAGGTCCCCGGCAACCCCGTGCTGCCGGTTCTCGCGGCGATCATCAGCATCTACCTCATGCTCAACCTGTCGGTCGAGACGTGGCTGCGGTTCCTCATCTGGATGCTGCTCGGCTTCGGCATCTACTTCTTCTACGGGTACAAGCGCTCGCGGCTGCACGGCCGCACCGACGAGGACGCCCGCGAGGTCCCCGCCGACGCCTGACGCCTCCGCCCCCACCCGTTCGAGGTGAAACCCGACCCTCTCGCGGTCGGGTTTCACCTCGAACCGCTCGTCCACAGGGTCGGCTCCCCGTGCGGCTCGTCCACAGATGCCCCCGCAGGCCTTGTCCCGACCGTGACGCCGGTCCACCCTCGCCGGATGGACGCACCTCCCACGACCACCGCCCGGCGGCGGGCGGCGCGCGAGCTCGCGGGCGGCTACGGCGGTGTGCTGTCGCGCACCCTCCTGCGCTCCGTCGGGGTCGACCACCGGATGGTCCGCCGCGAGATCGGAGCCGAACGCTGGGCGACGCACGGCGTGCAGACCGTCGCGACGTCGACGGGGCCGCTCGACGACGTCGCCCGCCGGTGGAGGGCGGTCTGGGAGGTGGGTGAGCAGATCGCGGCCGTCGACGGCGTCACCGCACTGCAGCACGCCGGCCTGACCGGGTACGACGACGACCGGGTGCACGTCTCCGTCCGGCACACCGCCGAGGTCGAGGACGTGGAGGGCGTCGTCCTCCACAAGATCGCCCGGCGGGTGCCGGACGAGCTCCTGCCGTCGGGTCTGCCGAGGACCCACGTGGCCGTGGCCGCCGTGCGGGCGGCCCACTGGGCGGTCAGCGACCGGCAGGCGGCCCTGCTCCTCGTCCTGCCGGTGCAGCAGCGCCTCTGCGCCGGCGAGCAGCTCGTCGCGGCCGCCGACGAGGTCCGGATGCGCACCCGGCGGGCGCTGGTCCCCCGCCTCGCGCGCGACGTCGCCGGGGGCGCGCACTCCCTCGGGGAGCTCGACGTCGTCGCGGCGTGCCGTCGCCGCGGGCTCCCGGAACCGTCGCGTCAGGCCGTCCGGCAGCTGCCGGGCGGCCGGGCCTACCTCGACGTCGAGTGGGCCGAGGCCCGGCTCGTCGTCGAGGTCGACGGCGCGGGCCACCTGGCGGGCCTCCAGCCCGGTGACGACACGCTGCGGCAGAACGCCGTCGCCCTCGGCGACGACCTCGTGCTGCGCGTGGGGCTCATCGGCTGGCGCCTCGACCCCGACCCGTACCTCGACCAGATCTGCGCCGCGTACTGGTCACGGGTGCGGCGCGCCGCCTGAGGTACCCCATCTCCAACCGGAGTCGAGGTGAAAGACGACCTTCTCGCGGTCGGGTTTCACCTCCACCCGCGCACCTCTGCCGGAGTCGAGGTGACATGCGACCTTCTGGTGGTCGGGTTTCACCTCGAACGGCCGTGGAGTCAGGGGCGCAGGACCGCCTCGGAGGCACCACCGCCGGCCGAGGTCTGCACCCCGTCGACGTCGACCACCGGCACGTCGACGAGGGGCGCCTGCCGGTGCGGGTGCCGCTCCCCGAGCGGGCGCTGCGCGGGGGCGCCGTCGTCGCCGAGGGGCAGCTCGAGCTCGAGCACGCCCTTGCCGAGCCGGCCGTCCTCGGGCAGCGTCACGGGGTACTGCCCCGAGAAGCACGCCGTGCACAGGCGCTCGCGCGGCTGCTCGGTCGCGCCGATCATCCCGTCCTCCGAGATGTACCCGAGGCTGTCGGCGCCGATCGAGTTGCGCACCTCCTCGACCCCGAGCCCGGTCGCGATGAGCTCGGCGCGGGTCGCGAAGTCGATGCCGTAGAAGCACGGCCAGCGGACCGGCGGCGACGAGATGCGCACGTGCACCTCGGCGGCCCCGGCCTCGCGGAGCATCCGCACGAGTGCGCGCTGGGTGTTGCCGCGGACGATCGAGTCGTCGACGACGACGAGCCGCTTGCCGCGGATGACGTCGCGCAGCGGGTTGAGCTTGAGCCGGATGCCGAGCTGCCGGATGGTCTGCGACGGGGCGATGAAGGTGCGCCCGACGTAGGAGTTCTTGACCAGGCCCTGGCCGTAGGGGATGCCCGACTCCTGCGCGTAGCCGATGGCGGCCGGCGTGCCGGACTCCGGCGTCGGCATGACGAGGTCGGCCTCGACCGGGTGCTCGCGCGCCAGCTGACGGCCCATCTGCACCCGCGACTCGTGCACGCCGCGGCCGTTGATCGTCGTGTCCGGGCGGGCGAGGTAGACGTACTCGAAGACGCAGCCCTTGGGCTCGGC
Organism: Phycicoccus mangrovi; assembly: GCF_018729305.1. Lineage (NCBI taxonomy): Bacteria > Bacillati > Actinomycetota > Actinomycetes > Micrococcales > Intrasporangiaceae > Phycicoccus > Phycicoccus mangrovi. The sequence goes on along the minus strand of NZ_JAHHWP010000015.1, from coordinate 173,593 downwards.
CTCCGCGAACCGCTGCGAGCGCAGGCCGTCCTCGTCGATGGCGACGAGCTCGCCGGGCTCGACCTCGCGGACGAACGAGGCGCCGACGATGTCGAGCGCGGCGGTCTCGGACGCCACGACCCAGCCGCGCTCGAGCCGGCCGATGACGAGTGGCCGGATGCCCTGCGGGTCGCGCGCCGCGTAGAGCGTGTGCTCGTCCATGAAGACGAGGCAGAAGGCGCCGCGCAGCATCGGCAGCACCTCGAGCGCCGCGGCCTCGACGGTGCGGTCGGGGTCGGCGGTCAGGAGCGCGGTGACGAGCGCGGTGTCGGTCGTGTTGCCGCGGGCGAGCTCGCCGCGCTGGCCGTCGACCCGGTGCCCGGCGACGACGTCGCGCAGCTCGGCCGAGTTGATGAGGTTGCCGTTGTGCGCGAGGGCGACGGTGCTGCCGGCGTGGCCGTCAAGGGTCGGCTGGGCGTTCTCCCAGGTCGAGCCGCCGGTCGTCGAGTAGCGGCAGTGCCCGACGGCGAGGTGCCCCCGCAGCGCGCCGAGCGAGCGCTCGTCGAACACCTGCGAGACCAGGCCCATGTCCTTGTAGACGAGCAGGCGGCTGCCGTCGGACGTCGCGATGCCCGCGGACTCCTGGCCGCGGTGCTGCAGCGCGTACAGCCCGTAGTAGGCGAGCTTGGCGACCTCCTCGCCCGGCGCCCAGACCCCGAACACGCCGCACGCGTCCTGGGGCCCCTTCTCACCGGGAAGGAGGTCGTGGCTGAGGCGTCCGTCTCCGCGTGGCACGTGCTCCATCCTCTCACGGGGCGAGGGCGGCGCCGCGGCCGTCCGGCGGCCGGACCACGGCCCTCCGGCTCAGGAGCGGCGCGAGAAGCGCTCGATGCCGAGCGCGAGCAGCGCGGCGGCGAGGGCGAAGAGGCACGCGCCGAGGATGCCGAGGTAGCCGACCGCGGTCGACGGGGAGTACTGCTTCTGGGCCAGCACGGTGTCGGTGTTCTCGAGCCAGCCGAAGTCCGCGACGGCGGCACCGAGGACGAAGCCGATGACCGCCCCGGTGAGGATGAACGGCAGGAAGCGCGGCCGGCGAGGACTCTTCACCCTCCTACGGTAGGTGACACCCCGTGCGCCCACCGCATCCGCCGTCGAGGGTTGGCCGACCCGTGACGCACCGCCGCAGCGGTCGCCCGCTCACGGCTCGGCGACCCCGTCCGGCGCGAGGATGGAGTCCCACCGCCCGCACCGCTCGCCCCTCCGGTGCCATCCGCCGGGCCCCTCGCTCCGAAGGACTGACATGACCACCACCTCACCCCAGACCGCAGCCACGCAGCGGCCGGCCCGCGGCTGGTACGCCCTGGGCACGCTGCTCGCGACGGCCGCCGGGGCGGGCGTCGGCCACCTCGTCGCCGGCTTCGTGGCCCCCGAGTCCTCCCCCGTCCTCGCCGTCGGGTCCACCGTCATCGACGCCACGCCGACCCCCGTCAAGGAGTGGGCGGTCTCGACGTTCGGCACCGCCGACAAGCCGATCCTCGTCGGGTCGGTCACGGTCGTCACGCTGCTGCTCGCAGCGCTGGCCGGCGTGCTCGCCCGGACCCGTCGCACGCTCGGCCTCGCCGTCATCGGGGTCCTCGCCGTCCTCGCGATCGCCGCGGCGGCGACCCGCCCCACGTCCTCGGCCGCCTCGCTGCTGCCCGGGTTCGTCACCGCGGTCGTCGGCGTGCTGGCCGCCGGATGGTTCCTCGGCGTCCTCGACCGCTGGGGCGCTGCCGCGGCCGACCCCGCCTCCGGTGCCGGCCCCGACCGCACCGCCCACGGTGACGGCACGAGCGGGCGTCGCACCGTCCTCGCCGCGGCCGCCGGCCTCGGCGCCGTCGCCGCGACCGGTGGCGGCATCGGCCAGTCCCTCGCCCGCAGCACGGCGTCGACCGGTGACGTCGTCCTCCCGACCCCGGCGACGACGCTGGAGCCCCTCCCCCAGGGCCTCGAGGAGATGGTCCGCGGGGTGTCCTCGTTTCGCACGCCGAACGACGCCTTCTACCGGATCGACACGGCCCTCGTCATCCCCCGGGTCGGCACCGACGGATGGAAGCTCACCGTCGACGGGATGGTCGACAACCCGTTCTCGCTGACCTTCGAGGAGCTGCTCAAGCTCCCGATGATCGAGAAGGACATCACCCTGACCTGCGTCTCGAACGAGGTCGGCGGCCCCTACGTCGGCTCCGCCCGCTGGCTGGGCGTCCCCGTCCGCGACCTGCTCGAACGGGCCGGCGTGCAGCAGGGCGTCGACCAGATCTTCAGCGAGTCGACCGAGGGGATGACCATCTCGACCCCGCTGCAGGCGCTGATGGACGACCGCGACGCCCTCGTCGCCGTCGGGATGAACGGCAAGCCGCTGCCCCCGGTGCACGGCTTCCCCGCGCGCCTCGTGACGCCCGGCCTCTACGGCTTCGTCGGTGCGACGAAGTGGCTGACCAAGCTCACCGCGACGACGTACGCGCAGAAGACGGCGTACTGGACCGGCAAGGACTGGGCGATCGACGCGCCGATCTACACGGAGAGCCGCATCGACACCCCCAAGCCCCTGTCGACCGCGAAGGCCGGAAAGGTCGTCGTCGGCGGTGTCGCTTGGGCGCAGCAGCGCGGCATCGAGAAGGTCGAGGTTCGGGTCGACGGTGGCGACTGGGCCGAGGCGAAGCTCGGCGCCGACGCCGGCATCGACTACTGGCGCCAGTGGTACTGGGAGTGGGACGCCCCCGCGGGACGCCACACCCTCGAGGTCCGCGCGACCGACGAGACCGGTGAGGTGCAGACCGAGAAGCGCCAGACGCCCTTCCCCAAGGGCGCGACCGGCTGGCACTCGGTGGTCGTCACCATCGAGTGACGGTCACCCCGACGCCCGACGATGCATCGGGTTGTCGGACAGCGTGATCCACGACACAGCGGCGGTCGGCTCCCCACGGAGCCGGCCGCTGCTGCGTTCTTCGGCGCCGGGAGCCGGGTTGAGGCACAACGGAAGCCGCGCGGGACGGGCCAGCCCGGCACTCCGGAAGATTCTCGAAAAAAGTTGCCGTCCAACCCATCCGGCCTCCGAGCAGCTCCGAACCAGATGTGTACGCAGGACAACGACACACCGCAAGGAGACACCCCCATGCGCAAGACCCGCCTCACCGTCGCCGCCCTGGCGCTCGCCCTCCCCCTGAGCCTCGCGGCCTGCGGCTCGGACGACAGCACCACGAGCGGCTCGGGCACGAGCTCCTCCGCCGCCGCGACCTCCGCCGCCCCCTCGGCCAGCCCCTCGGACACCGCCACCATGGCCGACGCCCCGTTCGGCTCCGCCTGCTCGGCCGTCCCGGCCGACGGCGCCGGCTCGTTCGACGGCATGGCCCAGGACCCGGTCGCCACCGCGGCGAGCAACAACCCGGTCCTGTCCACCCTCGTCACCGCGGTCGGAGAGGCCGGCCTCGGCGACACGCTGAACAGCGCGAAGGACATCACCGTCTTCGCCCCGACCAACGACGCCTTCGAGGCCCTGCCCAAGGACACCCTGGACGCGGCGATGAAGGACCCGAAGGGCCTGCTCACCACGGTCCTCACCAACCACGTCGTCGAGGGCCGCCTCTCCCCGGACCAGCTGGCGGGTGAGCACAAGACCCTCTCGGGCAAGTCGATCAACGTCATGGGCTCCGGCGAGGACTTCACCGTGACCCCGGGCGACGCGAAGATCGTCTGCGGCAACGTCCAGACGGCCAACGCCACGGTCTACATCATCGACAAGGTTCTCGTCCCCGAGAGCTGATCCATCAGCGATGATGAACGACATGACAGCCGCCTCCCCGGGACAGCCCACCACTGCACCCGGGGGGGCGGCTGCCACGGCGTCCGACCTCGCGGAGCTGCTCCGCCGTTCGGCGCGGGGCGACGAGGAGGCCTTCGCCGCCCTGTACGACGCGACCTCACGGCGCGTCTTCGGGCTGGTGCTGCGCATCGTGCGTGACCACGCGATGAGCGAGGAGGTCACCCAGGAGGTGTACCTCGACGTGTGGCGCACGAGCACCCGGTTCGACGCCGCGAAGGGCAGCGCCCTCTCGTGGCTGATGACCATCGCCCACCGCGCCGCGGTGGACAGGGTCCGCTCCAGCGAGGCCGCCCGCCGCCGCGACGACGCCCACTCCGTCGCGACCCGCGAGGTGGAGTTCGACCAGACCGCGGAGGCCGCCCAGACCTCCCTCGAGGGCCAGCGCGTGCGCCGGGCCCTCGCCACCCTCACCGAGGCCCAGCGCAGCGCCGTCGAGCTCGCCTACCTCGGGGGGTACACGCACACCGAGGTGGCGAAGCTGCTCGGTGTGCCCCTCGGAACAGCGAAGACCAGGATCCGGGACGGCCTCATCCGCCTCCGGGACACGTTGGGAGTACCGGCATGAGCCCCGATCTGCACCACCTGAGCGGTGCCTACGCGGTCGACGCCCTCGACGAGGACGAGCGCGCGGGCTTCGAGCAGCACCTCGCCGCCTGCGCGGCCTGCCGCGCCGAGGTCGGCGAGCTGACCGAGGCCGCCCACGCTCTCGGCACCCTCACCGAGGCCACGCCCTCCGCCGAGCTGCGCTCGGCCGTCCTCGCCGGCATCACCCGCGTCCGCCCGCTGCCCCCGGTCGTCACCGAGCTGCGCACCGACCCCGAGCCCGTCGTCGCCGCCCCCGGCGTGCCGACGGCCGGCGAGGCCGCGGCCACCGGCACCGGCGCCCGGGTCATCCCGCTCTTCCGGCGCACGAGCACCTGGCTCGTCGCGGCCGCTGCCGCGGCGGTCGTCGCGGTCGGTGGCGTCGCGTGGAGCCCGTGGTCCGGCGACCAGCCGGCGCTCACCGCGATCCAGCAGGTCGAGCGGGCCGGCGACGCCGCGACGGTGACCAGCCACAAGGGCGCGACGACCGCGACCCTCGCCTACAGCCGGCAGATGGACCAGTCGGCGATCACCGTCACCGGGATGCCCCCGGCGCCGGACGGCAAGGTCTACCAGCTCTGGTACGTCGGCTCGGACGAGGTCGCGCGCTCCGCGGGCTTCCTCACCCCCGCCGACGGCCGCGGCCAGGCCGTCCTCGACGGCCAGATCGACGGCGCCGCCGCGGTCGGCGTCACGGTCGAGCCGGCCGGCGGGTCGACCGCCCCGACGACGACGCCGATCCTCGTCATGGCCGTCGCCTGACGACGACCGACCCAGCGCGCGTCAGCGCCCGAGCGACCCCGCCACCTCCTCGAGGACGGCGGGGTCGCCCGCGTACGGACCCTGCGCGCGCGGCCAGTGGCTGACGACGTCGGTGAACCCCAGCTCCGCCGCGCGTCCGGTCATCTCGGCGTGCAGCCCGGCCGACTCGAGCGAGAACCGCGGCGAGGAGTCGAGCGAGAGGTAGCGGTCGAGCGGCCCGCGCCCGGCGGCCTGCACGGCGTCGTCGAAGCGCGCGACGAGCTCGCGGACGTGGTCGAACCACGCGTCGAGGGAGTCGCCCTTGCCGCCGTAGGTGACCCAGCCGTCGGCGTGCTGCGCGGCGAGCCGGACCGAGCGCGGGCCGTTGGCGGCGACGAGGAGCGGCACGCGGTGGCGCACCGGCCCGGGCAGCGTGCGGGCGTCCTGCGTCCGGTACCAGGTGCCGTCGTGGTCGACGTGGTCCTCGCGCAGGAGCCGGTCGAGCAGCGGCACGAACTCGTGGAAGCGGTCGACGCGCTCGCGCAGCGCGAGGTCGGCGCCGAGCAGCCGGGCGTCGAGGTCACCGCCGGTGCCGACGCCGCAGAGGAAGCGACCGCCGGTCAGGTCGTCGAGGGTGATGACGTCGCGCGCGTACGTGTACGGGTGGTTCTGGTTGGGGGACGAGACGAACGTGCCGAGGCCGATGCGCCCCGTCACGCCGGCCGCCGCCGCGAGGGTCGGCATCGCGCTGAACCACGGGCTGTCGGGCAGACCGCCCCACACGAGGTGGTCGTAGGTCCACGCGTGGTCGAAGCCCATCTCCTCGACGGCCGTCCACCGCGGCCCGGTGACGGCCCACGGTTCGTCGGTGAGCAGGACGACGCCCTGGCGCACCCCGGCGCTCACGCCCGGTCCTCCCGGCCCAGGGGCAGCAGCCCGGAGAGGTCGGCCCGGGTGCCACTGACCCGCAGCACGCCCTCGGCGAGGGCCTGCGACCACGGGATCTCGCCCTGGACGAGACGCAGCCAGGTCTCGGCGTCGGTCTCGACGACGTTGGGCGGGGTGCCGCGCGTGTGCCGCGGCCCCTCGACGCACTGGACGACCCCGTACGGGGGGACCCGCACCTCGACGCTGTTGCCGGGCGCGCGGGTGGCGAGCTCCTCGAGGGCGTACCGGACGGCGGTGCCGCGCGTGGCGCGGTCGGTGCCGTCGGGGTCGGCGTGCCACCGGCGCAGGGCCGCGCGGCCGAGCTCGGGGTCGGTGCGGCGTCGGGGAGGCATGCCCCCGACGCTACCGAAGCGCACCGACGCATAGCCTTCCCCCGTGGGCGAGGTGCGGGTCGAGGTCGAGGGCGGTGTCGCCGCCGTGCTCCTCGACGGCTTTCCGCAGTCGGCCGTCGACCTCGACGACCCCACCGTCCTGCACTTCGAGTACGTGCAGCACCTCGCGCTCGTCGTCGACGCGCTCGCCCCGGCCGGGACCCTGCGGGTGACGCACGTCGGCGGCGGCGGGCTGACCCTGCCGCGGTGGGTGCACGCCACGCGGCCCGGGTCGCCGCAGATCGTCCTCGAGCCCGACGTCGCGCTGACCGAGCAGGTGCGCCGCGACGTGCCGCTCCCCCGCAGCCACCGGATGCGGGTGCGCCCGGTCGGCGGCGAGCAGGGCGTCGCCGCGCTCGCCGACGGCAGCGCGGACGTCGTCGTCCTCGACGCGTTCGTCGACGGCCGGGTCCCCGCGGGCCTGACGACCGTCGAGTGGATGGCCGACGTCCGCCGCGTCCTCACCCCCGGCGGGCTGCTGCTCGCCAACGTCACCGACGAGCCCGGGATGCGCTACGCGGCGAGGGTCGCCGCCGGCGCCCAGGAGGTGTTCGGGCACACCGCGTTCGTCGGGCTCCACGAGGTCCTCAAGGGACGGCGCTTCGGCAACGTCGTGCTCGTCGCCTCCCCCGGCCCGCTCGACCTCTACACGCTGCGGCGCGCGGCCGCGTCCGCCGTCCTGCCCACGGGGGTGCTGCCGTGGGCCGACGTCGCCCGCCGCGTCCCGGGAGCGCGACCGCTGCGCTCCGGGGACGGCACCGCGGTGCCGTCCCCGGAGCCCCCGGACCCGGGTGGGTGGCGGGTGCGCTGACCCCCGGCCTCCCGCGGGCGGGCTCAGGACAGGAAGCGGTCCGGCGTGAGCGGCAGCTCACGGACCCGCACCCCCGTCGCGTGATGCGTGGCGTTGGCGACGGCCGCCGCCGTGCCGACGATCCCGATCTCGCCGATGCCGCGCGAGCCCATCGGCGTGAAGGCCTCGTCGGACTCCTCGAGCCACTCGGCGTCGACGTCGAGGACGTCGGCGTGGGCGGCTACGTGGTAGCTCGCGAGGTCCTGAGTGACGACGTGGCCGGTGCGCGGGTCGCGCCAGGACTCCTCGAAGAGCGCGGCGGACAGGCCCATGACGAGGCCGCCGACGAGCTGCGAGCGTGCCGTCACCGGGTTGAGGACGCGCCCGACCGAGTACACGCCGAGCAGCCGCGGCACCCGCACCTCGCCCGTCCAGCGGTTGACCCGTGCCTCGCAGAAGACCGCACCGAAGGAGTGGTTGGCGGTCTCCATCTCGGCGGGGCTCTTCGCGGCCGATGCCGTGACCTCGGCGCCGGGGGCGGGGTCGGTGCCGTGCTCCTCGCGGAAGCGCTGGGCCGCCGCGACGACGGTGCTGCCCCACGAGCTCGTGCCCGAGGACCCGCCGGCCACCGAGGCGGACGGCAGCCGGGTGTCGGCGACCTCGAGGTCGACGGCGCCGGGCTCGACCCCGAGGGCGTCGGCCGCGATCTGCGTCAGCACGGTGCGTGCGCCGGTGCCGATGTCGACGCAGCCGATGGCGACGCCGTAGCGGCCGCCCCCGAGCGCCGTGACGCGCGCCTCGTTGCCGGGCATCTTCATCGCGGGGTAGGTCGCGGCGGCGACGCCGGTACCGACCCACCAGTCACCCTCACGACGGGAGCGCGGCTCGCGCGGACGGTCGGCCCAGCCGAACCGCTCGGCGCCACGCCGCAAGCAGTCGGGGAGCCGGCGGACGTCGAAGGGCTTGCCGGTCTCGGGGTCGAGGTCCGGCTCGTTGCGCAGCCGCAGCTCGACGGGGTCCAGTCCACAGGCGAGCGCGAGCTCGTCCATCGCGACCTCGCCGGCGAACATCCCCGGCATCTCGCCCGGCGCGCGCATCCACGAGGGGACGGCGACGTCGAGGACGGCCAGCCGGTGGCTCGTGCGCCGCGCCGGGGCGGCGTACATCATCCGGCTCGGGGAGGCCGTCTGCTCGGCGAACTCCTTGACGGCGGAGGTCTGCTCCTGCACCCGGTGCTCGAGCCCGACGAGCCGCCCGTCCGCGTCGGCGCCGAGGCGCACGTGCGAGATCGTGGCGGTCCGGTAGCCGGTGAGCGCGAACATCTGCTGGCGGGTGACGGCCAGGCGCACCGGCCGGGGCCGCACGGCGTGCGCCGCGAGCGCCGCGGCGACGACGTGGGCGTGCGGCTGGCCCTTGCTGCCGAAGCCGCCGCCGACGTAGGGCGCCCGGACGCGCACCTGCGTGGCCTCGAGGCCGAGCACCGGTCCGACGGTCTGCGCGACCCCGTGGACGCCCTGCGTGGAGTCGACGAGGTCGAGGACCTCGCCGTCCGTGCCGTCCTGCGCCCAGCGGGCGACGGTGGCGTGCGGCTCCATCGGGTTGTTGTGCTCGTGCGGGGTGCGGTACGTCTGCTCGACGAGCACCGCGGCGCCCGCGAGCGCGGCGTCGACGTCCCCGTCCTCGGTGTCGGTGTCCATCGCCGGGTTGACCGTCTCCGGCTTGTACGTCGCGTTGTCCTCGCGCAGCTCGGCCTCGTGCGGCTCCTCGCGGTAGGCGACCTCGACGAGCGCGGCCCCCTCGCGGGCGGCCTCGGAGGTCTCGGCGAGCACGAGCGCGACGATTTGGCCGCGGAAGTGCACGCGCGGGTCCTGGAGGATGGCCAGCTCGCCGTCGTCGGTGTCGGCCAGGCGCATCGCGCTCGTGTGGTCGAGGACGGCGACGACCCCGGGGTGGGCGAGGGCCGCGGCGGGGTCGAGGCGCTCGACCTCGCCCTTGGCCACGGTCGACTGGACGAGCCAGACGTGCAGCGGGTCGCCGGTGTCGTGGGCGGCGCTCTCGACGGCGTAGGTGGCCCGGCCGGTCACCTTCTCGGGCCCGTCGACGCGGTCGAGGCGGGTGCCCATCGAGCGGGGCGTGACGGGGGTGGTGCTGGTCCGGGTGCTCACGAGGGGTCCTTCCCGGCGAGGCGGAGCAGGGTGCGCGTCGTGGCGCCCCGCAGCATCGGCAGCTTGTAGGCGGTCTGGTCGGTGGTGCGCGCGTCGGCGAGCTCGGCGTCGACGGCGGCGCGCACGGCGTCCTCGTCGAGGGCCCGCCCGGTCAGGGCCTCCTCGGCGGCGGTGGCGCGCCACGGCTTGTGGGCGACGCCTCCCCACGCGATGCGGACGTCGCGGACGACGTCGCCGTCGAGCTCGAGCGCCGCCGCGACGGAGACGAGCGCGAAGGCGTACGAGGCGCGGTCGCGGACCTTGAGGTAGGTGGAGCAGCGGGCGGCGTCGGTGAACGGCAGCTCGACGCCCGTCACGAGGTCACCGTGCTCGAGCGTGGTGTCGAGGTCGGGGCGGTCCCCGGGCAGGCGGTGCAGCTCGCGGACGGGGACCCGCCGCTCGCCCTGCGGGCCGCGGACGACGACGACGGCGTCGAGGGCGGCCATCGCGACGGCCATGTCGGAGGGGTGGGTGGCGACGCAGTGCTCGCTCGCCCCGAGGACGGCGTCCTGGCGCCCGTAGCCGCCGACGGCCGAGCAGCCGCTGCCGGGCTCGCGCTTGTTGCACGGGGTCGTCACGTCCTGGAAGTAGACGCACCGGGTGCGCTGGAGCAGGTTGCCCCCGGTGCTCGCCTGGTGGCGCAGCTGCCCGGACGCGCCCGACAGCAGCGCGCGGGACAGCACCGGGAAGGCCGAGCGGACGACCGGGTGCGCCGCGAGGTCGCTGTTGCGGACGTTCGCGCCGACGTGGAGGACGCGCCCGTCGGGGCCGTCCTGCTCCTCGACGCCGTCGAGCCCGAGGCGGCTGACGTCGACGAGGCGGGCGGGCCGGGCGACGCCGAGCTTGAGGTGGTCGACGAGGTTGGTGCCGCCCCCGAGGTAGCGGGCGTCGGGGTCGCCGGACACGAGGGCGACCGCCTCCTCGACGTCGCTCGCGCGGACGTAGTCGAGCTCCCTCATGCTCCTGCCGCCTCCTTGACCGCGGCGAGGATGCCCGGGTAGGCGCCGCAGCGGCAGAGGTTGCCGCTCATCCGCTCCCGGATCTCGTCGTCGGTGAGCTCGACGTCGGCCTCGAGGTCCTCGGTCACGTGGCTCGGGTGCCCCTGCTTGGCCTCGTCGAGGACCCCGACGGCCGAGCAGACCTGGCCGGGCGTGCAGTAGCCGCACTGGTAGCCGTCGTGCTCGAGGAAGGCCTCCTGCACGTGGTGCAGCGCGTCGTCGGCGGCGAGCCCCTCGGCCGTGACGACCTCCGAGCCGTCGAACGCCACCGCGAGCGCGAGGCACGTGAGGTGGCGGCGGCCGTCGAGGAGCACCGTGCACGAGCCGCACTGCCCGTGGTCGCAGCCCTTCTTCGGCGAGGTGACGGCCAGCCGCTCGCGCAGCGCGTCCAGGAGGGTGGTGCGGGTGTCGACGGTCAGCTGCCGTCGGTGCCCGTCGACGGTGAGCTCGATCGTGGTGTCCATGGCCGCCTCGTACCCACTCGCCACCCTCCTGACCCCCTCGCCCGCGTCGGTCGCCTCCCTTTTCGGGGTCACCCCGAATTGTCCACGAGACCCCGGTTCGGAACCGGGGTCTCGTGGACGAAGCCCTGTGTCGCGCCCGCGCCGGGCGGTCAGGTCGTGGGCGCGGCGACGGTGAGGACGGGCTCGCGACCCAGCCAGCGGGCCAGCGCCGCCGCCTCGACCTCCAGCGCGCGTCGTTCGGCCGTGGTCAGCGGCCGGTAGGGCGTCACCTCGACCTCCAGCGCCCCACCCCGGACGGTGCGGCGCGCCGTGCCCGCGACCTGCGCGTCCACGACGAGCAGGCCGATCGACGGCTCGCGCCCCACCGGGTGCCGCCCCGCGACGTCGACGACGCGCCGGCTGTCCTGGTAGCCCCGGTACCACTCGTCGAGCAGGTGGACGAGGTGCACGCGCGGCGCCCGCGACCGCGGCGGCGGCTCCTCCCCCGGGGCGTGCCACCAGGTGCGGCCGTCGTGCTCGAAGGACCCGAGGGTGTCGGCGGCCGCGGCGAGGCCGGCGCGCACGTCCCCGAGCGGCAGGGTCGCCCAGTACGCCAGGTCGCGCTCGGTCACCGGGCCGTGGCCCACGGCGTAGCGTCGCGCGAGCTCTCCCAGCGCCTCGACGCGGTCGAGCGGGCCGGATGCCGGGAGCCGGTCGGCCAGCGGTGCGTAGGTGTGCCGACCGACCCCGCCGTCCGGGCGCGGCCGACCGCTGCCGACCCGCAGGCCGAGCTCGAGGTGGGCCAGCAGGACCATGAGCTGCATCCCGCTCAGCTCCTCGCCCGCCACGCGCAGGGCGTCCGCGACCTCCTCCCGCGTGCGGTCCGGGGTGTCGGTCAGCACCTGCTCGACGAGGTCGCCGAGCGCCGCGACCCGCTCCGGCGGCAGGCCGAGGTCGCGTTCCAGCTGGCGGCCGAGCTGGTGGCGCACCCGCGGGCCGGTCAGCTCGAGCAGCCACCGCACGTCGTCGCGGTGGACGAGGTGCCACGTGGGGCGCAGGACGTGCAGCCGGACGAGCTCACCGTCCCCGACCAGACCGGCCAGACCGGTGCGCGTCAGGCCGCTCGTCCGCGCCGCGAGCGCCCACGCCGTCTGCTCGGGGTTCTCGGCCTGGACGGCGAGCAGCGAGCGCACCGCCGAGGACGCGTCCGGTGCCGAGGCACCGTCGAGGAGCAGCGTCCGGAACCGCCACCGCGCGATGGCGAGGTCGTCGACGCCGCGCGGGCCCATCCGGTCAGCCCGCGAAGACGCGTGCGTTGCGGAACATCCTCAGCCACGGGCTCTCGTCGTCGACGTCACCGCTCGTCCACGACATCTGGACGTTGCGTGACACCCGCTCGGGGTGCGGCATCATCGCGGTGAACCGGCCGTCCGTCGTCGTCACCGCCGTCAGCCCGCCGGGCGACCCGTTCGGGTTGAACGGATGCTTCGTCGCCGGCGCGCCGTGGTGGTCGACGAAGCGCGCCACCTGGTGCACCGAGCCGAGGTCGCCGCGGGCCGAGAAGTTCGCGAAGCCCTCGCCGTGCGCGACGGCGATGGGGAGGCGGCTGCCGGCCATCCCGGCCATGAGGACCGACGGGCTCTCGAGCACCTCGACCTGCGTCAGCCGCGCCTCGTACTGCTCGGACCGGTTGCGCGTGAACCGCGGCCACGCCTCGGCGCCCGGGACGAGGTCGGCGAGCGCGGCGAACATCTGGCAGCCGTTGCAGATGCCGAGCCCGAAGGTGCCGTCGCGGTGGAAGAAGTCCCGGAACTGCTCGGTCAGCCTCTCGGAGAAAAGGACCGAGCGAGCCCACCCCTCGCCGGCGCCGAGGGTGTCGCCGTACGAGAAGCCGCCCGCGGCGACGAGGCCCTGGACGTCGGCGAGGTCGAAGCGCCCCGACTGGAGGTCGGTCATGTGCACGTCGTAGGCGTCGAAGCCCGCGGCGTCGAGCATGAAGGCGGTCTCGACGTGGCTGTTGACGCCCTGCTCGCGCAGCACGGCGACCTTGGGGCGGACGCCGGTCGAGAGGTAGGGCAGCGCGACGTCGTCGGTCGGGTCGAAGCTCGGGGCGACGACGAGGCCGGGGTCGTCGTCGCGGCCGACCGCGGCGTGCTCCTCGTCCGCCGCACCGGGGTTGTCACGCAGCACGGACATCCGCCACGACACCTCGTCCCACGCCTGGGCGAGGTCCCGCACGCGCTCCTCGAGCACCCGCGCACCGTCGACGGCCACGCGGACGCGGCGCTCGCTGACGGTGCGGCCGAAGACGGACGCGAGGTCGGCGAGCCCGTAGGCGCCGAGCACCTCGAGGACCTCGGGGACGGCGCGCTCGGGCACGCCGAGGACGACCCCGAGCTCCTCGGCGAACAGCCCGGCGACCGACGCGGCCTCGACGTCGAGGCCCATGCCGCCGGCAAAGGCCATCTCGCACACCGCGGCCCACAGGCCGCCGTCCGAGCGGTCGTGGTACGCCGTGACGAGCCCGCGCTCTCGCAGCTCGGTGAGGGCCGCGGCGAGCGACACCAGGCGCCGGGGGTCGTCGAGGTCGGGGACCTCGCGGCCGAAGGCACCCGACACCTGCGCGAGGATCGAGCCGCCGAGGCGGTCGCGGCCGGCGCCGAGGTCGACGAGCACGAGGGCGGACCCGTCGCGCAGCTGCGGGGTCCAGGTGCCCCGGACGTCGTCCAGCGACGCGAAGGCCGTGACGACGAGCGACACCGGCGAGGTGACCTGCTTGGCGTCGCCCATGTGGTCGGTCCAACGGGTGCGCATCGAGAGCGAGTCCTTGCCGACCGGCACCGAGATGCCCAGTGCCGGGCACAGCTCCATGCCGACGGCGTGGACGGTGTCGTAGAGGGCGGCGTCCTCGCCGGGCTCGCCGCACGCGGCCATCCAGTTGCAGGACAGCTTGACCCGCGAGAGCGCGGGCACCGGGGCGGCGAGCAGGTTGGTCAGCGACTCGCCGACGGCCATCCGCCCCGAGGCGGGAGCGTCGACGGAGGCCAGCGGCATCCGCTCGCCGCTCGCCATCGCCTCGCCGGCGAATCCGACGTGGTCGGCCAGGGTGACGGCGACGTCGGCCACCGGCACCTGCCACGGGCCGACCATCTGGTCGCGGTGGGTGAGGCCGCCGACGGTGCGGTCGGCGATCGTCACGAGAAAGCGCTTGGACGCGACGGTCGGGTGCCGCAGGACCGCGTACGCCGAGTCACGCAGGTCGAGCGCGTCGACGTCGAGGTCGTCGCCCTCCCGCGGCACGCGCGCGACGTCACGGGTCATCCGGGGCGGCTTGCCGAGCAGGGTCTCCATCGGCATGTCGATGGCCCGCTCCTCGCCCTCGACGTCGTCGGGACCGTCGGCGAGGACGAGCTGCCCGTCGTCGCGGGCGACGCCGACGACGGCGTGCGGACAGCGCTCGCGCTCGCAGAGGGCGGCGAAGGCCGGCAGCGACTCCGGGGCGATGGCGACGACGTACCGCTCCTGGGACTCGTTGCACCACACCTCCTTCGGCGCGAGACCCGACTCCTCGAGCGGCACGGCCGACAGGTCGAAGCGGGCCCCGAGGCCGGCGCCGTCGACGAGCTCGGGGAAGGCGTTGGAGAGCCCGCCGGCCCCGACGTCGTGGATCGCGAGGATGGGGTTGCCCTCGGCGCCGAGGCTGCGGCAGTGGTTGACGACCTCCTGCGCGCGCCGCTCGATCTCGGGGTTGCCGCGCTGCACCGAGTCGAAGTCGAGGTCGGCCGCGTTGGCGCCGGCGGCCATCGACGACGCCGCGCCGCCGCCCATCCCGATCCGCATGCCCGGGCCGCCGAGCTGCACGAGCAGCGTGCCGGCGGGGAAGACGACCTTCTCGGTGAGGTCGGCGTCGATCGTGCCCATCCCGCCGGCGCTCATGATCGGCTTGTGGAAGCCGCGGCGCACGCCGTCGACCGTCTGCTCGTAGACCCGGAAGAAGCCGCCGAGCCCGGGCCGGCCGAACTCGTTGTTGAACGCGGCCGCCCCGATCGGGCCCTCGAGCATGATGTCGAGCGGGCTCGCGATGTGCGCCGGGGCGCCGTACTCCGCACCCTCCCAGGGCTCGTGCGTCCCGGGCAGGTTGAGGTTGGAGACCGCGAACCCGGTGAGCCCGGCCTTGGGGGCCGACCCGCGCCCGGTCGCGCCCTCGTCGCGGATCTCGCCGCCGGCACCGGTCGCCGCGCCGGGGAACGGGCTGATCGCCGTCGGGTGGTTGTGCGTCTCGACCTTCATGAGGACGTGCACCTCGCCGTCGCGCCCGCGGTACGCGCTCGGGGCGTCCGGCCGCTCGGGCAGCCACCGCGTGCGCGGGCCGCCCTCCATGACCGAGGCGTTGTCCTTGTACGCCACGACGGTGCCGGCCCCGGCGACCTCCTCGGTGTGCCGGATCATCCCGAAGAGCGAGCGCGGCTGGGCCTCGCCGTCGATGACGAAGTCGGCGTTGAAGATCTTGTGGCGGCAGTGCTCGGAGTTGGCCTGCGCGAACATCATCAGCTCGACGTCGGTCGGGTTGCGACGCAGCCCGGTGAACGCCTCGACGAGGTAGTCGACCTCGTCGTCCGACAGCGCGAGCCCGAAGTCGCGGTCGGCCTCCTCGAGCGCCTCGCGGCCGCGGCCGAGGACGTCGACGTGGGCGACCTGCTCGGCCTCGCGCTCGTCGAAGAGCGCCGCGGCTGCCTCGCGCGTCGGCAGGGCCGACTCCGTCATCCGGTCGTGGAGGACGTCGGCGCAGCGCGCCCACTGGTCCTCGGTCAGCGGCTCGTCGGCGAGCAGGTGGTACTCGGTGACGCGCTCGACGCGGCGCACGTCGACCCCGCAGCTGTGCGCGATGTCGGTGGCCTTGGACGCCCACGGCGAGAGCGTCCCGAGGCGCGGGGCGACGACGACGAGGGCGGCGTGCGGCGCCTCGGCCACGCCGGCGAACGGCTCGCCGTAGGTGAGGAGCCGGGTGACGGTGGCGTGGGTCGCGTCGTCGAGCGGCGCGGTGCTCGCGACCCAGTGGACGTGCTGCGCCGAGACCGCCCGGACCTGCGGCGCGACCACGCGCAGCCGGGCGAGCACGCCGGCGGCCCGGAAGGTCGAGAGGGCGGCGCCCCCGGGGACGGTGGTCAGCACGGGGGCGTGCGACGGAACCATGGTGCGGGTCTCCCGAGGGGGTGGGGCGCGGGTGGCGTGTGCCGGGGTTCAGGCTACCGGCGCGGGCCGGGGCGCGGCCGCACCGTCCCTCCCCATCCCTCGGCGTCAGGTGCCGCGTGCCGACCCGGCCGGGCCCGACGAGACCGACGCGGCGACGATGGCCCGGGCGGTCGCGGCACGCGACGGCGGTCGGGTGCGCGTGGTCGGGCCGCCGGTGCCCGTCGCCGGTCTGCGCACGGGGCTGCTGCCGGGTCCGGACGTGCCGCGCGACGGGCGCCGGTTCGCGGACTGGGTCAGAACGAGCGGCCGGTGAGGCGCTCGTAGGCCTCGACGTACTTGGCGCGGGTCCGCTCCAGGACGTCGTCCGGGAGCGGCGGCGGGGCGTCGCCGGACGCCTTGTCCCAGCCGCTGGCGGGCGACAGGAGCCACTCGCGGACGAACTCCTTGTCGAAGCTCGGCTGGGGGCGGCCGGGCTCCCACTGGTCGGCGGGCCAGAAGCGCGAGGAGTCGGGGGTGAGCACCTCGTCGGCGAGAACCAGCTCGCCGTCCTCGACCCCGAACTCGACCTTGGTGTCGGCGACGATGATGCCGCGCTCCTGCGCCAGCTCGTTGCCCCGGGCGAGGATGCGGGTCGTGAGGTCACGGGACTTCGCGGCGAGCCCCGGGCCGACGAGGGCCTCGACCTCGGCGTAGGACATCGGCTCGTCGTGCTGGCCGCTCGGGGCCTTCGTCGACGGCGTGAACAGCGGCTCCGGGAAGCGCGAGCCGTCGGTCAGGCCCTCGGGCAGGCGCAGGCCGCTGACCGTCCCGTCGGCGCGGTACTCGCGCAGGCCGCCGCCGGTGAGGTAGGCGCGGGCCACGCACTCGACGGGGAGCATCCCGAGGCGGCGGACCAGCACGGCGCGGCCCTCGACGGCGGCCGGCACGTCGGTGGAGACGACGTGGTTGGGGACGAGGTCGGCCAGCTGCTCGAACCACCACAGCGACATCCGGGTGAGCACCTCGCCCTTGTCGGGCACGGGGGTCTCGAGGACGAAGTCGAAGGCCGAGATGCGGTCGGAGGCGACGAGGAGCAGGAGGTCCTCGCGCGGGGCGCCGGCGTCGTCGAGCGGGGCGTAGAGGTCGCGCACCTTGCCCGAGTAGACGTGGGCGTAGCCGTCGAGGACGGGGGCGGCGTCGGGCGTGGGCGTCGAGGCGTCGGCCATGGGCCCATCCTTCCAGCCCCGCGACCGCGCCGCGTCGCCCCTCCACCGCTGCGCCCGCCGCCCCCCACCCCACGCGTCACGCGCGTATCGGGTGACCCGATACGCGCGCGCTGTCCCCGACAACCGTTCCCGGGTGAGGCGCAGGGTTCTCCGGGCCAACGCCTTCGCGGCTTGATTTAAATAGGTTAACTATGTAAAGTAGCCGGGTGCACACGGACGACCTCGCCATCGAGCTGCTCCGCTCGGCCGCCGGGCTCTCCCGGTGGGCCAGCCGGCACGCCGACCTCGAGATCCCGTGGGCCCAGGCCCGCGTGCTGTCCCTCCTCGAGGAGCTCGGCCCGGCGCGGATCACCGCGCTCGCCGAGGCCGACGCCACGAGCCAGCCGACGATGACCACCCAGGTCCAGCGCCTGGAGGCCACCGGATGGGCCCACCGCACCCCCGACCCGGCCGACGGCCGGGCCACCCTCGTGTCCCTCACCGCCGCGGGTCACGACGCCCTGGCCACCGCCCGGCGCGCCCGCGCCGCGGCCCTGCGCCCGGTCCTCGAGCAGCTGGACGCCGACCCCGAGCGGCTCCGGACGGCCACCGCCGTCCTCACCGAGCTGCTCGAGGCGACCCGCACCACCCCCGTCCGCGAGCCCGGCCGCGCCGGCTCCTGACCCCGACCGAGAGGAACCCCTGCCCATGTGGCGCCAACCGAAGACCGTCTGGAGCGTGGCGTTCGCCTGCGTCGTCGCCTTCATGGGGATCGGCCTCGTCGACCCCATCCTCAAGCCGATCGCCGACGACCTGGGGGCCACCCCGTCCCAGGTCTCCCTGCTCTTCACGAGCTACATGGCCGTCATGGGCCTCGCGATGCTCATCACCGGCTTCATCTCGAGCCGGATCGGCGCCAAGCGCACCCTGCTCATCGGCCTCGCCATCATCATCGTCGGCGCCGGCCTCGCCGGGATGCAGGACAGCGTCAACGGCATCGTCGGCTTCCGCGCCGTCTGGGGCCTCGGCAACGCCCTGTTCATCGCCACCGCGCTCGCGACGATCGTCAACGCCGCCCGCGGCTCGGTCGCGCAGGCGATCATCCTCTACGAGGCCGCGCTCGGCCTCGGCATCGCCGCCGGCCCGCTCGTCGGTGGCGCGCTCGGCGGGATCTCCTGGCGCGGGCCGTTCTTCGGCGTCAGCGCGCTGATGCTCATCGCCCTCGTCGCCACGTGGGTCACCCTCCCCGCGGCGAACGAGAAGCCGCACCCGACGCCGCTCAGCGCCCCGCTGCGCGCCCTCGGCCACCGCGGGCTGCTCACCGTCGGCCTCACCGCGCTGCTCTACAACTTCGGCTTCTTCACCCTGCTGGCCTTCACGCCGTTCCCGCTCGACATGTCGGCGCACGGCACCGGCCTGGTGTTCTTCGGCTGGGGCCTGCTGCTCGCGCTGACCTCCGTCGTCGTCGCCCCCTGGGTGCAGCGCCACGTCGGCACCTTCGCCGGCATCGTCGGCGCGCTGCTCGGCTTCGCGGTCATCCTCGCGGTGATGGCCGTGTTCACCGAGGACAAGACCGTGCTCGTCGTCATGGTCGTCCTCGCCGGCGGCTTCCTCGGCGTCAACAACACCCTCATCACCGAGACGGTCATGAAGGTCTCGCCCGTCGAGCGCAGCGTCGCCTCGGCCGCCTACAGCTTCGTCCGGTTCGCCGGTGGCGCGGTGGCCCCGTGGCTCGCCGGCACGCTCGGCGAGCGCTCCGTCCACATCCCCTTCTGGGTCGGCGCCGGCGCGGTCGTCCTCGCCGTCGCGGTGCTCTCGACCGGCCACTCCTTCGTGCGCGGCGTCGATGCCGAGCCCGGCCACGGCGCCGAGCGCATCGACTCCGAGGAGGAGGCGCAGGCCGTGACGATGGGGGCCTGACCACCCCCTCCGTCCACCGACGAGGACGTGCCGGGCGGCCCGCAGGCCGCCCGGCCCCACCTCGGGGGGGGGGGGGGGGGCGGGAGTGGGCGCCGGGGGCGGGCCGCCCCCCCCCCTCCGCCCCCGGCGGCGGCCGGGCGGGGCGGCCGGCGGGCCGCCCGGCACGTCCTCGTCGTTCGTGGGGCGGACGTCAGTGGCCGCGGGCGGCGGCCGGCCAGCGGCGGGCCCCCGGCCCCTCGGTCGCCAGCTCGTCGTCGTGGTTGTAGACGGGGCAGGACCGCAGCGAGAGGCAGCCGCAGCCGATGCACGACGACAGCCCGTCGCGCACCCGTTCCATCGCCTCGATGCGCGCCGTGAGCTCGTCGTGCCAGCGCCGCGAGAGGCGCTCCCAGTCACGCTTGGTGGGCGCCCGGTCCGCGGGGAGGGCGGCGAGCGCCTCGCCGATCTCGGTGAGCCCCAGCCCGAACCGCTGCCCGGCGCGCACGACGGCGATGCGCCGCAGCACGTGGCGCTCGAAGCGCCGCCGGTTGGCGGTGTCGCGCACCGAGGTCAGCAGGCCCTTCTCCTCGTAGAAGCGCACCGTCGCGACGCTGACGCCGGATCGCTCCGCCACCTCGCCGATGGCCAGCAGGTCGTGTCCGTCCACACCTCGACCATACCGACTTGACCTAAAGTGCACTTGAGGTGTGAGGCTCCACTGGTGACCACGACCGACGCGCACCCCACCACCCCACGGCCCGGCTCCTCGTCCCCCGAGCGGCTCCTCGACCGCCGGTACCTGCCGGTCGTCGTGGGCGTCGTCGCGCTCGTGACCCTCGCGGCCTTCGAGAACCGCGCCGTGCAGACGGTGCTGCCGGTCGTCGTCCGCGACCTCGACGGCTGGGCGCTGTTCGGCGCCTCCACCGGCGCCTCGCTCGTGACGTTCACCGTCGGGATGGCCCTCTCCGGCGGCTGGACCGACCGGTTCGGCCCGCGGCCGGTCCTCCTCGCGGGCATCGGCGTCTTCGGGGTCGCGCAGGTCGTCTCGGCGGTCGCCCCGACGATGGTCGTCTTCGTCGGTGGCCGCGCCCTGTCGGGCGTCGCCGAGGCGCTCATCGACACGACGCTCATGGTGCTCGTCGCGCAGGCGCTGCCGGAGTCGTTGCGCGCCAAGGTGTTCGCGTCGTTCGCCGCAGCCTGGATCCTGCCGTCGCTGCTGGGTCCGGGGTTCGCCGGCGGGGTCGAGTCGCTGGCCGGCTGGCGCTGTGTGTTCGCCGGTCCGCTGCTCGTGGTCCCGTTCGCCCTCTGGCTGCTGCGTCCGGCGCTGCGCGGCGACCGTCCCGCCCCGGCGGCGGTCGCCGACGAGGGCGCGGGCGCCCGGCTCGCGGCGTCCTTCGCCCTCGCGGCCGGGCTGGCCGTGACGACCTTCGCGGCGCCGCTCCTGCAGTCCCCGAGCACGCGGGTGGCCGGGCTGGCGACCGTGCTCGCCGGCGGTCTCGTGGTCGTCCTCTCGGCCGCCCGGGCCCTCCCCAGCGGCACCGCCCGGCTGCGCGCCGGCGTGCCGGCCGTCGTCGGGCTGCGGATGCTCACCTCCGCCGCGTTCACCGGCGTCGGCTCGGTCATCCCGCTCATGCTCGTGACGACCCACGACGTGAGCGCCGCCGTCGCCGGCGTCTCGCTGTCGGTGACGGGCGTGCTGTGGGCGGCCGGGTCGTGGCTCAACAGCACGGCGTGGGTGCAGGCCCGCACGAGCGCCGCGACGCGCATCCGGGCCGGCGGGCTGCTCATCGCCGTCGGGTCGGTGGGGCCGGTGCTGCTGGCGCTCGACGTCGTCGGGGTCGCGGCCGGGATGGTCGGCTGGGCCGCGGCCGCCACCGGCATGGGCATCCTCTCGCCGGTGCTGTCGACCGAGCTGCTCGCCCTCGCACCCGAGGCCGAGCGCGGCCGGGCGAGCGCCGCCCAGGGCCTCGGCGTCTCGACCGGCGTCGCCCTGCAGACCGCGCTCGTCGGCGGGGTCGTCGCGTGGTTCGGGCCGGGGATGGACGGGCCCCGGTTCGCCGGGCTGATGGCCGTCGGCGCGCTCGTCGCGCTGCTCGTCGCCGCCGGGGCCGGCCGGGTGCGCGGGAGCCGTCGGGACGGGGCGACCGCACCTGCGTAGCGTGGGCCCATGGACCTGCGCATCTTCACCGAGCCCCAGCAGGGCGCCACGTACGACGACCTCCTCGCGGTGGCCCGCGCGGCCGAGGACCTCGGGTACGACGCCTTCTTCCGGTCCGACCACTACCTGCACATGTCCGGCGACGGCCGCCCGGGCCCGACGGACGCCTGGACGACGCTCGCGGGCCTGGCCCGCGACACCTCGCGCATCCGGCTCGGGACGCTCGTCACGTCGGCGACCTTCCGGCTCCCCGGCCCGCTGGCCGTCACGGTCGCCGGGGTCGACCAGATGAGCGGCGGCCGGGTCGAGCTCGGGCTCGGCGCCGGCTGGTTCGCGGCCGAGCACCGCGCCTTCGGCATCCCGTTCCCGCCGCTCAAGGAGCGCTTCGACCGGCTCGAGGAGCAGCTGGCCGTCATCACCGGGATGTGGTCGGCGCCGGAGGGCTCGGAGTACGACCACGACGGCTCGAACTACCCGGTGAGCGGGCACCCGGCGCTCGTGCGCACGACCCAGCCCGGCGGCGTGCCGATCGTCGTCGGCGGCTCGGGGAAGCGGCGGACGCCGTCGCTGGCCGCCCGGTACGCCGCCGAGTTCAACGTGCCGTTCTCGTCGGTCGACGACACCGCGCGGCTGTTCGACCGGGTCGACACCGTCTGCGACGAGCACGGCCGCGACCCGCTGAGCCTCGTCCACAGCGCGGCCCAGGTGCTCTGCGTCGGCAAGGACGAGGCGACCCTGCGCCGGCGCGCCGACGCCATGGGGCGCGACGTCGCCGAGCTGCGGGCCAACGGCCTCGCGGGCACGCCCGAGGAGGTCCGCGAGCGGGCCGGCCGGCTCGCCGAGGCCGGCGCGAGCCGCCTCTACCTCCAGGTCCTCGACCTGCACGACCTCGACCACCTCGCCGACGCGCAGGCGGCACTCACGGCCTGAGTCGGTCGCGGGGCGCGGCGCCGGGACGGATCAGGCGGGGACGGTGACCTCGCCGCGCTGCGCCTTCTCGGCGATGTCGAGACGGTGCTGCGCGCCGTCGAGCCGCACGGCGTCGACGGCGGCGTAGACCCGCTCGCGGGCCTGCGCGAGGTCCGCTCCCCGGGCGACCACCGAGAGGACGCGCCCGCCGGCGGAGACGAGGACGCCGTCGGCGTCGCGCGCGGTGCCGGCGTGCAGGACGTAGGCGTCGGGGTCGCCGGGCACGGCGTCGAGGCCGTCCAGCGGGTCGCCGGTGCGCGGCGTGCCGGGGTAGCCGTCGGCCGCGACGACGACCGTGACGGCGTGCTCGTCCGACCACCGCAGCGGTTCGGCCTGCGCGAGACGACCCTCGGCTGCGGCCAGCAGCACCTGGGCCAGCGGCGTGCGCAGGCGGTCGAGGACGACCTGCGTCTCGGGGTCGCCGAAGCGGACGTTGAACTCGATGACGCGCGGGCCGCGGCGGGTCAGCGCGAGGCCGACGTAGAGGACGCCGACGAACGGGGCGCCGCGGCGGGCCATCTCGTCGACGACCGGCTGCGAGATACGGGCGACGACGTCGTCGACGAGGCCGTCCGGCGCCCAGTCGAGCGGGCTGTAGGCGCCCATCCCGCCGGTGTTCGGGCCCGTGTCGCCGTCGCCGATGCGCTTGAAGTCCTGCGCGGGCGTCAGCGGGACCACGGTCTCGCCGTCGCAGAGGCAGAAGAGGGAGACCTCGGGCCCGTCGAGGAACTCCTCGACGACGACGCGGCCGTCGTCCTTGGCGAGGCAGGCGAGCCCGTGCGCGAGCGCCTCGGCCCGGTCGTCGGTGACGACGACACCCTTGCCGGCCGCGAGGCCGTCGTCCTTGACGACGTGCGGGGCGCCGAGCGCGTCGAGGGCGTCGGCGAGCTCGGCCTCGCTCGTGCAGACGTGGGCCATCGCCGTCGGGACGTCGGCGGCCGACATCACCTCCTTGGCGTACGCCTTGCTGCCCTCGAGACGCGCGGCGGCCGCCGAGGGCCCGAAGCACGGGATGCCGGCGGCGCGGACCGCGTCGGCGACACCGTCGACGAGGGGCGCCTCGGGGCCGACGACGACGAGGCCGACCTCGTGGCGCCGGGCGACCTCGAGGATGCCGTCGACGTCGGTGACCCCGCCCGGCAGCGGCTCGCAGAGGGCCACCGCCTCGATGCCGGGGTTGCCCGGCGCGGCGACGACCGCGTCGAGCGCGGGGTCGAGCGACAGCGCGCGGACGATGGCGTGCTCGCGGGCACCGGAGCCGATGACGAGGACCTTCACGGGCAGCCAGCCTAGGGGCCGGGGGCTGCGCCGCGCACGGGCGACCGGCGCCCGGGCGGCGCGGGGCGTCCGCGCTGGTGACGCGGCTAGACTGGTGAGTTCCGTGCCCAGCCGAACCTGCGAGGAGACCGCGGCTCCGTGACCACGCACCACCCGGGCCAGCCCGAGGCCTCCCCCGACGTCGAGCGCGAGATCGCGACCGAGCAGGCGCACGTCGACCGCGTCTACGCCGAGCTCGAGAAGGCGAGCGGGCGCGCCCGCGACGTCGAGGCCGACGGGATGGCCCGCGGCCGGACCGACCGGACCGGCGACGTGCGCGACGAGGAGCTGACCGGGCTCTTCGAGCGCGACGCCCTCGTCTTCGCGGCCGCACGCCGCCGGGCGATGATCGACACGCAGTACGAGGGCCTCGTCTTCGGCCGACTCGACCTCGGCACCGAGGAGTCGACCGCCGCCGAGCGCGAGGTCCGGCACATCGGTCGGCTCGGCGTGCGCGACGACGACTACGAGCCCCTCGTCGTCGACTGGCGGGCCCCGGCCGCCGCGGCGTTCTACCGGGCGACGCCGGTCGACCCGATGGGCGTCGTGCGCCGGCGGGTGCTGCGCTGCCGCGGCGCGCAGGTCGTCGGGGTCGAGGACGACCTCATGGTCCCCGAGGCGCCGGACGACATCGTCGTCGTCGGCGACGGCGCGCTGATGGCCGCCCTGACCCGCAGCCGCGGCCGGCAGATGCGCGACATCGTCGCGACCATCCAGCGCCACCAGGACGAGGCCATCCGCGCCCCCTCCCGCGGCGTCACCGAGATCACCGGCGGCCCCGGCACGGGCAAGACCGTCGTCGCGCTGCACCGGGCGGCGTACCTCCTCTACGCCGAGCGGCGGCGCTTCGAGCACGGCGGGATCCTCGTCATCGGGCCGTCGTCGGCGTACACGGCGTACATCGAGCGGGTGCTGCCCTCCCTCGGTGAGGAGTCGGTGGCGCTGCGCGCGCTCGGTGACGTCGTCGACGGGATGACGGCCGTGCGGCTGGACTCCCCCGAGGTCGCGGCGGTCAAGGGGTCGCTGCGGATCCGGCGGGTGCTGGGTCGGCTGGCCTCGCGGGCGCCGGTCGGTGCGCCGACCACGTTCCGTGCGTTCGTCGCCGGGCACGCCGTCCGGCTCGACGAGGAGGCCCTGCGCCGGGTGCGCTCGGAGGTGCTGCGCACCCACCAGCACAACCTCGGGGCCGCCGCCGCGCGGGCCGCGCTGGCCGAGGCCGCGTGGCGCACGGTGCGCCAGGGCGAGCGCTCGGACTTCCTCGGCGCCTTCGAGGGCTCTCGCGCGGTCGACGAGTTCGTCGCCGCGTGGTGGCGCCCGCTCGACCCGCGCGAGGTGCTGCTGACGCTGACCGACACCGAGCACGCCTACCGGGTCGGGCGCGGGGTGCTGTCGCAGGGCGACGCGGCCGCGCTCGCGGCGTCCTACCGCGAGGCCGTCGCGACCGGAGAGTGGTCCGTGGCCGACGTGCCGCTCGTCGACGACCTGCTCGCGCGGCTCGGGGCGCTGCCCGAGGTGTCTCGCGAGGAGCAGGGGTTCTACGACATCGAGGAGCTCGACGACCTGCAGTCGTACGGCGTGCAGGACGTGCGCGTCGGGCTCGGGCGCGCGCCGCGCACCGACACCCGGGCGGTGCTCGCGCCGGGCGACGCACGGGCGCGGCTGATGGCGGGCCGCATCGAGCGGGCCGCGGCGTACGCGCACGTGCTCGTCGACGAGGCGCAGGACCTCTCGCCGATGCAGTGGCGGATGGTGGCGCGGCGGGGCCGCACCGCGTCGTGGACCGTGGTGGGTGACGCGGCGCAGGCGTCGTGGCCGGACCTCGCCGAGGCCGGGCGGGCGCGCGAGGAGGCCTTCGCCGGGCTGGAGCGCCGGATGTTCCACATGGACACGAACTACCGCAACGCCCGCGAGATCTTCGACCACGCGCGCGACGTCATCCTGCCGCTCGTGCCGGACGCCGACATCCCCGACGCCGTGCGCGAGACCGGGGTGCGGCCGGTGGACCGCGTGGTGGCGGAGTCGCTGGTGGACGAAGCGCGCGGGGCGGTGGAGACGCTGCTCGGAGAGGTCGACGGGTCGATCGCCGTCATCGCGCCGCAGCGGTGGGCGCAGCGGGCGGCCGTGCTCGACGGGGCCGGTGAGGGGCGGGTGCAGGTCATCGACCCGCTGTCGACCAAGGGCCTGGAGTGGGACGCGACGGTCGTCCTCGACCCCGACGCGATCACCGAGGAGTCGCCGGGCGGGGTGCGCGTGCTCTACGTCGTCCTGACCCGGGCGGCCCACCGGATGCACGTCCTGCGCCCCGCCTGACGTCCGGCCCTGGCCCCGGGCCGGGATGGTGTGCTCTCCCAGCCTCCATGCGCCCCGAAAGGTTTACCTTCCACCCGGCAAGGTTTCCCTTCACCTCGCAACGTTTTCCTTTCACCCGGCAAGGGAACCCTTCCCGTCGCAAGGGAGCCCCGCCGAGCCGCCCTGACCTGGCCCTGCCGCCCCGATCTCGCCCTACCGACCCGCCACAGCACCCCGGCAGGACGATGGGACGACGGCACGGCAAGATCAGGTCGGCCCGGCGGCCGCTCCAGCCAGGTGCTTGCTCGTGGAAGGGAAACCTTGCCGGGCGCAAGGGAAACCTTGCCGGGTGGAAGGGAAACCTTTCGCGGCGCATGTAGGCCGGGAGAGCACACCATTGCTCCGGCCCGCCGCTCCCCTCACCCGGCCCGCCGCCCCCTCACCCGACCCGCCGTCCCCTCGGCCGGGCCGCAGACGACGGCGCCCCCTCGGCCGCGCGGGGCGGGAGGGGGCGTCGTCGGGCCGACCCGGTGGCGCTCAGTCCAGGAGGGCGTGCCGCTGGATGATCTCGTGCCGCCCGGGGCCGACACCGATCGCCGACACCCGCGCCCCGATGAGCTCCTCGACGCGCAGCACGTAGCGCTGCGCCGCCTCCGGCAGCTCCTCGAAGGTCCGGCACCCCGAGATGTCCTCCCACCAGCCGTCGAGCATCTCGTACACCGGCTTCGCGTGATGGAAGTCGCTCTGCGACACCGGCATCTCGTCGTGCCGCACACCGTCGACCTCGTAGGCCACACACACCGGCACCTGCTCGAACCCGGTGAGCACGTCGAGCTTGGTGATGACGAAGTCGGTCACCCCGTTGACGCGCGTGGCGTAGCGACCGATGACGGTGTCGACCCACCCGCAGCGCCGCGGCCGGCCGGTCGTCGTGCCGTACTCGGCGCCGGTCTTGCGCAGCGTCTCACCGTCGTCGTCGAACAGCTCGGTCGGGAAGGGACCCTCGCCGACGCGCGTCGTGTACGCCTTGAGGATCGCGATGACGCGAGACACCCGCGTCGGCGGGATGCCGGAGCCGGTGCACGCGCCCCCGGCGGTCGCCGACGACGAGGTGACGAACGGGTAGGTGCCGTGGTCGACGTCGAGCAGCGTCGCCTGGCCGGCCTCGAGCAGCACGTTCGCGCCCGCGTCGAGCGCCTTCTCGAGGACGAGCGTGGTGTCGGCGACCATCGGCCGCAGCCGCTCGGCGTACCCGAGCAGCTCCTCGACGACGAGGTCGACGTCGACGGCGCGCGTGTTGTAGATCTTCACGAGCACCTGGTTCTTGAACCCCAGGGCGGCCTCGACCTTCTGGCGCAGGATGCCCTCGTCGAACAGGTCCTGGACGCGGATGCCGATGCGGTTCATCTTGTCGGCGTACGTCGGGCCGATGCCGCGCCCGGTCGTGCCGATCTTCCGCTTGCCGAGGAAGCGCTCGGTCACCTTGTCGAGCGTCCGGTTGTACGGCGCGATGACGTGGGCGTTGGACGACACGACGAGCTTGGAGGTGTCGACCCCGCGCGCCTCGAGCCCGTCGAGCTCCTGGAAGAGCACCTCGAGGTCGATGACGACGCCGTTGCCGATGACCGGGGTGACCGTCGGCGTGAGGATGCCCGACGGCAGCAGGTGCAGCGCGTACTTCTCGCGCGTCCCGTCCTCGCCCGCGATGACCACCGTGTGGCCCGCGTTGTTGCCCCCGTTGAACTTCACGACGTAGTCGACGTCGGTGCCCATGAGGTCGGTCGCCTTGCCCTTGCCCTCGTCGCCCCACTGGGCTCCGACCAGCACGATCGCCGGCATCCCGGCTCCTTCCGACACGTGGTGCGTCCGGGACGGCCGTGCCCCGGCGCGGAGAAGGCCCCTCGCGGATCGCGCCGGGGCCTCGTCCACCCCACCCTACCGCGACGCGGTGGCCGGGCGGTCAGCGGCGCCGCCCGGCGAGCACCCACCCCAGCTGGAAGCGTGAGTCGACCCCGTTGACGGCCATGAGCCGCGACACCCGGCGACGGACCGTCCGCAGGCTCACCCCGAGGTGACGGGCGATGGCCTCGTCCTTGATGCCGAGCCCGAGCAGCTCGACGAGCCGGGGGTCGTCGTCACCCCCGGAAGCCCCGCCCCTGGGCACCGGCGAGGCGTACCGCCACGCGAGGTCGAAGTAGTCCGTGTAGAGGCGCACGACGAGGGGGTCGCGCAGCAGCACGTACCCCGAGTCCGGGTCGTCCCAGCCACCGAGCGCGACGACCGCGCTCTCCCCGAAGACGGCGAACTCGGTCGCGGTCGCCGGCAGCAGCCGCTGGTCCTCGCCGGCCTCGGCCCACACCCCGAGCCAGCGCTGGCCGGCGAGCGTCGTCAGGACGTCCGCCGGGTAGATGGCCCGCTGCGTGTCGCCCCGCTCGATGCGCTCGCGGTTGGCCCGCACCGTCGACTCGTCGAGTGCCGGCCCGCGCTCCACGGTCAGCACGAAGTTGCGGACCATCCCGCGGCTCTCGCGCAGGAGGTGGTTGACGACGGCCGGCGACACCGACCCGGCGAGCGGCTCGACCCGCATGTCCAGCGCGCCGAGCGAGCGCGAGGTGACCTCGGCGAGCAACCCGGCCGCCTCGTCGAGCTCGCGCTGGCGCGACTCGGTGCGCTCGCGCTCGCGCCGCAGGTGCTCCTCGAGCAGGAGCATCATCCTGCCGTCCTCGTGGTCGACCACGGTGCCCCCCGACGATCCGCGCACACCCCTGCGCGCCCCTGACGTGGCCGTTTGCTGCCACTGGCCGCCTAGTGTCGCACGTCACACGACCGACCGGGCACGATGGACGGGCGCAGCCGAGGACGCAGGGGACCACCGGGCGACGAGCGTTCCGTGCGAGAGCGGGGCGCGCAGCACCCGGTGGTGCGACTCGGCGGCGGGCAGGGCCCGACTGTCGACGACAGCCGGGCCCTCGTCCGGTCCGCGACGGGACCGGGCAGGGCCGGCCGGTGCCTCAGAGCCCGAGCTCGCGCGCCCCGGTCGCGCTCGAGGCCCGCAGGAACTCGGCGCAGCGATGCCGCTCCTCCTCCTCGCCGATGGCACCGGCCGCCTTCGCCAGCGCGGCGAGCGCGCGGAGGAAGCCACGGTTGGCCTCGTGCTCCCACGGCACCGGTCCCTGGCCGCGCCACCCGCTGCGCCGCAGCGCGTCGAGGCCGCGGTGGTAGCCGGTACGCGCGTACGCGTAGGCCTCGACGACGCGGTCGTCGGCGAGGGCGTCCTCGGCGAGCACCGCCCACGCGAGGGACGAGGCGGGGTGGGCGGCGGCCACCTGGTCCGGGGCGACCCCGTCCTCGAGCGGCCGGGCCGCGGGGTCGTCGGGCAGGTGGGTCGGCGGGATGCCGAGGAGGTCGCTCGTGCTCATGACCCCACGCTAGCCGCCCCCGTCCGCCGTCCGAGGGGCCCACCCACCCGTCGAGTGAACAGGACACGCCGCCCGGACGAGGGTCCGGACGGCGTGTTCTGCTCACTCGACGGGGTGAACCGCAAGGAGGGAGGTGCGGGTGCTGCAGCGGGTGCAGGCTCAGCCCTGGTGGGTCCCGGCGGAGCGGAGGTTCTGGCAGGCCTCGACGACGCGCTGCGCCATCCCGGCCTCGGCCTCCTTGCCCCACGCGCGGGGGTCGTACTGCTTCTTGTTGCCGACCTCGCCGTCGATCTTGAGGACGCCGTCGTAGTGGCGCAGCATCCAGTCGGCGACCGGGCGGGTGTAGGCGTACTGCGTGTCGGTGTCGACGTTCATCTTGACGACGCCGTAGTCGACCGCGTCCGAGATCTCCTGCGGGAGCGAGCCCGAGCCGCCGTGGAAGACGAGGTGGAACGGCTTGCTGCCGGCGTCGAGGCCGAGCTCGGAGGCGGCGGCCTCCTGGGCGGCCTTGAGGACCTCGGGGCGCAGCTTGACGTTGCCCGGCTTGTAGACGCCGTGCACGTTGCCGAAGGTCAGCGCGGTCATGTAGTAGCCGTTCTCGCCCGAGCCGAGCGCGCGCACGGTGGCGA
The DNA here is from genome assembly GCF_018729305.1 of Phycicoccus mangrovi. Lineage (NCBI taxonomy): Bacteria > Bacillati > Actinomycetota > Actinomycetes > Micrococcales > Intrasporangiaceae > Phycicoccus > Phycicoccus mangrovi. Next base: position 143,618 of record NZ_JAHHWP010000015.1, on the reverse strand, counting down.
CCGCGTCGTCCGGGGTGGAGTACAGCTTGTCGTTGATGGCGTTCTCGACACCGTCCTCCTCGCCGCCGACGACGCCGACCTCGATCTCGAGGATGACCTTCGCGGCCTTGCACTGCGCGAGGAGGTCCTCGGCGATGCGCAGGTTCTCGTCGAGCGGCACGGCCGAGCCGTCCCACATGTGCGACTGGAAGATCGGCAGGCCCCCGGCCTTGACGCGCTCGGCCGACGCGGCGAGCAGCGGACGGACGAAGGAGTCGAGCTTGTCCTTCGGGCAGTGGTCGGTGTGCAGCGCGATGTTGACCGGGTAGTTCTTCGCGACCTCCTCGGCGTAGGCGGCGAGCGCCTTGGCGCCGGTGACCATGTCCTTGACGGTCGAGCCGGACGCGTACTCGCCGCCACCGGTCGAGACCTGGATGATGCCGTCGGAGCCGGCCTCGGCGAACCCGCGGATCGCGGCCGTGATCGTCGAGCTCGACGTGATGTTGATGGCCGGGTAGGCGAACGAGCCGTTCTTGGCCCGGTCGAGCATGTCGGCGTAGACCTCGGGCGTTGCGATGGGCACGGTGTTCTCCTCGTGACGTGGTGGTGGCCCTACGCCCCCGATCCTTCCACCATCCGCGCGGCGCCGCGCGGGCCTGTCCGTACCCACGGGTAGTGGTGCCGGCCACCCCGCACACGACGAACGGGGCGGCACCGATGTCGGTGCCGCCCCGTCAGCGGCCTCGCCCGGTCCCTGCACCGGAGTCGTCCGCCAGGAGGCCGAGGCCTCCGTCGTGTCGGTTGGGAAACCCCCTGCGGTTTCCGTCCCTGCGCGTGGCCCAGTGTGCGCCGTCCGCGGCCGGTTGTCCATGCCCTCTGACGAATTTCGTCATTCCGGCGACGGAATTCGTTGCTTCCCGTGTCTCACGGTGCCGATGTGGCCCGTGGGGCGGCTGGGCGACGGGCCGGACGGTGTCTTGCGCGCTTCTTGACCGAATCTTCGTCAACCGGCGGGCGCGCCCGGTCGATGCGTCGGGTGACGGATCCCGGCACCCCGCCGGGACGACCACGCACGGAGGTGGGTCGTGGACGACGGGATGGACGAGATCATCCACGAGTTCCTCGTGGAGTCCCACGAGAACCTGGACCAGATCGATGTCGACCTGGTGGCGCTCGAGAAGGACCCGGACGCCCGCGACCGGCTGGCCCGCGTCTTCCGGGCCGTCCACACGATCAAGGGCACCTCGGGCTTCCTCGGCCTGCCCGTCCTCGAGCACGTCGCCCACGCGGGCGAGACGCTGCTCGCCTCGCTGCGCGACGGGGACCTCTCCCTGACCACCGACCGCGCGAGCCTCCTGCTCGCGACCGTCGACGCCATCCGCGACGTGCTCGCCTCGGTCGAGGCCGGGCACGGCGAGGGCGGCAGCGACTTCTCCGAGCTCGTCGAGGCCCTGCACCAGTCGGTCCTCGACGACACCCCCCAGACCCTCCCCGGCCCCGCCGGGGAGGGGGTCCCGGGGGCCGGCCAGGCTCTCCCCCCCGCCGGCGCCGCTCCCGAGACCGCCGGTGTCGCCGCCCCACCCCCCTCCACGGCGGCGGCACCGGCACCTCCCACCGAGGCCCCCGGGGCCCCGGTCGCCCCGGCCCCCGCGCCCGTGGCGGCCGTCGCGGCGGTGCCGGCGAACCCGGCCCCCGTCGCGGTCGTCGAGGACACCGGCGACGCCGGCGGCCGACGCGGAGCCGCCGAGTCCTCGGTGCGCGTCGACGTCGCGGTCCTCGACTCGCTGATGCGCCTCGTCGGCGAGCTCGTCCTCACCCGCAACCAGCTCTCGGCCCACGACGGCTCGCCGGGTGGCGGCGCCGGGCGCGCCGGGTCCGCGGCGAGCGAGGACGGCCGCATCGCGATGGGCTCGATGATGCAGCGCCTCAACGTCGTGACGAGCGACCTCCAGGACGCCGTCATGAAGGCCCGGATGCAGCCCGTCGACACGGTGTGGGCCAAGTTCCCCCGCGTCGTGCGCGACCTCGCGACCGCCTGCGGCAAGGACGTCGCCCTGACGATGCTCGGCCGCGAGACCGAGCTCGACCGCGGTCTCGTCGAGGCGATCCGCGACCCCCTGACCCACCTCGTCCGCAACGCGGTCGACCACGGCATCGAGGCGCCCGAGGTCCGCACGAAGGCGGGCAAGCCGGCCACCGGCACCCTCGTCCTGCGCGCCTCCCACGAGTCCGGCCGTGTCGTCATCGAGCTCGAGGACGACGGCGCCGGCATGGACCCCGACGTCATCCTCGCGAAGGCGCTCGAGCGCGGCATCGTCTCGCCGGCCCAGGCCGCGGCGATGGCGCCCCACGAGGCCTACGCCCTCGTCTTCCGCCCCGGCTTCTCGACCGCGGCGGCCGTCACGAACGTCTCCGGCCGCGGGGTCGGGATGGACGTCGTCAAGACCAACATCGAGGCGATCGGCGGCACCGTCGAGCTCTCCTCGAGCGTCGGCCGCGGCACGACCTGCCGCCTGACCCTCCCGCTCACCCTCGCCATCGTCCCCGCCCTCATCGTCGTCGTCGGCGAGCAGCGCTACGCGGTGCCGCAGACCCTCGTCCGCGAGCTCGTCGTCGTCCACGACGGCGGCCACGCCGTCGAGAACGTCGCCGGCGTCCAGGTCCTGCGCCTGCGCGAGCGCCTCCTCACCCTCGTCGACGGCCGTACCGTCCTCGAGGCCCCCGCCGGCCCGCCCGGCGCCATCGTCGTCCTCGACGTCGACGGCAAGGTGTTCGGGCTCGTCGTCGACGAGGTCCGCGACACCGAGGAGATCGTCGTCTCCTCGCTCGGCGAGCATCTCGCCGGCACCGAGGTCTTCTCGGGCGGCACGATCCTCGGCGACGGAGCCGTCGCGCTCATCCTCGACGGCGCCGGACTGGCCTCGCTCGCCCTGACCGGCGAGCTGCGCGAGGAGCTGCGCGACACCGGCGCCGGTGCCTTGACGAGCACCCAGGAGAGCGCGCGCCGCCTCGTCGTCGTGCGCGCCGACGGCGAGCGCAACATCGCCATCCCGCTCGACGTCGTCACCCGCCTCGAGGACCTCGACGACGAGAGCGTCGAGCGGCTCGGCGAGGGCTGGGCCGCCCGCTACCGCGGCGGCATCATGCCGCTCGTCGAGGTCTCGGCTCTCGTGAGCGGCCTGCGCGTCGCCGGCCGCGGCTCGCGGTCCGCGACCCACGGGGACGGGCGCCGCTCGGTCGTCGTCGTCCACCACGGCGACCGGCCGGTCGGCCTCGTCGTCGACGCGATCGTCGACATCAACGTCGAGGACGGCGACGTCGCCGCCCAGGAGGGCCGGCGCGGTCCCGGGGTCGTCGGCGGCGCCGTCGTCGGCGGCCGGCTCGTCGAGATCCTCGACCTCGACGCGGCCGTCCGGGCCGCCGGCACCACCGTCGCCGCCCCCGCCCACCTCGAGGAGGTCCCGGCGTGAGCGCCGCCACCTACGTCACGTTCAGCCTCGGCGAGCACCTCGTCGGCCTGCCGGTCGAGCGCGTCCAGGAGGTCCTCGGCGCCCTGCCGATGACCCCCGTCCCCCGCGCGGACCGCCGCGTCGCCGGGCTGCTCAACCTCCGCGGCCAGGTCGTCACCGGTCTGGACCTGCGGGCCCGCTTCGCCCTGCCACCCGCCGAGGACGACGAGAGCGCCGGCACCGTCGTCGTGCGCACGCCCGGCGGCCCGGTCGCGCTCGTCGTCGACCGGATCGGCGACGTCATCCAGGTCGACGGGATGCAGCCGCCGCCCGCGACGCTGACCGGCCCGATCCGCGACCTCGTCCGCGGGGCCTACGTCCTCGCCGACTCCCTCCTCCTCGACGTCCGCCTCGACGCGGTGCTCGCCCTCGACCGATGACCGCCACCCAGCCCACCGCGCTCCGGCACCGCCCGGCCGCGACCGACTCCACCCGCCAGCCCTCCGGAGGACACGCCATGCCTTCCCGCTCCTTCCCACCCCTCGCCTGGTTCTCGGACCTCAGGCTGACGACGAAGATGGTCCTGACCCTGGGCGCCTTCGCGGCCACCCTCGCGGTCACCACGGCACTCGCCCTGGCCGGGCTCTCCGGCACGGACGAGGCGGTGCGGGACATCGACGACGAGGGCGTGGTCGCCCTCGTCGCCCTCGGCCGCGTGCACCAGGAGGAGATCAAGGCCCGTCTCGTGCTGAGCAACCTCGCTCTCACGCCGGCCGGCTCCGACGCGCGCAAGGATGCCGCCGCGAAGATCGCGGAGACGGACGCCGAGCTGGCGACGTGGCGGAAGAAGTACGACGAGATCGAGCAGGGGGGCGCCGACAGCGCGTCGAGCGGGTGGCCGGCCTTCACCTCGAACTGGGACCAGTTCATCGCGCTCCGGGACGGCACGCTCCTGCCCGCGCTGGAGCGGGGGGACACGACCACCTACTCGTCGGTGATGGCCGACCAGGGCAAGGCCCTCATCTCCGCCGCAGCCGACGGCCTCGACGCCGAGGAGGCCTCGCGGGTCCAGACCGGCGAGCGCCTCGTGCAGGCTGCGTCGTCCGAGGCGGCGTCGACGACGCGGGTCATCTGGGTCGCCCTCGCCATCGGTGGCCTGCTCGCGGTGGCTCTCGGCCTCAGCCTCCTGCGGGCCATCACCCGCTCGGTCCGGACCATGTCGCGGAGTCTGGAGTCCCTGCGCGCCGGTGACCTCACCGTCCGTGCCGAGGTGCTGAGCCGTGACGAGCTCGGCGTCATGGCCGAGAACTTCAACGAGGCCGTCGCCGGCGTCCGGACGATGCTCGGCGAGATCGCCCGCAACGCCAGCGCGCTCAGCCACGCCTCCTCGACGATGGCGTCGGTCACCCAGGGCATGGCCAAGGGCGCCGACAGCCAGGCGGCGAGCTCGCGCAACACCGCGGCCGCGGCCCACCAGGTGAGCGCCAACGTCCAGACGGTCGCCGCGGCGACCGAGCAGATGGCCGCCTCGGTCGGCGAGATCGCCCACTCCGCCAACGCGGCCGCCCGCGTCGGGCAGGAGGCGGTCGCCCTCGCCGCGCAGACCAGCCAGACCGTCGCGAGCCTCGGGGAGTCCTCGACCCAGATCGGCACCGTCGTCGAGACGATCGAGAAGATCGCCGAGCAGACCAACATGCTCGCCCTCAACGCCACGATCGAGGCGGCCCGGGCCGGCGAGCACGGCCGTGGCTTCGCGGTCGTCGCCAACGAGGTCAAGGAGCTGGCCCGCGAGACCCGCCGGGCCACCGCCGAGATCCAGGTCCGCGTCTCCTCGATCCAGTCCGACGCCGAGGCCGCCGTCGCGGCGATCAGCCGGATCGACGGGGTGGTCGCGCAGATCAACGACCACCAGACGACGATCGCCTCCGCCGTCGAGGAGCAGACCGCCACGACGTCCGAGATGTCGCGCAACGTCGCGGACGCCGCGACGGGCACCGGCAGCATCGCCACGAGCATCGCCCAGGACGCCGAGGTGCAGGCCCGCGCGGCCGACGGCGTCGCCACCGTGCGGACCACCGCGAGCGAGGTCGAGTCCATCTCGATGACGCTCCGCGCCGCCGTCGACCGGTTCGCCGTCTGATGCGCGCGCTCGTCGTCGACGACAGCCGCACGATGCGGGTGCTGCTCTCGCGCATCCTCGTCGGGATGGGGTTCGAGGTGAGCCAGGCCGGTGACGGTCAGGAGGCCCTCGACACCGTCGCGGCGCTGGAGGCCGACGGCACGCTGCCGGACGTGTGCCTCATCGACTGGAACATGCCGGTCATGACCGGGCTCGAGTTCGTCGTCGCGGTCCGGGCCAACCCGGCCTGGCGCGACATCAACCTCATGATGGTGACGACCGAGTCCGAGCACGGCCAGATCGTCCGGGCGCTCGCGGCCGGGGCCCACGAGTACCTCATCAAGCCCTTCCCGCCGGAGGCCATCGAGGAGAAGCTCCAGCTCCTCGGCCTCGTGCCCGTGTCATGACCATCACGGTCGTCCACGTGGACGACTCCCCCACGGTGCGCCGGGTCGTCAGCGAGGCCCTGCGCGGCCTGCCGGACATCGAGCTCGGCGGGCAGGCGGTCAACGGGCGCGAGGGGCTCGCGCTGGTCGACCGGGTGCGCCCCGACGCGGTCGTCCTCGACATCGAGATGCCCGTCATGAACGGCATCGAGACGATGCGCGCGCTGCACAAGGCCCACCCGACCCTGCCGGTCATCATGTTCTCGACGCTCACCGAGCGCGGCGCCCGGGCGACGTTCGACGCCCTCGCCGCCGGCGCGCGCGACTACGTGACGAAGCCGAGCAGCACGAGCGGCCTCGTGGAGTCCGTCGCGACGATCCGTCGTGAGCTCGGGGAGCGCCTCGTCGCGCTGTGCCCGCCGAGGCCCGCCGCCCCGGCCGCCCGCGTCCGGGCCCTCGCCGAGCACCCGGCCCGGCGGCGCGAGCCGGCGGCCCCGGTGGCACCCGGCTCGCTGCTCACCGAGCACGCGCAGCGGGTCGACGTCGTGGCCATCGGCTCCTCCACCGGGGGCCCCGAGGCCCTCGCCGTCGTCCTCGACGGCCTGCCCCGGACCCTGCCCGTTCCCGTCGTCGTCGTCCAGCACATGCCGCCGGTCTTCACCCGGCTGCTCGCCGAGCGCCTCGACCGGTCCTCCGCGCTGCGGGTCGTCGAGGCGACCGACGGCGAGCGGCTGCGGCCCGGGGTCGTCCACATCGCTCCCGGCGACCGCCACCTCACGGTGGTCGGCTCCGCGGGTGCGGCCACTGTCGTCCTCACCGACGGCGAGAAGGAGAACCACTGCCGGCCCGCGGTCGACGTGCTCTTCCGGTCGGTCGCCCGCGTCTACGGCTCGCGCACCCTCGCCGTCGTCCTCACCGGGATGGGCGCCGACGGCGCCGCCTCCGCCGGCGACGTCGTGCGGGCCGGCGGCGTCGTCTACGCCCAGGACGAGGCGACGTCGGTCGTCTGGGGCATGCCGGGCCAGGTCGTCGCGGGCGGCCACGCCTCGCGCGTCCTCCCGCTCGGCGCCGTCGCCCACACCATCGCCCACCGCGTCACCGTGGGCCGAGCCACGCACGGAGGTGCGGCATGACCGTCCTCGACGCCGCCGACTTCGACCTCTTCGCCCGGATCGTCCAGCAGGACAGCGCGATCGTCCTCGAGCGCGGCAAGGAGTACCTCGTGAGCGCCCGGCTGACCCCGGTCGCCACCAAGGCCGGCCTGCCGAGCCTCGCGGCCCTCGCGAGCCGCCTGCGCTCGCGGCCGACCGACCCGATCCGCTCGGACATCGTCGAGGCGATGACGACGAACGAGACCTCGTTCTTTCGCGACATCCACCCGTTCGACGCGCTCGCGAAGGTCGTCATCCCCGAGATCGTCTCGACGCCGCGCCCCGACCGCACCCTCACCATCTGGGCGGCCGCGTGCAGCTCGGGCCAGGAGCCCTACTCCCTCGGGATCACGGCGCTGGAGTCCCTGCCGGTCGGCTGGCAGACGCGCATCACGGCCACGGACCTCTCGCCGCAGATGGTGGAGCGGACGCGGAACGGGCGGTTCAGCCAGCTCGAGGTCGGCCGCGGCCTGTCGGCGGGCCGGCTCGTCCAGCACTTCCAGCGGGCCGGGACCGAGTGGGAGGCCTCGCCGCAGCTGCGCTCGATGATCCTCGCGCGCACGCTCAACCTCGCCGCGCCGCTCCCGCTCATGCCGCGGTTCGACGTGGTCTTCCTGCGCAACGTCCTCATCTACTTCGACGTCGCCACGAAGGCCGCCGTCCTCGGCGCCGTCCGGTCGGTGCTGCGCCCCGGCGGCTACCTGTTCCTCGGCGCCGCCGAGACGACCCTCGGGCTGGACGCCGGGTTCGAGCGCAAGGCGCTCGGCCGGGCCATGGCCTACCAGCTCACCCAGAGAGGCGGTCCCCGATGACCAACGCCAGCCCCATCGAGGCCGAGTACCTCGACTCCATCGTCTCGACCGTGTGGGAGTCGCTCTTCGGCGAGCCCACCGTCGCGACCCCGGCCTCGCCGGCGCCCCCCGACTCGGTCCGGGCGCAGGTCGACATCCACGGCTCGTGGAGCGGCTCGGTCGTCGTCAGCTGCACCCGCGAGGTCGCGTCCGGCCTGACCCGCGACCTGCTCGCCCTGCCGCCGGACCTGCCGCCCGCCCCGGACGAGGTCCGCGACGCCCTCGGCGAGATCGCGAACATCGTCGCGGGCAACGTCAAGTCCCTGCTCCCCGACCACGCGACCCTCGGCCTGCCCGAGGTGCACCAGGACGGCTCCGCCGAGCCGTCCGGCCCCGACACGGTCGCCGCCACCTACCTGGCGACCGCCGGCAACCTGCGGGTCGCCGTCACCACCCTGGAGGACCCCCGATGAGGCTGCTCGTCGTCGACGACTCCCGCGTCATGCGCCAGATCGTCACCCGTACCCTGCGCCAGGCCGGCCACGGCGGCCACGAGATCGTCGAGGCCGAGAACGGCCGCGTCGGGCTGGAGATCGTCGCGTCGCACCGGCCGGACCTCGTCCTGTCGGACTGGAACATGCCGAAGATGACCGGCATCGAGTTCCTCGAGGCACTGCGGGCCGCGGGCGACACGACGCCCTTCGGCTTCATCACCTCGGAGGGCTCCTCGCTCATGCGGGTCCAGGCCCTCCAGGCCGGGGCGCTCTTCCTCATCGGCAAGCCCTTCACGGCCGAGTCCTTCGCGCTCCACCTCGACCCCGTCCTCGGCCGCGGCGCGCACGCGCCGGTCGCGACGGTCGCCGTCGAGGAGCGGGTCGCCGGCCACACCGGCCTCCCGGAGCGCAAGGAGGCGCGCGACCTGCTCGAGCGACTGCTCGCGCGCGACTGTGCGGTCGACTCGGCGGTCGGCCACCCCGTGCCCGGCGACCGGCGCACGACCACCGCGGAGCTCGTCGGCGACGACGGTCACCTCGCGGCGCTCTTCGTCGCCGACCACGAGCTCGTCGTCCGGCTCGGCGCGTGCCTGTCGCTGACGCCCGCGCCGGCGGCGGAGGGCCTCGTCAAGGACGGGGAGACCACCCCGCCCGTCGAGTCGGCGTTCTCCGAGGCGCTCAACGTCTTCACCTCGCTGTTCAACGGCGGTGGCGGACCGCACGTCAGGCTCGGCCGCGTGTGGTTCAACGCGGCCCCGCCGCCGGAGGTGCTGGCACCGATGGAGGGCTCACTGACCCGCGACGACATGGTCGTCACGGTCTCGGGGTACGGGGCCGGCCGGCTCTCGGTCGTGCTCCCGGCGACGGCCGTCGCGACGAGCGGCGCTGCCTGACGCTCGTCGACCCCGACGCAGGCCCGTCGGGGCCGGGCACCCTCCGCGGCGTGGGTAGCGGTGCTCAGGTCCCGGCGGGTCCTCGCGCGCCACGCTGGGGTCGTGCCGACCCCGACCGCGCGTGAGATCGCCGCCGCCACCCCCGCCACCCGCCACCGCGTCGTCGACCTGCTGCGCGTCGGCGCCCTCACCGTCGTCGTCCTCGGGCACTGGCTCGTCGCCGCGGTCGTCGTGCGCGACGGCCGGCTCGTCACCGGCGCGGTCCTCGACCTCGCCCCGTGGACCCACCCGCTGACCTGGGTCTTCCAGGTGATGCCGGTCTTCTTCCTCGTCGGCGGCTACGCGAACGCGCTGTCCTGGAGGCGGGCCCGAGCGCGCGGCGCCCGGTGGCCGGAGTGGCTGCGCGCCCGCCTGCGCCGGCTTCTCGTGCCCGTCGTGCCACTGCTCCTCACGTGGGTGGTGCTGCTCGTCGTCGCCGACCTCGCCGGCGCCGACCGGGCCGCGCTGCGTACTGCCTCCCAGGTCGCTCTCGTGCCGACGTGGTTCCTCGCGGCGTACGTCGTCGTCTGTTCGCTGGCCCCGCTGACGCTGAGCCTCTGGGCGCGGTGGGGGTGGGCGTCCGTCGCCGGGGCGCTCGCCGTCGGCGGTGTCGCCGACCTCGTGAGCCTGACGACCGACCTGTGGTGGGTCGGCTTCGCCAACTACGTGCTCGTCTGGGGCGCGGTGCACCAGCTCGGGTACGCCTGGCTCGACGGGCGCCTGGCCGGCACCCGGCGGCGGCTGGCCCTCGCGGCGGTCGGGGGCGTCGGCCTCGTCACCCTCGTGGCGGCCGGCCCCTACCCGGTCTCGATGATCGGCCTCGACACCGCCGCCGTGAACAACAGCTACCCGACGCGCGTGACGCTCGGGTTCCTCGGGCTGCTCCAGGCCGGTCTCGTCCTCGCCGCCGAGCCGCTGCTGGCCCGCTGGATGGCGCGCGACCGTCCGTGGGCGCTCACCGTGCGGTTGGGCAGCCGGATGATGAGCGTCTACCTGTGGCACCTCACCGTCATGGTGCTCGTCGTCGGTGGGTCGCTGCTGCTGGGCGGGTTCGGCCTCGGGGCCGAGCCGCTGTCCGGCCCGTGGTGGGCGGGGCGCCCGGTCTGGTGGGCGGTGCTGGCCCTCCTGACGGCGGCGGTCGTCGCGGTCGTGGCGCGGTTCGAGTCGGTGCGTCCGGTCCGCGGTCCGGTGGAGGCGTGGCGCCCGGTGCTCGCGACGGCCCTGGGGTGCGGCGGGCTCGGGCTCATGGCCGCGCAGGGTCTCGTGGCACGCAGCGGCCTGCGCTGGTGGTGGGCGCTGCTGCCGGTGGCCGGGGTGCTCCTGCTGCGCGACCGGCGCGACGCGTCACCCGGCGGCGACGGCCTCGCGCCGGGCGAGCAGGTGGGCGCGCTCGACGTCGTTGCCGCACAGCCGGATCGCCTCGTCGAAGGCGGCGAGCGCCGCCGCGTCCCCGGCCCGGGCGAGCAGCTCCGCGCGGACCGCGGCGAGCCGGTGGCTGCCGGCGAGGGCCTCGTCGAGGCCGTCGAGCGCGGCGAGCCCGGCCGCGGGACCGTCCCTCTCGGACAGGGCGACGGCCGCGGCGAGCCGAGCGCTCGGTGACGGGTTGACCTGCAGCAGAGCCGCGTAGGCGTCGCAGATGCGGTCCCATCGCGTGGCGGCGGAGGTCGGGGCGAGGGCGTGCTCCGCGGCGACGAGGGCCTGGAGCCGGTAGGACTCGACGAGGGGGTCGGGGGTCGGGGCCACCCCGGCCAGCAGCTCGACCGCCTCGGCCACCTCGTCGTGGTGCCAGAGCCCGCGGTCCTGGTCGGGCAGGAGGACGAGCCCGCCCTGCGCGTCGACCCGCGCGTCGCGCCGCGAGTGCTGGAGCAGGACGAGCGCGAGGAGCGCGCGGAGCACGGGCTCGTCGGGCACGAGCGCGTGGGTGACCCGCACGAGCCGGACGGCCTCGCCGGCGAGGTCGGCCCGCAGCAGGTCCGGACCCGAGCCCGGCGCGTAGCCCGCCGTGAACGCGAGGTAGGCCACCTGCGCGACGACGCGCAGCCGCCCGGGGAGGTCGTCGCGGCCGGGCACCGCGTAGGGGATGCCCGCGGCGACGATCTTCTTCTTGCCGCGCGTGATCCGCGCCGCCATCGTCGGCTCCGGCACGAGGAAGAGGCGCGCGATGTCGGCCGTCGAGACGCCGACGACGAGCCGCAGGGCGAGGGCGCTCGCGACCTCGGGCCCGAGGGCCGGGTGGCAGCAGAGGAGGACCAGGCGCAGCCGGTCGTCCTCGACGAGCCCTCCGGGGTCGACCATCGCCCCTTCTCCTGTCCCGCGCTCCGCCTCGACGACGAGCAACGGCTCCTTGCGGGCGGCCATCGCTTCCCCGCGCAGCCGGTCGAGCACCCGGCGACGGGCCGCGGTGAGCAGCCAGGCGGCGGGCCTGTCGGGGGCGCCGTCGGCCGGCCACCGGCGGGCGGCCGACTCGACGGCGTCCCCGAGGGCGTCCTCGACGAGGTCGAGGCGGCGGAACTGGCCGAGGAGGAGCGCCACGAGGCGCCCCCACTCGTTCCGGACCGTCGCCGCGAGGACCTCGTCGGCCGTCACAGCGGGGCGTGGTCCGGGATCTCGACGACGGGACGGATCTCGACCGTGTACGCGCTCGGCAGCAGCCGGGCCGCGGCGATGGCGGCGTCGAGGTCGGGCAGCTCGACGTCGTAGTAGCCGCCGACCTGCTCGGCCAGCTCGACGAACGGGCCGTCGGTGACCACGCGGTCCTCCGCCGCACCGGGCGCCAGCGTCGTGGCCGTCTCGGCATCGGCGAGGGGGGCCCCGGAGATGCGCCGGCCGTGGGTGTCGACGTACCGCTCGAAGGCGTGGTGCGCGTCGGAGTACCCCTGCCGCACCTCGGGGCTCGCGTCCGCCCAGTCGCCGGGTGCGTAGGCGACGAGGACGACGTAGCGGGTCATGACGGGACCGGCCCGTCGTCCTGCTGGCCGGTGCCCGGCACCATGTCCCGGAACTCGATGAGCTCCCCACGGGCCGCGAACTCCCGGCAGACCCGCACGAGGTCGTCCCGGTCGTCCGTGTCCACGAGGTAGAAGCCGACCATCTGCTCGACCGACTCGGTGAACGGCCCGTCGGTCACGAGGGCGCCGCCCGAGCCGTCGGGGCGCATCGAGATCGCCTCGTCCGACGGCGTGAGCGGCCCGGCGACGACGATGCGGTGACCGCCGGCCGCGAGGTCCGCGTGGAAGCGCTGGTGGCTGCGCATCCCCTTCTCGTGCTCCTCGGGCGGCAGCTGCGCCCACTCGGCCTCGGGCGCCGGCAGGAGGACCAGGTGGCGGCTCACGCGGGACGGTCCTCGGGCTGCACGGTGCGGCGCACCTCGACGGTGTCGCCGAGGGCGGCGATGATGCGGCAGCAGTCGAGCAGGTCGTCGAGGTCGTCGGACTCGACCTGGTAGAAGCCACCGACCTGCTCGGCGGTCTCGGTGAACGGCCCGTCGGTCACCGGGCCGCCGCCGCCGGGGATGCGCTTGGCCTCGGTCGTGGCGTGCAGCTCGGCGCCGCCGGTGATGCGGTGGCCGCGCTCGGTCAGCTGCTGCGCGAAGCGGCCGTACTCGGCGTAGCCGGCGGTGCGCTGCTCGGCGTCCATGGTGGTCCACCAGCGGTCGGCGTCACCGACGATGAGGACGACGTACTCGGGCATCGGGGTCTCCTTCGGGACTGCGGGCCGCCGGGTGCGGCCTCACCCCGATGACGCACGGGACGGGCCGACCTCGACAGGTCTACCGGACTTTTCCCGTCGGCGCGCCCGACGCCCCGCTGTGACCCCTCAGGCGAGGGCACCGGCGAGCAGGCGGAGCGTTTCCTCGCGGGCCGGGGCCCGGTCGGCCGGCGTGCCGGCGACGGCGCCCGCGACCGGGTGCACCATCACCTCGTCGACCCCGAAGGTCTGCGCGAGGTCGCGCACCTGCGCGGCGGCCTCGTCCGGGCCGCCGACGACCCAGCGGCCGACCATCTCGGCGCCGAGGGCCTCGTGGGCCGCGGGGACGTCGACGGCCTCGGCCTCCTCGACGAGCAGCTGGGCGGCGAGGCGCTGACCGGTCCGCAGGGCGACCATCGAGCGGACGTTGGGCAGGGCGAGCCGCTGCGCCTCCTCGGCGGTGGGGGCGACGACGACGTTGACGGTGAGGAGGGTGCGGGGCTCGGGGTGCGCCTCGGAGGGCTGGTACTGCTCGCGGTAGAGAGCCAGCGCCTCGGCGGTCCCGCGGCCGGAGAAGTGGTGCGCGAAGACATAGGGCAGGCCGCGGGAGGCGGCGAGCCGGGCCGAGAAGTCGGACGAGCCGAGGAGCCACACGGTGGGGACCGAGGTCGCCCGCGGCGTGGCCTTGAGGACGTGGTCGCCGGAGGCCAGACGCAGGCCGACGCCGTCGGGCGACATCATCGCGAGGACGGTGTCGACGTGGTCGGGGAAGCGCTCGGCGGCGTCCGCCTCGACGCCGCCGCCGCCGCTGCGCAGCGCCCACGCCGTCACCGGGTCGGTGCCGGGGGCGCGGCCGAGGCCGAGGTCGACGCGGCCGGGGAACGCGGCCTCGAGGAGGGCGAACTGCTCGGCGACGACGAGCGGGGCGTGGTTGGGCAGCATGACGCCGCCCGACCCGACCCGGATGCGCTCGGTGGCGGCGGCGACCATGGCGGCGAGGACCGGTGGGTTGGTCGCGGCGACGGCCGGCATGTTGTGGTGCTCGGCGAGCCAGTAGCGGTGGTAGCCGTGCTCGTCGGCGACCCGGGCGAGGGCGCGGGTGGCGGCGAGCGCGTCGGCGGTGCTCTGGTCGGAGCGGACCGGCGCGAGGTCGAGGACGGAGAGCGTGGGGGTGGTCACCGAGGAGTCAGCGACCTCCGCCCCGGCGCTATTCCGTGGGCCCGGTCACCCAGCCCCGTCCAGAAACCGACGAATGTGTCGATTCCTGCACACCCCGCCCCCCATGCCCGTGCACCAATCGACGAATGTGTCGATTCCTGCACACCGGCGACGAGCTACGCCGACGGGTCCTGGGTCGGGTGCTGGTCGAAGACGTGCCGGCGCACCCAGGCGTGCATCGCGACGGCGGCGGCCGCGCCGGCGTTGACCGAGCGGGTCGAGCCGAACTGGGCGATGTGCAGGACGACGTCGCACACCTCCTGCATCTCGGGGGTCAGGCCGGCCCCCTCCTGCCCGAGGACGAGGACGCAGGCCCGCGGCAGGTCGTAGGTCTCGAGCGGCACCGACCCCGGCACGTTGTCGACGCCGACGAGCGGCAGCGGCGTCCCGCCCTCCCCCGCCGTCCCGGCCCACGCCGCGAGCGCCGCGGCGTCAGGATGGTGCACCTCGTGCTGGTAGCGGTCGGTGACCATCGCCCCGCGCCGGTTCCAGCGACGCTTGCCGACGACGTGGAAGGCCGCGACGTTCGTGGCGTTCGCCGTGCGCACGACCGAGCCGATGTTGAGGTCGTGGCGCCAGTTCTCGATGGCCACGTGCAGCGGGTGCCGGCGCGTGTCGAGGTCGGCGACGACGGCGTCCATCCGCCAGTACCGGTACCGGTCGACGACGTTGCGGCGGTCGCCGTCGCGCAGCAGCTCGGGGTCCCAGTGGTCGCCGTCCGGCCACGGCCCCTCCCAGGGCCCGACCCCGATCTCGCGCTCGTCCTCCACGCGCAGCAGGCTAGGCGTGCACACGGGCGAGGAAGCGGCGGGTCCGCTCCTCGCGCGGGTCGCCGAGCACCTGCTCGGGCGGCCCCTGCTCGTGGACGACCCCGCCGTGGAGGAAGCACACGGTGTCGGCGACCTGCCGCGCGAACCCCATCTCGTGGGTGTTGAGGACCATCGTCATGCCCTCGTCCTTGAGCTCACGCAGGAGGTCGAGGACCTCGCCGACGAGCTCGGGGTCGAGGGCCGAGGTGACCTCGTCGAGCAGCATGAGGCGGGGCTGGTTGACCAGGGCCCGGGCGATCGCGACGCGCTGCTGCTGGCCGCCGGAGAGGTCGTCGGGGCGGGCGGAAGCCTTCTCGGGCAGGCCGACCCGCTCCAGCATCGCCATCGCGCGCTCCCTCGCCTCGGCCTTGGCGACCTTGTGGACCCGGATCGGCGCGAGCGTGACGTTGTCGAGCACCGACAGGTGGGGGAAGAGGTTGTAGGCCTGGAAGACGACGCCCATCCGGGCGCGGACGGCGTCGGCGTCGACCCGGGGGTCGGTGACGTCCTCCCCGTCGAGGGTGATGCGCCCGTCGTCGACGACCTCGAGGAGGTTGACGCAGCGCAGCAGCGTCGACTTGCCCGAGCCGCTGGCCCCGATGAGGACGACGACCTGCCCCTCGTGCACCGAGAGGTCCAAGCCGCGCAGGACCTCGTTCTCGCCGAACGACTTCCGGACGCCCTCGAGCCGCAGCACCTCGCTCACAGCATCCCTCCCGCGCCGTGGAAGCCCTGCCTGCGCGCGACGTGGTCGGTCAGGCGGGCCATCGGGATGGTCAGGCAGACGAAGAGCGCACCGGCGACGACGTACGGGGTGAAGTTGAAGTCGAGCGCGGTCTCGATCTGCGCCGCGCGGATGGCGTCGATGACGCCGAGGACGGCGATGAGGCCGGAGTCCTTCTGGAGCGAGACGAGGTCGTTCATCAGCGGCGGCACGACCCGGCGGACGGCCTGCGGGAGGACGACGTGGCGCATCGTCTGCCCGTAGGACAGACCCAGGGAGCGGGCGGCGGCCCGCTGCGAGGGGTGCACCGACTCGATGCCCGCCCGGAACACCTCCGCAACGTAGGCCGAGTACGACAGCACGAGCGCGCACGCGCCCCAGAACAGCGCCGACGACGGCAGGCCCGAGAGGCGCAGCGCCGGCGCGCCGAAGCCGAGGACGAAGATGACGAGGAGCAGCGGCAGGCCGCGGAAGAGGTCGACGTACGCCGTCGCGAAGAGCCTCAGCGGGAACGCGACCGGGCCGCGGACGGTGCGCATCACGGCGAGCGTCAGGCCGAGGACGGCGATGACGACGCCACAGACGAGCATCACGCGGATGTTGAGCCAGAGGCCGTCGACGACGGCGGGGAAGGACTCGACCGCCTTGTCCCGGTCGAGGAACGTGTCGCGGACGCGCGGCCATCCGGGCGAGGTGACGACGAGGGCGACGACGACCCCGACGAGCACCAGCGTCGAGACCGCCGAGATGCCGGCCGAGCGCACCGCCCGGCCGCGGCGGTAGCGCCGTCGCTCGATCTCGAGGGCGGACGGCTGCGCGTCGGACCCGGTCGTCGGTGCTGCCGGGGTGGTCACGTCAGCTCGGGGGCGCCCTGCGTCGAGAGCCACTCGCCGACGAGCTTCTCGAGCGTGCCGTCGGCGCGCAGGGCGTCGACGGCGGCGGTGACGCAGGGGGTCAGGGGGCTGCCCTTGTCGAGGACCGCGCCGAACTGCTCGGGCGAGCCCTGCGCCGGCAGCTGACCGACGATGACGCCGTCGTCGAGCTGGGCGGCGGTCATGTAGAAGCCGGTGGGCAGGTCGACGACGATGCCGTCGATCTGCTGGTTCTTCAGGGCCTGGACGGCGAGGTCGTTGGTGTCGAAGACGGCGACCTGCTCGGTGGGGGCGATCTGCTGCGTGGCGGCCGTGTAGGACGTGGTCCCCACCTGGGCACCGAGCCTGGCGCCCTTGAGGTCGGCGACCGAGGTCTTGCCGTCGATCGGGCTGCCCTTGTAGGTGATGACCGTCTGGCGCACGTCGTAGTAGCCGGAGGAGAAGTCGACGGCCTTCTTGCGGTCGTCGCTGATCGAGACCTGGTTGAGGTCGAGGTCGAAGGTCTTCGGGCCGGGGGCGATCGCCGTGTTGAACGGCACGACGGCCCACTGCACCCTGTCCTTCGCGTAGCCGAGCTTGTCGGCGATGGCGTACGCGACCGCGGACTCGTAGCCCTGGCCGTTCGAGGGGTCGTCGTCGACGAACCACGGGCCGTAGGCCGGCTTGTCGGTGCCGACGGTCAGCGTGCCGGCGGTGAGGGTCTTCAGCGCGTCGGGCGTGCAGCCGGCGAGCGGGTCGGACGAGGTGCCGCTCGGCGTCGCGGACGCGGCGGGCTGCTCGTCGACGGGGGCGCCGCAGCCGGCGAGCGCGAGGACGGCCGCCGCGAGGGCGGGGACGACGAGGCGAGGACGTCGGGTCATGCTGTGCTCTCTTCCGGGGGCGCGCCGTGGACCTGCGCGTTCACGCGCGAGAGTAGCCGCGGGGGACGGATCGCGTCGCGGGTGTCCATCCGCGCGGGGCTTTCCGCAGGGTCGCTCGCTGCGCGGCTCGGTCCGGTCGGCGGGAAGCCACAGGTGGCGCACAGCGTCGAGCGGCCTCGCGGCCCGGTCGCAGCACCTACCCTTGGGGCCGTGATGCACTCCCTCGGGCCCAACTGGATGGACCCCCAGTACCTCCTCGACACCTACGGGTCGGCGTTCTTCTGGATCTCGCTCGCCATCGTGTTCGTCGAGTGCGGGCTGTTCTTCCCGATCCTGCCGGGGGACTCGCTCCTCTTCGCCGTCGGCCTGTTCGTCGCGAGCGGCCAGCTCCAGGTCAACCTCTTCGTCGCGATGGGGGCGCTGTTCGCGGCCGCCTTCCTCGGCAACGTCGTCGGCTACGAGCTCGGCCGCCGGCTCGGTGCGCCGCTGCGCAACCGGGACGGGCGGATCATCAAGCGGCAGTACTTCGACAAGACCGAGGAGTTCTTCGACCGGTACGGCGCCAAGGCGCTCGTGCTCGGGCGGTTCGTGCCGATCGTGCGTACGTACATCACGGTGGTCGCCGGGATCGGCCGGATGGAGCGGCGCCACTTCTTCACCTGGTCCGCCGTCGGCGCCGCGCTCTGGGTGGGCGTCGTGACCCTCGCCGGGCACTTCCTCGGCAACGTCGCGTTCGTCAAGAACAACCTCGAGGTCGTCATCCTCGCGATCGTGCTCGTCTCCGTCGTGCCGGTCGTCATCGAGTGGCTGCGCCACCGCCGCTCCGCCGCGATGTCGCCGGCCGAGGCGCGCGCGGAGTCCGACGAGGTCGTCGACGAGCTCGAGCAGCGCCCCTGACCACCCCCCACCCACCGGGTCGAGGTGAAACCCGACCCTCTCACGGTCCCATGTCACCTCGACCCGCCAGACCATCCGCGCGGTCGAGGTGAAACCCGACCCGCTGACGGTCCTCTTTCACCTCGACCCGCCGCGCCCGACCACCCGGCATGTCCCACACGACCGCTGTCGTTCGCCCCTCATCTCGGAGCAACTGGGATGAGCGGCACTCCTCGACCGCTCGTCATGATTGCTCCAAGCCACGACGCGAGCGGGATGAGCGGCGCTCCTCGACCGCTCGTCATGGTTGCTCCGGCATCGGAAGCGAACGACAGCGGCCGGCAGGGGTCTGTCCGCTCGGGCCCCGACCCGCTCGCCCCGGCGGGCAGCCCTCAGCCGAGGTCGATGAGGCCGCGACGGTGGGCCTCGGTGACCGCGGCGGTGCGGTCCTGCACCCCGAGCTTCGCGAAGGTGCGCAGCAGGTGCGTCTTGACCGTCGCCTCGCCGATGAAGAGCTGCCGCCCCACCTGGGCGTTCGACAGCCCGCGGGCCACGAGCCCGAGCACCTCGACCTCGCGGGCGGTGAGGTCCGGGGCCGCGGGCGCCCGCAGCCGGTCCGCGAGCCGCGCCGCGACCGGTGGCGCCAGCACGGTCTCGCCGCGCGCCGCCCGCCGGATGGCGTCCGTGAGCAGCGACGTCGGCGCATCCTTGAGAAGGTACCCCCGCGCCCCGGCCTCCACGGCCCGGACGATGTCGGCGTCGGTGTCGTACGTCGTGAGGACGAGCACCTGGGGCGCCGACGGCATCGAGCGCAGCCGGGCGGTCGCCTCGGCCCCGTCCATCACGGGCATCCGCAGGTCCATGAGGACGACGTCGGGCTCCAGCCGCGGGACGAGCGCGAGCGCCTCGGCGCCGTTGCCCGCCTCCCCGACGACGTCGAGGTCGGGCTCCTCGCCCAGCACGGCGACCATCCCGGCCCGGACGACGGGGTGGTCGTCGACCACCAGCAGACGGATCACCGGGGTACCTCCAGTCGCAGGGTCGTGCCCGAGCCGGGCACGCTCGTCAGGTCCACCTCGCCGCCGACCTGGGCGGCGCGGGCGCGGACCCCGTCGAGGCCGAAGCCCCTGCGGTCGGCGCCGGTGTCGAACCCGCGGCCGTCGTCGCACACCGTGAGGACGACCCGCTCGGGCTCGTAGGCGAGCGACACCGCGACGTGGCCGGCGGACGCGTGGCGCCGGACGTTCGAGAGCGCCTCCTGGGCCGTGCGCAGGAGGACGACCTCGGCGACGCCGCCGAGGGGCGCCGGCTCGCCGTCGACCGTCACCTCGGCGCGCATGCCGGTCTCGCTGCTCACGGCCTCTCCGAGCCGCTGCATCGCCTCGACGAGGGTGCGTGACTGCAGGTGCCCGGGGGTGAGCTCGGCGACGATGAGCCGCGCCTCCGCGAGGTTGTCGGTGGCCGTCCGCTCGACGAGCGAGAGCCGCTCGCGGGCCGTCGCGACGTCGCCGCGGGCCAGCGCCGCGTCCGCCGCCCGGGTCAGCGTGACGACCGACGTGAACCCCTGCGCGAGGGTGTCGTGGATCTCCCGCGAGATGCGCTCGCGCTCGTCCTGCACGCCGCGGTCGCGCTCGACGGCGGCCAGCCGGGCCTGTGTGGCCTGCAGCTCGTCGATGGTCTCGGCGCGGCTCTGCGCCTCGTCGACGATGCGGTTGATGAAGATGCCGAGGGCCGTCGAGATGCCGAGCGAGATGACCGAGCTGATGAGGATGGCCCCGAGGGCGTCGGAGTCGAACCCGCTCTGCCAGAACCGCACCCCACCGAAGACCGCGAGGGACAGGAGCGTGCCGACCGCCGCCCACCGGACCTCGAGCATGGCCCACATCTGCGGGTAGAGGATGAAGTAGAGCATCCACGTCTCGGTGCCCGGGTCGACGAGCTGGATCAGCAGGAGGAGGGACCACGCGACGACCTGGTAGGTGACGCCGGCCCGCTGCTGCTGCCGGATGCCCCGGACCCCGAGCGTCGCGTACGCCACGGCCATCGCGACGAGCAGGAGCACCGAGGGCCACAGGCCGTGGGGGCCGCGCTCGTCGAGGACCGTGACGACGACCGCCGAGGCCCACACGATGGCGAAGGCCCCGTGCCAGAAGGGCTCCTGCCGCCGCCACATGGCCCGGAACTCGGCGGTCGACACCCCCTCCTCGGGGACGTCGGCGCTGACCTGGCTCATGCCCTCATCCTGCCCGTCGGGCGGCGCGAGCGCCTCACACCGTGCCGCGCTTGAACCACGAGAACGTCGTCAGGCAGAGGACCAGACCGGCAACAGCCCACCCGGCGAGCACGAGCAGCACGCGACCGGGCTCCCACGAGCCGGCCATCTCGGCCGAGGCGAGGCCGTCCGGCAGGAACACCGCCCGCATCCCCTGCGCGATCCACTTGAGCGGGAAGACCGACGCCACCTGCTGCAGCCACTGCGGCACGTCGGTGAAGGCGATGTACACGCCGCTGATGAACTGGAGGACCAGCTGCGGCCCGATGACCACGGCGCCGATGGAGCGCGACGACGCGAGGGACGAGTACGCGATGCCCAGCACCGTGCCCCCGAAGACGCCGAGCGAGAACACCCCGGCGAACAGCATCCAGCGGCCACCGGTGTCGGGCAGCGGCACGTCGAAGGCGAGCCGGGCCACGAGCAGGAGCAGCACGACCTGGACGAGCGAGGTGCAGACGACGAGCCCGACCTTGCCGAGGAAGTACGCGGCCGGCGGCATCGGCGTGGCGCGCAGCCGCTTGAGCGTGCCGTCGTCGCGCTCGGCGGCGACCGACATCGCCATCGTCTGGAAGCTCGTGAGGATGACACCGGCGGCGACCATCCCCGGGAGGAAGTAGCGGGCCGCGGTCATCCCGGTGCGGGCCGAGTCCTCGAACTGGCTCGAGAAGATCACCGAGAACAGCAGGAGGAGGAGGATCGGGAAGAGGAAGGAGAAGAAGACGGCCTCCTTCTCGCGGGAGTACATCTTCAGCTCGACGGTCGTGCGGTCGACTCCGAGGGCGAGGGTGTTCATGCGGGCACCTCCTGGCGCTCGGTCGTGACGTGGGGGGCGATGAGCCCGAGGTAGGTGTCCTCGAGCGAGGGACGGGTGACGGTCAGCTCGGGGACCTCGCCGCCGAACCGGGCTGCGAGGGAGGCGACCTCGGTGGTGGGCGTGCCCGTGCGGACGGTGCGCCGGGTGCCGTCCTCCTCCCACGAGACCGTCGCCTCCTGGGACTGCCGACCGCCGAGGGCGGCCGGGGTGTCGAGCGCGAGCAGCCGCCCACCGGCGATGACGCCGACGCGGTCGGCGAGGTGCTCGGCCTCGTCGAGGTAGTGCGTCGTCAGGAGGATGGTCGTGCCGTCCTGCGCGAGGCCGCGGATCAGCTCCCAGAAGTCGCGGCGGGCCTGCGGGTCGAACCCGGTCGTCGGCTCGTCGAGGAACAGCAGCTCGGGTCGCCCGACGATGCCGAGCGCGACGTCGAGCCGGCGCCGTTGCCCACCCGAGAGGCCGGTGATGCGGTCGTCGGCCTTGGCGCCGAGACCGGTCGCCTCGATGACCTCGTCGACGTCACGCGGCGTCGCGTAGCACCGGGCGGTGCTGCGCAGCGCCTCGCGCGGCGTGAGCAGGTCGAGGCCCCCCGAGGTCTGCAGGACGATCCCGATGCGGTCGCGCCAGGCCCGGCCGGCGCCGTGCGGGTCGGTGCCGAGGACGGAGACCTCGCCGCCGTCCCGGTCGCGGAAGCCCTCGAGGATCTCGACGGTCGTCGTCTTGCCGGCGCCGTTGGGGCCGAGGAGGGCGAAGACCTCGCCGGTGTGGACGTCGAGGTCGAGGCCGGCGACGGCCCGGTGGCTCCCGTACGCCTTGGTCAGCTCGCGGATGCGGATGGCTGTCTCGCTCATGCCTCCAGCGTGCTCGGGCCGGGCGTGCCGCGGGACGCCCGGGCGGTGGACGCGCCGTCCACCGACCGGTGGACGGCGAGGGTCGCGGCGAGGGCGACGACGAGCCCCGCGACCCCGGCCACGACGTACGCCGTACGCGCGCCGGCGAGGCTGCCGACCGCTCCGCCCAGGCCGAGCGCGAGGGCCCCGGCCGCGCGCGACAGGCCGCTGACGAGGGCGACCACGGCGCCGTGCCGGCCGGGCTCCAGCTCGTCGAGGAGGAGGCCGAACACGAGGGCGTTGACGGCGCCGAGCATGAGGCCGACACCCACCGAGCCGGCGAGGTAGACCGGGTAGGACGGGGCCAGCCCCTGCGCGACCTGCCCCAGCCCGACGAGGCCGATGGCCCACAGCACCACCCGGATCCGCGCCCGCCGGGTGGACGCGGCACCGGCGGCGACCGCGCCCAGCACCGCGGCCACGCCGTGCACCGCCTCGGCGGCCCCGAACTGCGCGGCACCGGCGCCCAGCACGTCCCGCACGAGGAAGACCTCGACGACGTTGACCGACTCGATCGTCACGACCATCGGCAGCAGGGCCAGCACGAGCACGCCGAGCGCGGGGTCGGCACGCAGCGCGCGGATGCCGGCGCGGGGCAGCAGCCCGCGGACGGGGACCTGCGCGTCGTCGGTGGCCGGGAGCGGGCGAGGGCGGGGCACGAGCGCCGCACCGCCGGCGAGCAGGACGAAGGTGAGGGCGTCGAGCAGCAGCGCGGTGGCGGGCCCGTGCCACTGGACGAGCAGCCCGCCGACCCCGGCACCCAGCGGCGCGGCGACCCCGCGCAGCGCCTGCTGGAGGGCGACGACGCGGCCGGCCGACCCGTCGGGCACCAGCCGCGGGACGAGCGCCGTCCACGCCGGGCTCCCGAGCGCGAACGCGGTCTGGAGCACGAGCACGAGCACGAAGGTCGCGACGAGCCCGTCGACGAGCGCCAGCCCGAGGGCCGCGAGCGCCTGCACGGACGCCGTGGCGGCGAGCAGCCGACGCGGGTCCGGCCGGTCGGCGAGCGTGCCCGCCGGACCCATGAGGAGGACCACCGGCAGGCCGAACGCCAGGAGGAGCGCCGACACCGCCCACGGACC
This sequence comes from Phycicoccus mangrovi, assembly GCF_018729305.1. Classification (NCBI taxonomy): domain Bacteria; kingdom Bacillati; phylum Actinomycetota; class Actinomycetes; order Micrococcales; family Intrasporangiaceae; genus Phycicoccus; species Phycicoccus mangrovi. The sequence continues at coordinate 120,213 of NZ_JAHHWP010000015.1, read as the reverse complement.
GGCGCCCGCGTCGTGGACGCGCAGCAGGAGGGCCACCATCGCGGCCGAGTCCCCCGCGATGCTCACGGCGGCCGCGAGGAGCAGCACCCGCACGCCCCCGAGCGCGAGCACCTCACGGTAGTTCCGAAGCATCTGTTTCACAGTTGTGAAGGTAGTGCTTCACAACTGTGCCGGTCAACTAGCATCGGCCCATGAGCCGGCCCGAGCGCACCGAGCTGCGCATCACCGACCCCCGCGCGCTGCGGGCGCTCGCCCATCCCGCCCGGCAGCGCGTCATCACCGAGCTCTTCTCCGGCGAGGTGCTCACCGCGACCGAGGCGGGCCGGCTGTGCGGCCTCACGCCCTCGGCGATGAGCTACCACCTCCGCGCGCTGCAGAAGTGGGGCATCGTCGAACCGGGCGAGAGCGGCGACGGCCGCGAGCGCCCGTGGCGCGCGACGGCGGACGCCATCAGCATCACGCCCGAGGCCCACCGTGCCGCCGGCATCGAGACCAGCCGCACCTCGGTGCACACCTGGTTCGCCGAGCTGGACGCCGACCTCGACCGGCTGGCCACCGCCGTCGCCGACGGCGAGGAGCACGGCATGACCTCACGAGGACGGGTGTGGCTCACCGACGCCGAGGAGCGCGAGCTGCGCGAGGAGCTGCACGCGCTGGCCCGCCGCCACCGCGGTCGCACCCGCCGCGACCACCCCGAGGGCGCGCGTCCGTGGAACGTCTACGCGCTCGTCCTGCCCGCCGAGGAGCCCGACCCCGGGGCGTGACGCGTCAGGGCGTCGAGGAGCCGGCGGACGACGGCGGCGGGATCGGGGTGTCGCGCTGGCCGAAGTCCACCTTCGGCGCCTCGCGCTGCTCGCCCACGGCCTCGAAGTACTCGGCCCGCTCGATGTGGAAGAGGTTCGCGACGATGTTCGTCGGCACCGTCTCGACCTTGGTGTTGAGGTCGCGGACGGTCGCGTTGTGGTAACGGCGCGCCGACGCGATGCGGTCCTCGGTCGAGCTGAGCTCGGCCTGCAGGGCGAGGAAGTTCTGGTTCGCCTTGAGGTCGGGGTAGGCCTCGGCGACGGCGATGAGCCGGCCGAGCGCGCGCCCGAGGAGGTCCTCGCTCTCGGCCTGCTGCGCCGGCGACTGGCCGGGCGACATCGCCTGTGCCCGAGCCGACATGACGTCCTCGAGCGTGCCCCGCTCGTGCGCCGCGTACCCCTTGACGGTCTCGACGAGGTTGCCGATGAGGTCGTGCCGACGGGTCAGCTCGACGTCGATCTGGCGCCAGGCCTCCTGCACGAGGTTGCGCAGCTTGATGAGCCCGTTGTAGGCGGCGACCGCCCAGAGGACGAGGGCCAGCACGATGACGACGACGACGATGGTGGCGATCACGAGGGTTCCTCCGGGGACGGGGTCGGGCCGATCCTACGGGCCGCCGGGTGTGGCGCGGGTCACACCCGAGCCGCTAGCCTCGAGCGGGACCGTACCGATCGCCCTGAGACCGGGAGGCCCCATGGAAACCGTCGTCGTCGGTGTCGACAACAGCGACGCGTCCACCCGAGCGGTGGAGTTCGCCGTCGAGAGAGCCCGCCACAACGACTGGAAGGTCGTGCTCGTCCACGTCGTGCCGTGGAGCCCGTACTCCTTCCAGACCGCGAGCGAGAACGAGCACCGGCACCGCGAGAAGGAGCGCGAGCTCGCGGCCGCGACCGAGCAGGTGCTCGTCCCGATGGCCCGGATCGCCGAGGACGGCGGCGTCCCCCACAGCGAGGTCGTCCGCCACGGCAAGCCGTCCGACACCATCACCGACGTCGCCCGCGAGACCGGCGCCGTCCACGTCATCGTCGGTCGCACCGGCGACGGCGGCCTGCGCGAGGCCGTCTTCGGCTCGGTCGCGAGCCGGCTCGTCCAGCACGCCCATCTCCCCGTCACGGTGGTGCCCTGATGAATCCCGTCGACCTCTTCACCAGCTTCTCCGACCGGCTGACCAGCCTCGTCTTCTACTCCGTCGACGTCGGCGGCGCCACCCTGCCGCTCATCGTCGTGTGGCTCGTCGTCGCCGGCGCGTTCTTCACCGTCTGGCTCGGCTTCATGCAGGTCCGTGGCCCGAAGCTGTCCATCGACCTCGTCCGGGGTCGCTACTCCGACCCCGACGACGCGGGCGAGGTGACGCACTTCCAGGCCCTCGCCACCGCCGTCTCCGGCACCGTCGGGCTCGGCAACATCGCCGGTGTCGCCATCGCCATCTCCCTCGGCGGGCCGGGCGCGACGTTCTGGATGATCCTCGCCGGCCTGCTCGGCATGGCGACGAAGATGGCCGAGTGCATGATGGGCGTGCGGTACCGCCGCGAGCACGCGGACGGCTCCGTCTCCGGTGGTCCGATGTACTACCTGCGCGACGGCCTCGCCGCCCGCGGGATGGGCGGCCTCGGCAAGGTCCTCGCAGTCCTGTTCGCGCTGTTCATGATCGGCGGCGCCGTCGGCGGCGGGAACATGTTCCAGTCCAACCAGGCGACCGCGCAGATCATCGCCGTCACCGGCGGTGAGGACTCCTACATCGCCGACGTGCCGTGGGTCGTCGGCCTCGTCTTCGCGGGCCTCGCCGGCGCCGTCATCATCGGCGGCATCAAGAGCATCGCCCGGGTGACCGAGAAGATCGTCCCCTTCATGGCCGGCCTCTACATCGTGGCCTGCCTCGTCGTGCTCGTCTGGAACGTCGGCGCCGTCCCGGAGGCGTTCGGCTCGATCCTCACCGGGGCCTTCTCGCCCGAGGGCGTCGCCGGCGGCGCCGTCGGCGCGCTCATCGTCGGCTTCCAGCGGGCGGCGTTCTCCAACGAGGCCGGCCTCGGGTCGGCGTCGGTGGCGCACTCGGCGGTCAAGACCAAGGAGCCCGCCACCGAGGGCTTCGTCGCGATGCTCGAGCCGTTCATCGACACGGTCGTCATCTGCACGATGACCGCGCTGACGATCGTCATCACCGGGGCCTACACCAACCCGGACGCCTCCGAGCTCGGCGGCGTGGCGCTCACCTCGGACGCCTTCGCGACCGTCCTGCCGTGGTTCCCCAACGTGCTCGCGCTCGCCGTCGTGCTCTTCGCGTTCTCGACGATGATCAGCTGGTCGTACTACGGGATGAAGGCCACGGGCTACCTCTTCGGGGACAACGTCGTCGCCGAGAACACCTTCAAGGTCGTCTTCCTCGTCTTCACCGTCATCGGGTCGGCGGCCGCCCTCGGGCCGGTCATCAACTTCTCCGACTCGGCGATCTTCCTCATGTCGCTGCCGAACCTCGTCGGGCTCTACCTCATGGCCCCGGAGATCCGGGCGGTCATCCGGAGCTACTTCGACCGGGTGCGCAGCGGTGAGGTGAAGCAGGTCCCGCAGCCGACCCGCTGAGCCGCTGGTCCGACGGCCCCGGCGCCCGCCCCGCTCGCAGGGCGGCGCCGGGGCCGCGGCAGGTCAGGCGAGGCCGAGGTCCTCGAGCCCGTAGACGTGGCGGTACTCGAGCCCGGCGGCGGCGAACTTCTCCGCGGCACCGGTCGCGCGGTCGGCGATCGTCGCGACGGCGACGACCGTCCCACCGGCCTCCTGGACGGCCTGCGCGGCGTCGAGCGGCGAGGCACCGGTCGTCGAGGTGTCCTCGACCACGACGACGCGCCGGCCCTCGATCGACGGGCCCTCGATGCGCTGCTGGAGGCCGTGGGCCTTGCCGGCCTTGCGGACGACGAAGGCGTCGAGCCGGCCGCCGGCCGCGGCGCTCGCGTGGAGCATCGAGGTGGCGACGGGGTCGGCGCCGAGGGTCAGGCCGCCGACGGCGTCGACGTCGAGGTCGGCGACGAGGTCGAGCATCACCCGGCCGACGAGCGGGCTCGCCTCGCCGTCGAGGGTGACCCGGCGCAGGTCGACGTAGTAGTCGGCCTCCTTGCCGGAGGAGAGGGTGACCCGCCCGTGCACGATGGCGCGGTCGCGGATGATCTCGAGGAGGCGGGCCCGGTCGGCGGCGATGTCGGTCACGGGCACCACGGTAGGGGGTCGGCCCAGGGGTCAGCGCCGCCGGCGCGGCAGCGGGGTCGGCAGCCACGTCGAGCCGAGGTCGACCGGCGTCACGGCGCTGCCCCACTCGCCGGACCACCCCACGCCGCCGCGGACGAGCGGCTCGTCGGCGGGGCCGGCCGGGTCGGCGCCGTCCCAGATGTCCTCGCCGACCCGGAGCGTGCGCCCGGTCGGGCTCGTGACGACCGCCCGCGCCAGCAGACGGAGCAGGTCGGGGCGCATCCCGTCGAGGAGCACCCGGGGCCGGTGCCGCTCGCCGTGGACGAGGAGGCGGGCCAGCGTCGGGACGTCGTCCGGGCGGACGCGGGTCCCGGTGAGGCAGAGGCGCTGCACCTCGAGGAGCAGCGCCTGCCGGGCGGCGGCGCCGAGCCGGGTCAGCGCGTGCCGGTGCGCCGTCTCCTGCCAGTCGGCGGGGGCGGTGCGGAGGAGGTGGCGGTACTCGCGGAGCACCGCGGGCTCGACGGCCGGCCCCCCCCGGCGAGGCCCGGCCGCGCCGGGGGGGGGGGGAAGACCCCGGCGCCGCGGCCGCCCCCGGTACCGCACGGGCCGGTCGCGGAGGGGGTGGACCGGCCCGTGCGGAGCTCATCCGGCGCGCTCGAGCAGCCGCTCCGCCGCCGCGCCGAGGATGTCCTGCATCTCGGGGTCGTGGTCGTACTGCTCGGCCAGCGCGGCGGCCGCGAGCGCTGCGCCCACGAAGAGCTGCCCCTCGTCCCAGCCGTGGCGCGGCTTCGGCTTCGGCCACTTCTTCGGCCAGCCGGTGCCGCACCAGTCGTCGATCTCGTCGAGCAGCGCCCGGCCCCCGCCGTCGCGCCCGCCGACGATGATGATCGAGGACCACAGCAGCGACTCGAGCATGCGCGCCCCGATGGCCGCCTCGTACGGCGGGAGCGGCTGCGGGTTGCGCTCGACCTGGTCGAACCGGCCGGCGACGCGCCACACCGGGCCGTGCGGGACGATCGCGTCCCACGCCTGCGGGGGGATGCGCCCGACGTGCCCGAGCGCCTTCCAGCTGAGGGCCATGGTGGCCTCCTTCCGTTCCCGCGGGTGCGGGTCACCGGGGAGGAGGCACGAGGTGCCGACCCTGATACCGGTCGCCGGGGGGTGCTCAGCGACGCCCGCGCAGCCGCTCGACGAGCCGCGTGCCCGCGCCGCGCACCAGCGGGCGGGGCGCCATCCGCACGGCGAGCGACAGCGCCTTCCACTGCGGGCCGGGCACCGAGACGACCCGACCGGCCGCGGCGTCGGCGAGCCCCTGGCGGGCGACCTCGTCCGCGTCGAGCCACAGCCCGCGCGGCACGCCGGGCAGCGACATCCGGGCCCGCTCGTGGAACTCGCTGCGGGTCAGGCCGGGGCAGACCGCGGTGACGGTGACCCCCGTCCCGGCGAGCTGCCCGGCGAGCGCCTCGGACAGGACCGTGACGTACGACTTCGCCGCCGAGTAGGGGCCGCTCGTCGTGAAGGACGCGACCGAGCTGACGTTGACGATGCGGCCGCTCCCCCGGGCCCGCATCGCGCGGCCGGCGGCGTGGCAGGTCAGCAGGACGGCCCGGACCATCACGTCGAGCGCGGCCTCCTCGCGGCTGATCTCGTTGTCCAGGAACGGGTGCTGCTGCCCGAGACCGGCGTTGTTGACGAGCACCTCGACCGGGCGGTCCTCGTCGGCGAGGCGGCGGCAGACCTCCTCCGTCTGCGCGCGGTCGGCGAGATCGGCGACGAGCACCTCGGTCGCGACGCCGTACCGCGCGCGCAGGTCGGCGGCAAGGCGCTCGAGGCGGGCGCGGTCGCGGGCGACGAGGACGACGTCGAGGCCGTCGTGGGCGAGCCGCTCGGCGAAGGCGCGGCCGATGCCGGCCGAGGCACCGGTGACGAGGGCGGTGGTCATGCCGCCGTCCCCTCGCCGGGCTCGCCGGGCTCGCCGAGGAAGGCGACGAGCGCGTCGAGCACCTCGGCCGGTGACTCCTCCGCGCAGAAGTGGCCGCCCGGGACGGCGTGCCCCTGCACGTCGTCGGCGTACCCCCGCCAGACGTCGAGGACGTCGTAGGTGCGGGCGACGAAACCCGCCGCGCCCCAGAGGACGAGCACCGGGCAGGCGAGGCGCTGCCCGCGGCTCGCGCGGTCGTCGTCGAGGTCCGGGCCGAGCGCGGCGCGGTAGTCCTCGCAGCTCGCGTGGACCGCCTCCGGCGTGGCGAAGCAGCGGACGTAGTCGCGCACGGCGTCCTCGTCGAAGACGAACCCCGGCGCCGACCAGCGGCGCAGCTTCTCGCGGAGGTAGAGCTCCGGGTCGGCGCCGACGAGCCGCTCGGGCAGGCCGTCCGGCTGGGCGAGGAGGAACCAGTGGTAGTAGCCGGTCGCGAAGGCAGCGTCCGCGTGCTCGATCATGTGCAGCGTCGGGGCGATGTCGAGGACGGCGAGCCGCTCGACGCGCTCCGGGTGGTCGAGCGCGAGGCGGTGCCCGACGCGGGCGCCGCGGTCGTGGCCGACGACGGCGAACCGGTCGTGGCCGAGCTCGTCCATGACCCGCACGACGTCGGCGGCCATCGTCCGCTTGGCGTACCGGCGGTGCCCGGGGTCGCCGGCCGGCTTGTCGCTGTCGCCGTAGCCGCGCAGGTCGGGCGCGATGACCTCGTGGCCGGCGGCGACGAGCCCCGGCACGACGCGGTCCCACATCCGGTGGGTCTGCGGGTAGCCGTGGAGGAGGACGACGGGCGGCCCCTCCCCGCGGCGGGTGACGTGCAGCGTGGGCTCGGCGGCGTCCATCGCCCCAGCCTGCACCGCCGGGACGGCCCACGAGCGCCGTCGGTGCGCCTCGTTAGGGTGGCCGTGTGCGCATCGCCACCTGGAACGTCAACTCCATCCGCTCCCGCATCGACCGTGTCGAGGCCTGGCTGCAGCGGGCCGACGTCGACGTCCTCGCGATGCAGGAGACCAAGGCCAAGGACGAGCAGTTCCCCTACGAGCGGCTTCGCGCGCTCGGCTACGAGGTCGCGCACCACGGCCTCAACCAGTGGAACGGGGTTGCCGTGCTCTCGCGGGTCGGGCTCGACGACGTGCAGGTCGGCTTCGACGGCGACCCCGGGTGGGGCGAGCCGCTCGCGCCGGAGGCCCGGGCCATCGGCGCCACGTGCGGTGGCGTGCGCGTCTGGTCGGTGTACGTCCCCAACGGCCGCGCCCTCGACGACCCGCACATGGACTACAAGCTGACCTGGCTGCGCGGGCTGCGCGACCGTGCGGTCGAGTGGGCCGCCGACGGCACGCCGGTCGCCCTGTGCGGCGACTGGAACATCGCGCCCCAGGACGAGGACGTCTGGTCGATGGAGTACTACCTCGACAAGTCGCACGTCAGCCCGCCGGAGCGCGCGGCGTTCGCGGCCTTCCTCGACGCCGGCTTCGTCGACGTCGTCCGGCCGCACACCCCGGGGGCGTACACGTACTGGGACTACCAGCGGCTCGCCTTCCCCAAGAAGCGCGGGATGCGCATCGACTTCGTCCTCGGCTCGCCGTCGTTCGCCGCCCGGGTCGCGGGGGCCGCCATCGACCGCGAGGAACGCAAGGGCACCGGCGCGAGCGACCACGCCCCGGTCGTCGTCCAGCTCGACGCCTGAGCGCCCGCCCCGCGGGAGGGGCGTGACGGGCGTCGGTGCCCGGGGTTACGGTGCGGTGATGACCCGCCCGCCCCACGAGAACGTCGCGACGGTCCTCGTCGACCCGGCGGTCCTCGGCGCGCTCGAGGTCGCCCTCATGCACCTCGACCTGCGGGTGTGGCCGATGGCGACCGCGCCCGTGCCTGGTGACGGGCCGCGGCGGGCGTTCCAGTACCGGCGGCGGGTCCTCACGGCGCGCCGCGGCGCCTGGGACGACGCCGAGGGCTGGGTGCCGGTGTGGGTGTCGTTCGGCGCGTCGTGGCGCTCCGGCGCCGACCCGCTGCCGTGGGCCGCGCACGCCGCGCTCTGGGACGAGCTCGCGCGCTGGGGCGACCGGGTCCGCTACCGCAAGTGGCTGACCGGCGTGCCGCCGCTGCCCGTGCCCGTCGGGGTCGACGGCGCCGGCGCGAGCCCGGGTACCCGCCGCCGCGCCTGACCGGTCCGCGGCCTCGCCGCGCGCGCCGCATCCCGCATCCCGCCGAGTCGCGGGCTACACCGCAGTAAGTGTCGCCGGAGCAGCAGTTACTGCGGCGTAGCCCGGACCGACGAGGGGGTCAGTGCTGCTCGCGGGGGCAGAACCACGTCGTGCGCCCGCCCACCGTCGCCCGGGCCATCTCGCTGCCGCAGCGCGGGCAGTGCCCGGACGCCCCGCGGTGCGCGACGACCTCGAGGGTGTGGACGCCGCCCTGCCGCGCGGCGGTCCGGACCGCCGCGCGCAGGCTGCGCCGCAGGGCGTCGAGGTCGTCGGTCCCGAGGGTGTCGACGGTGCGGCGCGGGTCGACCCCGGCCTGCCAGAGCACCTCGTCGGCGAGGAGGTTGCCGACGCCCGCGACCACCGACTGGTCGAGCAGCCGGGCCTTGACGGGCGCCCGCCCCCGGCCGACGCGCTCGCGGAACTCCTCGCGCCCGATCTCGGCGGCGTCCGGGCCGAGGGCGTCGACGTCGGGGTCGAGCCGGACCCGGCCGAGGCGCCGCGGGTCGAGCAGCCGCAGCCGTCCACCGCCCTCGAAGGTCAGCGAGAAGCGGTACCACTCCTCCTTCGGGGTGCGGGCCGAGCGCCGCGGCGGCACGTAGTCGCCGCCGACGTCGTCGCCGTCCGGCCCGGTGATCACGATGCGCCCGCTCATCCCGAGGTGGATGCCGAGCGTCGGGGCGTCCCCGCCGAGCTCGCACCACATCGACTTGCCCCGCCGGTGGGCGGCGGTCAGCCGGTGCCCGACCAGGACGTCCCGGATCTCGCCGGGGCGGTGCGGCCGGCACTCCCACGTGTCCGAGTCGTCGACGTCGACGATGGTGCGGTGCAGCCCTCCCCGCTCGATGACGGCACGGGCGGACTCGACCTCGGGCAGCTCGGGCATCTGCCGATCCTCGCTGCTCGGGCGCGCCCGACCGGCTCCCAGCACCCGATCTCCCGCGATCGTGTGTGAAGAACGTCGTCAGGCCGACGTTCTTCACACACGTTCGCGCAGAGGAGGGCCGGCCGGCGGCGGAGGGTCAGGCCCGGTCGAGCATCCCCGCGGCGTACGAGGCCTGGCCGACGTGCTGCGTCGCGTCGTTGAGCGCGCTGACGAGCCGGACGGCCAGCGTGACGGGCGGATCCCAGTCCTCGTCGACGACGCGGTTGAGCGACTCGGGGGTCACCTCGGCGAGCGCGCCGGCGACCATCGCGTGCGTCGCGTCGAAGTAGCCGCGCAGGTCGTCGGCGGAGGCGCGCACGGCGAGGACGTCGTCGTAGGACATCCCGTAGCCGTGGGCGCTGGCGGGGAAGGGCAGCCCGAAGCGCTCGAACCATCCGCCGGAGGTCCACACGACGTCGCGGTCGAAGGCGTCGGCCACGTGGGTGTCGAGGACGCGGGTCAGGTGCCACACGAGCCACGCGACGGTGTTCGCGCCGTCGGCGGGCGGCTGGGCGAGCCGGTCCTCGGGGACGTCGTCGAGCAGGCCGTGGACGGTGTCGCGCACGCGGTCGAGGGCGTCGGTGAGCAGGTCGTTGACGGAGGCCATGCCCCCGACGCTACGCCCGGTGCAGGGTCCCGGAGGCCGAGCGGTCCGCGCCGTCCGGGCTGCTCGGGCGGCGGCCCAGCGTCAGCGCGACAGCGGCCCCCGCGAGCGCGGCGAGGGCGGCCCCCCGGAACACCGAGGTGACCTGGACGACGGCCGCGGCACGCAGCGCGTCGGCGTCGGTCGGGTCCGGGAGGGCGGCCACCGCGCCGTAGTAGCGGTGCAGCCCGATCGCCGTGAGCAGCGCGAGCCCGACGACCATCCCGACCATCCGGGCGACGACGACGAGCGAGGAGGCGGCCCCGTGCGTGTCCTCGGACGACTCGGCGAGCGCGGCGTCGTTGACGGGGGCCAGCGCCAGGCCGATGCCGAGACCGGTCACCGCGAGCACCGGGGTGGCGGACCATCCCGAGAGCGAGGTCGCGCCCCACGTCGACATCACACCGAGCCCGACGGCGGTCAGCCCCAGGCCGGCCCCGGCGACGGGTCCCGCGCCGGCGCGGCGCAGCGCCCACCCGCCCGCGAGCGCACCGACGGGGACGGCGAGGAGGAAGCGCACGAGGACGAAGGCCGCCTCGGTCTCGTCGCCGCTCAGGACGACCCGCGCCATGAGCGGCACGTCGACGACCACGGCGACGAGGGCGACCCCGACGAGGAGCGAGACGACGAGCGCGCGGACCAGCCGCCCGCGCACCAGCCCGCGCGGGACGAGCGGCGAGACCGCCCGGCGGTGGTGGACGAGGTAGGCGAGCGCGAGGACGGCGGCGACGGGCAGCAGCGCGTAGCCGAGCGGCCCGACGACCTCGCGCTCGGGCTGCGCGGCGGCGAAGGTGAGGACGACGCAGCCGAGCGCGCCGCCGACGAGGGCGGCGCCGAGCAGGTCGACGCGCCGCACCGCGGACCGGCGCCCCCGCAGCCAGGCCCCCAGCGCGGCGACGAGGAGCACGAGCGCGACGACGCCGATCGGGGTCGCGAGGCGCGAGGTCGCGTCACCGAAGGGGACGAACGGGACGCCCAGCGACACGCTCGTCACGAGCACGTCCGGCGCGGCGAGGACCAGCCAGCCGACGACACCCGCGAGCACCCCGAGGACGGTGGGGAGCGCGCGTGGACGTTGCGGCACACCGCCCCCCGTCACGACGACCGCGCCGGCGAGGACCACCCCCGCCCCGGCGCCGAACCAGAAGATGGCGCGCCAGTCGGCGACCGCGAGCACCGCGGCCCCGAGCACCGGCCCGAGGACGGAGCCGAGCTCCTGCACGGCCCCGACGACCCCGAGCGGGACGCCGCGACGGCCGGGCGGCCAGAGGTCGGCGACGAGCGCGAGGGTCGCGGGGACGAGGCCGCCGCCCCCGGCGCCCTGGACGACCCGCCCGGTGACGAGCACCGGGAGCTCGGTGGCCAGCGCCGTGACGACCGACCCGACGACGAAGACGCCGAGGCAGGCGAGGAGGACGCGCCGGCGGTCGACGACGTCGGCGACCCGGCCGACGAGCGGCAGCACCGCGACGTAGCCGAGGAGGAACCCGGAGACGATGGGCGTCGCGCGCTGCAGCGAGTCGATGCCGACGCCGACCCCGCGCATCATGTCGGTGAGCGCGAGGACGACGACGTAGGTGTCGGCGGCGGCGAGCGCGACGGCGACGGACGCGGCGCCGAGCAGCGCCCTAGGGGCGGTCGATGACAACGGGGGCGCCGTACTCGGTGAGCGTCAGCGTGTACGTCGAGTCCGACCCGCCGAAGAAGGGGCCGACGAGGGTCGCGGTGCGCAGCTGGTCGGCGTCGGTCAGGCCGTAGGTGACCTCGTACGTGCCGTCGCCCTCGCCGAGGTGGAAGAGGTCCTCGACCCGTTGCGCCGGAAGGGTCCCCGTGACCTGGGTGAGGACGTCGCGGCCGGCCCGCACCTGGCCGCCGGCGGACGGCGACGTCGTCTCGGGCAGCAGGCCGGCAATGCCCTTCGACGGGTCGAAGAAGGTCGCCGGGTTGGGGGCGTTCAGCGTCGAGAGGTCGAACGGCTCGAAGTCGGGGGTGAAGAGCTTGAGCCAGGTCTCGTCACCGATCGCGATGACCTCGACGGTGGCGCCGACGCCCTTGACGGTGCCCGTGATCGTGCCCTTGAACTTCGGCTCGGTGGGGCTGACGACGCCGCGCCCGGTCGCGGCCGTCACGCCGTTCTGGCGCGCGGGGACATCCGTACTTGCGAGGTCGAGCGTGACGGTGCCGGCCTGCTCGAGCGCGGCCCGGGCGGCCTCGAGGCGCTGGGTCGGGCTCTTCGCGGGCGCCTCCTCGGCGCCGGAGCACCCGGCGGGGAGCGCGACGGCCGCGGCCAGGAGGAGGGCGGGAAGCAGGCGGCGGCGCATGGCGGTCAGGGTAACCGGCGCGCGGGGGGCGCCACGTCAGGTCCGGGCGGTCCGCGACACGGGGGTTCGTCCACGAGACCCCGGCTCGGAGCCGGGGTCTCGTGGACATTTCGGGGTCACCCCGAAAAGGCGAGGCGGGTGGGGTCAGGCGAGGGTGAGGGCGTCGCCGGCCGCGTCGAGGTCGACCCGCACGGTGTCGCCGTCACGGACGCGGCCGGCGAGGAGGGCGGTGGCCAGGCGGTCGCCGACCTCCTTCTGGACGAGCCGGCGCAGCGGCCGGGCCCCGAAGGCCGGGTCGTACCCCGTCGCGGCGAGCCACTCCTTGGCGTCCGCCGACACCTCGAGGGTGATCCGGCGGTCGTGCAGCCGGGTCGAGAGCGCCCGCACCTGGAGGTCGACGATGTGCGCGAGCTCGTCGCGGGAGAGCGGGTCGAAGACGACGACCTCGTCGAGCCGGTTGAGGAACTCGGGCTTGAACGCGCCGCGCACCGCCGCCATCACGGCGTTGCGCCGCGCCTCGGGGTCGAGCGTGGGGTCGATGAGGTACTGCGACCCGAGGTTGCTCGTCATGACGAGGATGACGTTGCGGAAGTCGACCGTCCGGCCCTGCCCGTCGGTGAGCCGGCCGTCGTCGAGCACCTGCAGGAGGATGTCGAACGTCTCCGGGTGGGCCTTCTCGACCTCGTCGAGCAGCACGACGGAGTACGGGCGCCGGCGCACGGCCTCGGTCAGCTGGCCGCCCTCCTCGTACCCGACGTAGCCGGGGGGCGCGCCGACGAGGCGGGCGACGGAGTGGCGCTCCGAGTACTCGGACATGTCGAGCCGGACCATCGCCCGCTCGTCGTCGAAGAGGAAGTCCGCGAGCGACTTCGCGAGCTCGGTCTTGCCGACGCCGGTCGGGCCGAGGAAGAGGAACGAGCCGGTCGGCCGGTCGGGGTCGGCGATGCCGGCCCGGCTGCGGCGCACCGCGTCCGACACGGCGCGCACGGCAGAGGACTGGCCGATGAGCCGCGCGCCGATGATCGACTCCATCGAGAGCAGCTTCTCGGTCTCGCCCTGGAGCAGCCGCCCGGCGGGGATGCCGGTCCACGCCGCGATGACCTCGGCGATGTCGTCGGCGCCGACGCGCTCCTTGACCATGAGGTCCGCGCCCTCGAGCGCGGTCTCGGCGGCCTGCGCGGCGTCGAGCTCCTTCTCGAGCGCGGGGATCTCGCCGTAGAGGACGCGCGAGGCGCCCTCGTAGTCGCCGTCGCGCTGGAGGCGCTCGGCGCGGGTGCGCAGGTCGTCCAGGCGCGCCTTGAGGTCGCCGACCCGGTTGAGGCCCTCCTTCTCGGCGGCCCAGCGGGCGTTGAGCGCGTCGAGCTGCTCGGTGGCGTCGGCGAGGTCGGCCCGCAGCCGGCCGAGCCGCTCCTGCGAGGCCTCGTCGGTCTCGCGCCCGAGGTGCAGCTCCTCCATCTTCAGCCGGTCGACCTGGCGGCGCAGGACGTCGATCTCGACGGGGCTGGAGTCGATCTCCATCCGCAGCCGCGACGCGGCCTCGTCGACGAGGTCGATCGCCTTGTCCGGCAGCTTGCGACCGGTGATGTACCGGTCCGAGAGCGACGCGGCGGCGACGAGCGCGCTGTCCTCGATCTCGACCTTGTGGTGCGCCTCGTAGCGCTCCTTGAGACCGCGGAGGATGGCGACGGTGTCCTCGACGGACGGCTCGCCGACGAACACCTGCTGGAAGCGGCGCTCGAGGGCGGGGTCCTTCTCGATGTGCTCGCGGAACTCGTCGAGGGTGGTCGCGCCGACGAGGCGCAGCTCGCCGCGCGCGAGCATCGGCTTGAGCATGTTGCCGGCGTCCATCGCCGACTCCCCGCTCGCCCCGGCGCCGACGACGGTGTGCAGCTCGTCGATGAACGTGACGACCTGGCCGTCGCTGCCCTTGATCTCCTCGAGGACGGCCTTGAGGCGCTCCTCGAACTCGCCGCGGTACTTCGCGCCGGCGACCATGGCCGCGAGGTCGAGGCTGACGAGCCGCTTGTCGCGCAGCGACTCCGGGACGTCGCCGTCGACGATGCGCTGGGCGAGGCCCTCGACGACGGCGGTCTTGCCGACACCGGGCTCGCCGATGAGGACGGGGTTGTTCTTCGTGCGCCGCGAGAGGACCTGGACGACGCGGCGGATCTCCTCGTCGCGGCCGATGACGGGGTCGAGCTTGCCGTCGCGCGCGGCCTGGGTGAGGTCGGTGCCGTACTGCGCGAGCGCCTCCCCCGTCTCGCTCTGGGTCTCGGAGGTGACGGTGCGCCCGCCGCGCAGCTCGTCGATGGTGCGCTCGATGTCGGCGGCGCCGCGCTTCTCGACCGCCGCGAGGTGGCCGGTCTCGGCGAGCGCGAGGAGGACGAGGTCGAGCGCGAGGAAGGAGTCGCCCTTGGCCCGCATGAGGGTGTCGGCCTGCTGGAGCACGGCGACGGCCTCGCGGCCGAAGGTCGGCGGCTGCGCGGTGGCGCCGCTCGTCGTCGGGAGGGCGCGCAGCCGGGCGTCGGCCTGGCCGAGGACGTGCTGGGCGCCGGTGCCGGCGGCGGTGAGCAGCGCGTCGGCGAGGGGGGTGTCGAGGCGCACGGCGGCGCTCGTCAGGTGGTCGGGCGTGATCTCGGCGTGGCCGGCGGTCTGCGCGGCGCGCTGGGCGAGCGCGAGGGCCTCCGCGACCTTCGTCGTCGGCTTGAGCTCCATCCGGGTCGTGTCTCCTGGTCGTGCGGTGGGGTGGTGGCGTCATCCGGAGCAACGCTCACCAAAGTTGAGTGTATTCCGCTCAAGGTGATCCCGCCAGCCGTGCGCGCCCTCCTCCGCCCCCTCACCCCGCCGGGTCGGGGTCGTACCAGCCGCCGCGCTCCTGCGCGAGGGCGGCGAACCGGTCGCGCAGGCCCTGCGCGACCGGACGGCTCTCGTCGACGACCATCTCCTCCTGGACGAGCACGCCCCACTCGTGGTCCTCGGCGTCGTCCTCGCCGGCCAGCGCCTCGCGGACGACGCGGACGTCGTCGAACCCGTCCTCGCGCAGCCCGTCCGCCACGTCCTCGGCGGTCTCGCGGTCCGGGAAGACGATGAGGTGCTCGGTCATCCGCCGAGTATGGACGCTCGGGCGCCCCCTGCGCCGCTGTCACCGCCGGGCGCTCGAGCGCCCCGCTAGCGTCGGTGCATGAGCGCCGCGACCGTCACCTCGACCGCCCCCACCTCGGCCGACCGCCTCCGGCAGGTGGGCGTCACCCTCGCAGAGGTGTTCTGCGTCGTCGGCACGCTCGTCGGGGTCGGTGTCATCGGCACCCGCGTCGAGGAGTCCTCGGGCGGGGCGCTCGCGGCCGACGCCACGCTCGTCGCCCCGGCCGGGCCGGCGTTCTCGATCTGGACGCCGATCTACCTCGGCCTCCTCGGCTACACGGTCTGGCAGTGGCTGCCGCAGCAGGCGAGCGACCGCCGCCACCGCGCCATCGGCTGGCTCGCCGCCGTCTCGATGGTCCTCAACGCGGCGTGGCTGCTCGTGACCCAGCAGGGATGGCTCTGGGCCAGCGTCGTCGTCATCGTCGCGCTCGCGCTCACGCTCGGCCTGCTCGTGCGCCGGCTCCAGGAGAACGCGTCCTACGGCCACGTCGAGACGGTGCTCGTCGACGGCACCTTCGGCCTCTACCTCGGCTGGGTCACCGTCGCCACGGTCGCCAACGTCACGACGACCCTCATCGAGAGCGGCATCGAGCCCGGCCCTCTCGTCGCGGAGGTCCTCGCCGTCGTCGTCCTCGCCGTGGCCGCCGGCCTCGGGGTCCTCTTCGCCCGTCGCCTCGGTGGCCGGTGGGCCGTCGCGGTCGCGATGGCGTGGGGGCTGGGCTGGATCGCCTGGGGCCGCCTGACCGACGAGCCGCGCTCGGCCGTCGTCGGGCTCGCCGCGGTCGTCGCCGCGCTCGTCGTCCTCTCCGCGGCGGCGCGCGTCCGCCGCCCGGTCACCGGCTGAGCGGGACCCCGACGAGCCGGTCGACGACCCGGACCGGCTCCTGCCACTTGGGACGGGCCCGCTCCCGGCTGCTCGCCATCGTGGCCCACCGCCAGGCGTGCGGCACGACGCTGCCGAGCCACCACCCGGCCTCCCCGGCCCATCCCGGTGGAGTCCGCCGCGGGTCGTCCGCTCCCCCGCCCGGGCCGAGGCGGACGCCCAGCCGTGCGGCCACCCGCTCGGCGACCGCGCGGTGCCCCGCCGGCCCCGGGTGCACGCGGTCACCACAGAAGAGGGAGGGATCACGGCCGAGGTCGGCGACGTCGACGAGGTCCGCGCCGAGCCGGTCCGCCACCACGCGCAGCCGGTCGTTGTAGGCGGTGGCGCGAGCCCCGGCGGCCCGCAGGACCGGGGACGGGTCCAGCTCGAAGACCGTGAGCAGCAGGAGCCGCGCACCGGTCGGGGCGAGCGCCACGAGGGCCTGCTCCACCGTCGTGGCGACGGCGTCCACCGAGACGCGCGGCGCGAGGAGGTCGTTGCCGCCGGCCCAGAACGTGACGACGGTCGGCCGGTGGGCCAGCGCGAGCGGCACCTGCTCGGCGAGGACCTGCGCCGCGCGCCGCCCCCGCAGCGCGAGGTTGACGTACTCGGTCCCGGGGTCGCGCTCGGCGAGGGCGTCGGCGACCAGCTCGGCCCACCCCCGCCAGCCGTTCGGGTAGCCCGCGTGCGGGTCACCGACCCCCTCGGTCAGGGAGTCACCGAGCACCACGAGACGGGCCACGTCCCGCAGGCTAGGGAGCCCACGGGCGCCGCCCGGCGACACCCGGTGGGCAGGTCGACGACGTCCCGGTGAACAGTGGGCGCACGTCGGCCGGAGCGCTTGCCGCGACCGACCGGACCCGGGTCGGATGGACCCGTGGACCCCGGCCGCTTCGTCGCCCTCGGCGACTCCTTCACCGAGGGCGTGGGCGACCCGCACCTGCACCACCCCAACGGCCTGCGCGGCTGGGCCGACCGGATGGCCCGCCAGCTGGGTCGCCTCGACCCGCGCTGGGAGTACGCCAACCTCGCGCTGCGCAGCAAACGGATCGACCAGGTCGTCGCCGAGCAGCTCCCGGCCGCCCTCGCGCTCCGCCCGACGGTCGCGACCTTCTTCGCCGGGGGCAACGACCTGCTCGCGGTGCGCAGCGACGTCGACCCCGTGCTCGGCCGGTTCGACGAGGTCGTCGGCGCGCTGGCCGGCAGCGGCGCGACCGTCGTCGTCTTCACCGCCTTCGACCCGCGCACCGGACCGCTGCTCGAACCGCTGCTGCGACGGGTCCGCCTCTTCAACCACGGCGTGCGCGACATCTCGGACGAGCACGACGTGCTCCTCGTCGACCACGCCCGCCTGCGCGAGTACGACGACCCCCGCCTCTGGGCCGTCGACCGGCTGCACATGAACCGCTGGGGCCACAAGCGGATGGCCGCCTCCGTGCTGCGGACGCTCGGGCTGGACCACACGCTGCGCCTGCGCACCCTCGAGCACCCGCCACCGCGCACCCCGCTGCGCCGGGCCGTGCGGGAGGAGGCCGCCTTCGTCCGCGGCGAGGTGCTCCCGCTGCTCCGGCGCCGGGTGACCGGCCGCTCCGAGGGGGACCTCGCGGCGCCCAAGTGGCCGGAGCCGGTCCGGCCAGCCGAGGGACTCAAGCGGCTCGCGCGCACCCGGGGCCACGCCGAGGCCCCCGTCGGCTGAGGTTCGACGGGCCACCTCACCGCGGGACTCCCCCGCGCCCTCCCCGGCGCGACCGGGCCACCGTGGACCATGGACACCTTGACGCAGCCCGCCCGCCCGACGACCTCCCTCACCCGCCGCTCGGCGCTGACCGCGGGCGCGGTCGGCGTCCTCGGCGCCACCGGCCTCTCCCTCGCCCCGTCCGCCGCAGCCGACGGTCGCCACCACGGCGGTCGCCTCCCCGAGACCGTCCGGCTACCGGACGGCATCCAGCCCGAGGGCATCACCTCCGGCCCCGGCACGACCTACTACGTCGGCTCGCTCAACGACGGCCGCATCGTCTCGGGCGACCTGCGCCGCGGGACGAGCCGCGTCCTCCTGCCCGGCGCCACGGGACGCCAGCTGCGCGGCCTGCGGTGGGACGCGCGCTCCGGGCTGGTCTGGGCGGTCGGCAACGTCGGCACCGAGGCGCACGTCTGGGCCGTCGACGGCCGGCGCGGCACCGTCGTCGCCGACGTCGTCGTGCCGGGAGGCGGGTTCCTCAACGACCTCGACGTCACCCGGGACGCGGTGTGGGTCACCGACTCGCGCGTCGACCGGCTCACCGTCATCCGGCTCGGGCGCAACGGCCGGCCCGTCCGCGGCGCGACCCCGCGCTTCGTGCCGCTCGGCGGTGACTGGCCGGGCTACGACGGGACGAACCTCGCGGCCAACGGCATCCGCGCCCTCGACGGGTGCAGCGCCGTGCTCGACCACAGCACCGCCGGCGGGCTCTGGGTCGTCGACACCCGCACCGGCCGCGTCCGCGAGGTCGACGTGCAGGGCGGTCCGGGCATCACCGGCGGCGACGGCATCGAGCGCTCCGGCTCGACGCTCTACGTCGTGCGCGGCTCGGGCCAGGCCGAGGTGTCGGTGCTGAAGCTCGGTCGTAACCGCCGCGGATGGGTCGCGCGCTGGCGCGGCGCCCTGACCGACGAGACGCTCGACGTGCCCTCGACCGCGACGCTCGCGGGCGGCGCGCTGTGGGCCGTCAACGCGCGCTTCGGGGTCGCCTCACCGGCGACCGCCTCATACTGGATCACGCGCCTGCCGGCCCGCCGCTGACGCCACCCCATCCGACTTCCTGCGAGTTCGCCCGCTCGACACGCCGATCCACGGCGTGTCGAGCGGCGCAGCTCGCAAGAAGTCGGGGGGAAGGATCAGGGGCGCTGGGGGCCACGCCAGACGACGAGGGCCTGGCTGCGCGCGGCGGAGCGAGGGCGCTCACCGAGCCGCGCCGCGTAGACGTCGCCCGCCGGGCTGACCGAGAAGACCCGGGTCGTCCGCCCGCTGCCGGCCTCGAGCGCCTCGACCTGCGCGCTCAGCTCGGCGACCCGGGCGCGCAGGGCATCGACCTGGTTCTCGAGCTCGAGGATGCGGGCGATGCCGGCGAGCGAGACGCCCTCGTCCTGCGAGAGCCGCTGCACCTCGCGCAGCAGTGCGACGTCGCGCTGGCTGTAGCGACGCCCGCCGCCCTTGGTGCGCGAGGGCGTGACGAGACCCATCCGGTCGTACTGCCGCAGGGTCTGCGCGTGCATCCCGGCGAGCTCGGCCGCGACCGAGATGACGAACACGGGGGTGTCGTCGTCGGGGCCGAACGCGGTGACGTCGAGACGGGCCATCGGTGCACCTCCGGTCAGGTCGCGGCCTGCTGGAACAGGGTGGCGCGGGGGTCGGCGCCGGCCTCGGCGTCGCGCAGGGTCTCGACGGCGGCGCGGGCCTCGTCGGTGAGCCGCTGCGGGACGACGACCTGGACGCGGGCCAGGAGGTCACCGGTGCCGTGCCGCCCGGCGACGCCGCGGCCCTTGACCCGCAGCACGCGCCCGCTCGGGGTGCCCGGCGCGACCTTGACGCGCACCGGGGTGCCGTCGAGCGTCGGCACGGCGACGGTCGCCCCGAGGGCGGCCTCGGCGAAGGTGACCGGCAGGTCGACGGTCAGGTGGTCGCCGTCGCGCCCGAAGACCGGGTGCTTCTCGACGCTCACCGTGAGGATGAGGTCGCCCTTGGCGGCGCCGGGGTCGCCCTCGCCGCCCTTGCCGCGCACGCGGATCTTCTGGCCGTCGCGCACGCCGGCGGGGATCTTCGTCGTGACGCGCGCGCCGTCGGCCGTCGTCAGCGTGACCGTCGAGCCCTCGACGGCGTCGCGGAACCCCAGCGTCGTGCGGGCGTTGACGTCGGCACCCGGCCGGGGACCGCGCGCCCCGCGGAAGCCGCTCGCGAACGGGTCACCGCCGCGGGCACCACCGGCCCCGCCGCCGAACATCTGCGAGAGCAGGTCGTTGATGTCCTCGCCGCCGGGCTGGCCCTGACCCGGGCCGCCGGAGGAGAAGCGGACCCGGCTGCCACCGGCCCCACCGCCCCCGAAGGCGCTGAAGATGTCCTCGAACCCGCTCGCCCCACCGGGGCCGCCGGCCCCGGCGCGGAAACGGGCGCCGCCGCCGGCCATCGACCGGACGGCGTCGTACTCCTGGCGCTGCTTGGGGTCGGAGAGGACGGCGTGCGCCTCCCCGACGTCCTTGAAGCGCTGCTCGGCGGCGGCGTCCCCGGCGTTGCGGTCGGGGTGGTGCTGCTTCGCGAGCTTGCGGTAGGCCTTCTTGATCGCCGCCGCGTCGGCGTCCTTCGGGACGCCGAGGATGGCGTAGAAGTCCTTCTCGAACCAGTCCTGGCTGGCCATCGGCGCCTCCTTCCGGTCGCTGTCAGTCGGGGTCGGCGACCGCGACGCGGGCAGGACGCAGGACCTGCTCACCGGCACGGTAGCCGGGCTGGAGGACGGTGACGACGGTCGTCGCGCTCGCGCCGCTCGGGAGCTCGTCGTCGCCGGCCGGCCACGGGGCGTGCATGAGCGCCTCGTGCAGCTGCGGGTCGAACTCCTCGCCCTTGGTCCCGAACCGCTCGAGCCCGTAGCGCCCGAGGGTGCCCTCGAGCTTGTCGGCGATGGCCGCGAACGGCCCGACGAGGTCGCCGTGCTCGCGCGCGGCGTGGATGTCGTCGAGGACGGCGAGCATCGACTCGAGGACGTCGTGCACCGCACGCTCCTGGACGACGGCGCGGTCGCGGTCGACGCGGCGCTTGTAGTTGACGTACTCGGCCTGGAGGCGCTGGAGGTCGGCGAGGCGCTCGGCCGCGAGGACCGTGTCGGGGTGGCCCTCGCCGGCGGGCGCGGCACCCTCGGCCGGGGCCTCGGCGGGCTCGCCCGCGGGCACCCCGCCGGGGGCGGCGGCCCCGGACTGCGCCGGGGCCGCCTCCTCACCGCGCTGCGGCTCGTCGTTGACCGCCTCGGTGTTCACCGAGTCGTCCATCGAGGAGTCGGTCACTTCTTCTCCTCGTCGTCCTCGACGACCTCGGCGTCGACGACGTCGTCGTCCGAGGCGCCGGTGGTGCTGCCGTCCGTGGACTCGGCACCGGGCACGTCGCCCGACTCGCCCTGCTCGGCGGCCGCGGCGTAGACGGCCGCGCCCATCTCCTGGGAGACCTTGTTGAGCTGGTCGATCTTGGCCTGGATGTCCTCGGTCGAGGCACCGCTGTCGGCCTTGATGGCGTCCTTGAGCTCGGCGAGGGCCGCGTCGACGGGGGCGCGGTGCTCGTCCGAGACCTTGTCACCGGACTCCGAGAGGAACTTCTCGGTCGAGAACACGAGGGTCTCGCCCATGTTGCGGGTCTCGGTCTCGGCGCGGCGCTTCTTGTCCTCCTCGGCGTGCGCCTCGGCGTCCTTGACCATCCGCTCGATCTCCTCCTTCGACAGCGCGGAGCCGCCGGAGATGGTGATCTTCTGCTCCTTGCCGGTGCCCCGGTCCTTCGCGGAGACGTTGACGATGCCGTTGGCGTCGATGTCGAAGGTGACCTCGACCTGCGGCACGCCGCGCGGCGCCGGTGCGATGCCGGAGAGCTCGAAGGTGCCGAGCGGCTTGTTCTGCTGCGCGATCTCGCGCTCGCCCTGGAAGACCTGGATGAGCACCGACGGCTGGTTGTCCTCGGCCGTCGAGAAGACCTCGCTGCGCTTGGTCGGGATGGCCGTGTTGCGCTCGATGAGCTTGGTGAACAGGCCACCCTTGGTCTCGATGCCGAGCGAGAGCGGCGTGACGTCGATGAGGAGGACGTCCTTGCGCTCGCCCTTGAGGACACCGGCCTGGAGGGACGCGCCGAGGGCGACGACCTCGTCCGGGTTGACGCCCTTGTTGGGCTCCTTGCCGCCGGTCAGCTCCTTGACGAGGGCGCTGACGGCCGGCATGCGGGTCGAGCCACCGACGAGGACGACGTGGTCGATCTCGCCGACGGAGATGCCGGCGTCCTTGATGACGTTCTGGAACGGCTGCTTCGTGCGGTCGAGCAGGTCCTTGGTCATCTGCTCGAACTGGGCGCGGGTCAGCGTCTCGTCGAGGTGGATCGGGCCGTTCTCGGACATCGAGAGGTACTGGAGGGAGATGTTCGTCGAGCTGGCCGACGAGAGCTCCTTCTTCGCCTGCTCCGCCGCGTCGCGCAGACGCTGCATCGCGATCTTGTCCTTGGACAGGTCGACGCCCGAGGTGTTCTTGACGGTCGTCAGCAGGTGCCCCACGACGCGCTCGTCCCAGTCGTCACCACCGAGCTGGTTGTCACCCGAGGTCGCCTTGACCTGGATGGTCGCGAAGCCGTCGTCGGGGTCCTTGCCGACCTCGAGGAGGGACACGTCGAAGGTGCCGCCACCGAGGTCGAAGACGAGGATGAGCTCGTCCTCCTTGCCCTTGTCCAGGCCGTACGCGAGCGCCGCCGCGGTCGGCTCGTTGACGATGCGCAGGACGTTGAGGCCCGCGATCTCACCGGCCTCCTTCGTGGCCTGGCGCTCGTGGTCGTCGAAGTACGCCGGCACGGTGATCACGGCGTCGGTGACGGTCTCGCCGAGGTAGGACTCGGCGTCGCGCTTGAGCTTCTGGAGGATGCGCGCGCTGATCTCCTGCGCGTTGTACGTCTTGCCGTCGACGTCGTCGGAGGCCCAGTCGGTGCCCATGTGGCGCTTGACGGAGCGGATCGTCCGGTCGGCGTTGGTCACGGCCTGGCGCTTGGCGATCTCGCCGACGAGGACCTCACCGCCCTTGGAGAAGGCGACGACGGAGGGGGTGGTACGACCGCCCTCGGCGTTCGCGATGATGGTGGGCTCGCCACCCTCGAGGACGGCGACGGCACTGTTGGTGGTGCCGAGGTCGATGCCGACTGCACGTGCCATGTGTGGTGCTCCTTGGTGTGGTGCTGGGCCGGGGCGGTGCGCCCACGGACCGGGTTGAGTCGTTGTCACTCAAGTTAGCCCCACCGACCATCCTGCACAAATCGATGGGACGAAACTTGCGTCGAGCAGGCTCAACCCTCGACAGGGTCCGGATGTTCCCGCCGAGCAGGACCCCGGCGGATAAGCCCGCACGTGCGGGGTTATCGCTGTCCTAGGGCCGTTCCCACCACGAAAAGCCCGCACGTGCGCGGTTGTCGCCGTCCCGGGCCCGTCCCCACCACGAAAAGCCCGCACGTGCGGGCTGTCCGTGGGCGCTGCGGCCGCGGGTCAGGGCGCCGGGCGGGTGTGCCGGATGGCCACCGTGCACGGGGGGAGCTTTGAGAGGTTGTTAGTCGGGTCGGCGTCCGCGACCGTCGCCAGGTAGGGGAAGTAGGGGTTGTCCTCGTTCTCGGTCGTCACGACGTCGGCCTCGGTACCGGTCTCGCCGCGCACGAAGAACGTGTGCCTGCCGGCGCGCAGCAGGTCCATCACCCGGCTCTTCGACATCGCCCACGGGCTGCCGTCCGGCAGCGTCCCGCCGACGGTGCTGATGAAGGGCTTGCGCCCGGCCCGCTGGATGCCGGTCACCTGCCACCGCCCCGGCGGCAGGGTGTCCGCCACCGGGACCCAGTACTCCTCGATCGGCTGCCAGACGTGCCCGTGGAGGGCGTAGTTGTAGGTCGAGGCCTCGCGGTGCCCCGCCCCGTGGTCGTAGATCAGCTCGTCGACGGCGAGGCGGCGGTGGGTGTCGCTCGCCGCGATCTCGTCCTGGCTCCACGAGCGGACGACGATGCCCTGGAAGTCGTCCGGGTCGGAGGCCTCGATCACCGCCGCCGGGAAGCTCAGCTCGCGCACGATCGCGGCGATCGCCACGTCCTGTGCGTAGCGGTTCAGCCGGTCGACGACGCGCTTCATCCGCTGCTGGAGGTACTCGGTGGCGACGTCCTGCGCCGTGCGGCCCGCGGCGAGCCCGCGCAGGATCTTCGCCCCGACGCCGTCGAGGTCGAGGTCCGCGACCGCCTCGGCCAGCTCGGTGCGCAGCAGGTCGACGACCTTCCCGTGCGCGGCTTCGGCGCCCTCGTCGGAGGTCATGTCCTCCTCGAGCAGGATCGCGACGAGCACGAGCCGGCCCGGCACCTCGACCCGGTGCCCGGCCGCCGTGATGACGATGGGCTCGAGCGTGGTGTCGTGGTGGCCGACCGCGGCCGGCACGGTCCGGTTCTCGCCGATGCCCACCGGCCCGCCCAGGCTGCCGTGGCTGCCCGGCGAGGACCAGACGCCGGGAGCCCCGTCGAGCGACGGCGCGTCCGGCCGATGCGTGATGGTGCGGCCGTCGAGGGTCACGACGACGGTCCACAGGTACGGCTCGCTGTCGCTCTCGTCGGCGCCGTGGTAGCAGAAGAGCTTCTCCAGGCGGAGGCGGACGGGGATGGTGGCCATGGCGTCTCCCGGGTGCGTGGGTGGTCACGCGGCAGGAGGCGACGCCGCGCCCGGGTGATACACGGACCCCGTGGGTCGGTCACGGCGGGTCGACCTGTCGGACCCGGTCCGTAGCGTGCAGGGATGAGCACCCAGGACCAGAACCCCGACCCGACCGACCCGATCCAGGACCCCCAGGACGCCACGAAGCCGCCGGAGCAGTGGGCGACCGGTGACGAGCCCGCCACCGGCCCCCAGCTGAGCTACCTCTCCACCCTCGCCCGCGAGGCCGGGCGCGAGGTGCCGGAGAACCTGACCAAGGCGCACGCCTCCGAGCTCATCGACGAGCTGCAGGGCGCCTCGCCGCGGGTCGAGCCCGAGGCCTGACCCGCGCGGCGCCCCGCGGGCGGGTCAGCGCGACTGCACGAGGGGCGCCAGCGCCTCGGCCATCATCGAGACGACCCCCGGCTCGTGGCCGTTGGCGACCATGTTGACGATCAGCCCGTCCACGCCGTGGTCGAGCACCCGCTCCTGCAGCTGCCCGGCCACCTCCTCGGGCGTGCCGGCGAACTGCCGGTCGGTCGCGGCACGGCGCTCGTCCTCGTCCATCGCGTCGAGGTCGACGCCGCGGGCAGCGAGGAAGTCCCGGTGCATGCGGCGCGCGGCGTCGCCGTCCTCGGCCATCATGACGAAGGCCAGGTAGCTGGTCTCGAGCGTCGAGCGCTCGCGCCCCTCCTCCTCGCACCGCGCGGCGAGGGCCTCGAGCTTGCGGGGGATCTCGGTCGCGTTGCAGATGAGGTTGAGGTGCGCCGCGTGGCGGGCCGCGTACTTGAACGTCTTCCGCTCTCCCCCACCGCCGAGGAGGATGGGCAGGTCGTCACGCAGCCGCGGCTCGTTCATCGCCGACTCCGTGCGGTACCACTCGCCGGAGACCGTCGGCCGCTCGCCGCGCAGCATCGGCTCGAGGATCGACAGCGCCTCCTCGAGCCGCTGGAACCGGTCGGTGAAGGTGCCGAACTCGAAGCCCAGCTGCCGGTGCTCGAGCTCGAACCAGCCGGCGCCAAGGCCCAGCACCGCGCGGCCGCCGCTCACGAGGTCGAGGGTCGTCACCTCCTTCGCGAGCAGCGTCGGGTTGCGGTAGGTGTTGCCGGTGACGAGCGTCGAGAGCTGCACCCGCTCGGTGGCCGTCGCGAGCGCGCCGAGCAGCGTGTAGGCCTCGAGCATCGGCTGGTCCGGCTCGCCGATGCCGGGCAGCTGGTAGAAGTGGTCCATCACGAGGACGGCGTCGACGCCCGCGGCGTCCGCCTCCTGCGCCTGCTGGACCACGGTCGGCACGATGCGCGCGGGCTCGCCCCCGGGGTAGGTGAAGTTCGGGATCTGGTAGCCGAGGCGGATGCTCATCCTCGGGACGGTACGCCCGTGCAGGGCCCACGGGGCGGCTCAGAACGGGGGTGACGCGGGCGGCGTCGAGCGGCGCCGCCGGTGGTGCGGTGCGAGGTCGACGACGAGCGGGCGCGGAGGTCGGCCGCGGGGGCGGTGGATCTCGACGCCGCAGCCACGCGACGGCTGCGGCGGACCACCGTGCTCGAGCCGGTGCTCGAGGGCGGAGTGGCGTGCGTCGCTCGGCGCCGCACCGGGCGGGCGCGGTGGCGGGTCGGCGTCCAACCCGGTGTCGGGCAGGACGACCGGCCGATGGTCGAGGGGTTCGGTGGTGCGCCGACGCCCGGCGGGGTCGACCCAGGTCGTCGTCGCGTCCGGGTGGAGAGTCACCGCCCAGCCGGGCCGCTGCTTGGTGCGGTGGTGCCGCCGGCACAGGCACACGAGGTTGGACGCCGCCGTCGGTCCGGCCGGCCAGGCCACGACGTGGTCGAGGTCGCAGAACCGGGCGGCGACGTGGCAGCCGGGGAAGCGGCAGCGTCCGTCCCGCGCCCGCACCAGCCGGACGAGCACGGCCCCCGGCCGGTAGGCGTCAGCGCCGGTGTCGCCGACCGGCACGAGGGCACCGCTCGAGGAGTCGACGACGACCCGCCCGAGGTGGTCGGCGCGGGAAGAGGTGGCGGCCACGGCGCGCTCCAGCCAGTCGCGGGCGACGAGGACGGGCTCGCCGGGCGCTGCGCCGTGCACGGCCACGAGGTCATCCGGTCGCCTGTCGGCTGCCGACCGCGCCGGCCGGACCTCGTCGTCAGGGGCGCCGCCCGGGACGACCGTCACGACGTGGACCCGGAGGTCGATCGTCGCACTGCCGGTCACGAGGTCGGTGAGCGCACGGGCCCGCGCCCGGTCGATGCCCTCGCACGAACCGTCGGCGACGAGCCGCTGTGCCAGCGCGTCGATGGTGGCCCACGCGCGGCAGGCCTCCTCGGAGGGGAAGGTGCCGAGCCAGGTGTCGGTGCCCGGCTCGTCGACCCACCGACGCAGCGACGACGCGGCACGGGCCCGGACCGCCCTCTGCCGCAGGAGGTCCGGTGAGATGCGGGCCAGCACCCGCCGCACCCGACGGCGCAGGCGCGGCGCGTCCTCGACGCCGAGGTACGCGTCGACGGCCTCGAGCACGGTGGAGGCGACCTGCGCCGGGACCTCCTCGAGCTCGTGGGCGACGACACCCGCGCGGTAGCCGTCCAGGCGCCCCTGCGCCATGGCGAGGTGGAGCGCGCCGAGACCGGTCTCCGTGCCGGTCCCCTCGGGCCCGTCGGCGACCCGGCGGACGGCGTCGCGCACCCAGCGCTCGGCGTGGACGGCCGTCATCCCGAGCACCCCGGAGACGATCGACGGCGCGTCGAGCGAGACGTGGCCGGGGGCGCGGTGGGTCTCGACGAGCTCGCCGGTCTCGAGGACGAGCGGCTCGATCGCCGCGAGACGGACGGCCACCTCCGCCTCGGCCGCCTCGACGACGTCGGCCAGCGCCCGGAGCTCGCCGAGGGCGGTGGCCCACTCCTCGCACGACCCAAGAGAGTCCGCCGGGGAGAGGACCGCGCCCACCAGCCGTCGCGCCCTGCGCGCCGCCTCGACGACGTCGTCGGGACCCGGCCGGCCCGTGCTGGTGGATGGCATCCGCTCCCCCTCCCCTCGCGCTCCATCGTACCGCCGAGAGCCTTCTCGAACAAGGGTTCGACCGACCGGAATCGGCTGCGCTACAGGATTTTTGGGCCCGCACACCTCGCCGGACCGGCACCGGTCAGGAGCCCTGGGACCCGGGGAGCGCTCCCCATGTCGTGGAGGGGTCGGGGGGCCTACAGTCGGCCGCACGGCGGCGCACCGGCACCGCCCGACGAGGGGAGACCACACGACCATGGCACGACTGAAGACCCTGGCCGCCACCCTGGCGGCCGTGACGCTCGGCGGGCTCGTCACCGTCGCGACGCCGAGCGCGGCCGTCGCGGAGGACGCGATGTGCCGCACCACCACGGGCAGCTCGGACTTCTACCCGGGCCCGTCCGCGAGCGCGACCTACGACGAGACCTTCCACAACAGCGTCGCGATCCCGGCCGGCCTGCTCGACGGTCGCTACGTGCCGCAGGGCCTCGCCTACTGGAACGACTTCCGCGGCACCGACGACGTCCTCCTCATCTCGGCGTACCACGACGACAACGGCAACGGGACGCCCGACGGTCCGAGTGCGGTCTTCGGCGTGTGGCTGAGCGGCCCCGACCGCGGCGAGAGCCTGGGCCGGATGCTCATCCCCACCACCCACGCGGGCGGCATCGCCGTCGCGGGCGGCCACGTGTACGTCGGCGGCGAGGGCATCGTCCGCTACTGGTCGGCGTCCGGCGTGAGGTCGGTCCTGCTGGCGGCCAACAACAACCACACCTACACCCCGAAGGACGACCAGAACGTGGCGGGCAAGGCCTCGTTCCTCGGCACCCAGGGCGGCTACGTGTGGACCGGGGACTTCTCCGAGACGAGCCACCAGAGCATGTGGCGCTACCGGCCGAACAGCGACGGGTCGCTCACCTACACGAGCACCAAGCGCACCGTCCCGGCCAAGACCCAGGGGATGACGACGGTCGGCTCGCGGTTCGTCTTCGCCACCTCCTACGGCCGCAACGACCGCGGCAACGTCTGGGTCCGCTCGACCGCGTCGGCCGGTGACATCACCGATGCCACGTCCTTCTGCATGCGGGCGCCGTCGATGATCGAGGGCCTCGCGTACGGGAGCTCGAACGGCAACGCCCACGTGTGGGCGCTCTACGAGAGCGGCGCGTACACCTACAACAAGGGCCTCGACGACCCCCGCAACCCAATCCGCAACATCCACTGGGCCGAGGGCTCGACGCTGGCCGGCCTTTACGGCCAGTCCGACTGAGCGAGAACCCCACCCGCACGGCGACGCCGGCCCCGCTCGGGGCCGGCGTCGCTCCGCGTCAGGCTCCGGACACCGACCATCCGCCGTCGGTGACGAGGACGACCCGGTCGGCCGCTCCGGCCCGCTCGCGCACGAGCTCGGCGTTGCGGTCGTCGACCGCCGCCACCCAGGCCGCGGCCTCCTCCGGCGACTTGCCGAACTCCACGTGCCGGGCCAGCAGCCGGCGGCGCCGCACCTCCTCGTCACCGTCGACGAACCACACGGCGTCGAGGGCCTCACGCGCCTCGCGCCAGTCGCCCTCGAGCAGAAGGTAGTTGCCCTCGGTGACGACGAGTCGCGTCCCGCCGGGCACGACCACGGCGCCGGCGATCGGCTGCTCGAGCACCCGCTCGAACCCCGGCGCGTAGACGTCGCGCTCGGGGTCCTCCCGCAGGCGGCGCAGCAGCGCCGCGTACCCGAGCGCGTCGAACGTGGCCGGGGCGCCCTTGCGGTCGCGCAGGCCGAGTCGCTCGAGCTGCACGTCCGCGAGGTGGTAGCCGTCCATCGGCACCTGAGCCACCCAGCCGTCCCCGTGCCGCCGGGCGAGCTCGGCGACGAGCGCCTCCGCGAGCGTCGACTTGCCCGCCCCCGGCACACCGGCGACGCCGAGCAGCGCCCGCCCGTCACCGGCCGACTCGACGAGGGTCTCGGCGAGGTCGGCGAGCTCGCCGAGACCCTGGTGGACGGTGTCGGACGGTCGGGGGCCGGCGCTCATCGGCCCATCATCGCGCGACGGCGGCGTGGGCCCGGTCCAGGCCCGCCGTGAGGAAGCCGTGCGCCTCCCGCGCGAGGTCGGTGCCGTCGGACCACAGGTTGCGCCAGATGGCCAGGTCGTTGCTCAGCCCCGGGGCGAGCACGGCCGACGAGAACGACTCGAAGGTCACCGGTCCGCGGTAGCCGATGTCGGCGAGCGCCCCGAAGAAGCCCTCGAAGTCGAGGTGGCCCGAGCCGAGGTAGCCGCGGTGGTTCTCGCCGACGTGGACGTAGCCGAGGCGGTCGCCGACCTCGCGCACGGGGTCGCTCATCGAGTCCTCCTCGATGTTCATGTGGTACGTGTCCAGGTGCACGACGACGTTGTCCGCGCCGATGTCGTCGGCGAGGCGCACCGCGTCGCGCGCCGTGTTGACGACGTTGGTCTCGTAGCGGTTGCACACCTCGAGCCCGAGCGTGACGCCGCGGGCGGCCGCGTCGACGGCGAGGTCCTTGAGGACGGCGACGACGTTGGCCCGGCCCTTCGCGGTGAGCGGCGCGGCCGCCTTGCCGAAGGCGCTGTACAGCGCACCGGTGAGGACGGTGCCGCCGATGTCGGCCGTCACCGCGAGCGACTCCTGGAGCAGCTCGGCGCCGCGGGAGACGACGGCCGGGTCCTCGCTCGAGACGTCGGCGTCCGGCGCGAGCCCCCGCGAGCAGGCGGCCTGCAGCCCGTGGGCCTCGAGGGCGGCCCGGGTGGCCGCGCGGTCGAGGTTGACCGAGTCGTGCAGCGAGAACTCGAGGAGGTCGAAGCCGGTCGCAGCGGTGCGCTCGACGGCGGCGGCGACGGACTCCGGGGAGGTGTCACCGACCCAGACGAGGGCGTGGATGCCGAGGGGGTTCGCGGTCACGGGGTGGGTCCTTCCGTCGGGGAGGCCGCGCCGGCGGGCACGGTCTCGTGGTCGCCCGGGCGGGCGCCGGTGATGAGGCCGACGATCTCGTCGCCGTCGGTCTGCGCGGTGCGGCGGCCGGCGACGCAGCGCCCGGCCCGCATGACCCAGACGGCGTCGCTGAGCCGCAGCACCTGGGCGAAGTTGTGGCTGATGAGGACGATCGCGTGGCCCTGCGCGCGCAGGTCCTCGACGAGCCGCTCGACCTTGGCGGTCTCCTGGACACCGAGGGCGGCCGTCGGCTCGTCCATGATGATGAGCTTCGAGGCGAACCCGGCGGCCCGGCAGATGGCGACCGCCTGCCGCTGCCCACCGCTGAGGCGCCGCACCCGCGAGCCGACCGCGGGGACGTTGACCGCGAGGCCGGAGACCTTCTCGGCCGCGCCGGCGCGCATCGCCTTCCGGTCGAGGACGCGGAACGGCCCGACCCCGCGGGTCAGCTCGCGGTTGAGGTAGAGGTTCTGCCACACCGTGAGGTCCTCGACGAGCGCGAGGTTCTGGTGGACGGTCTCGATGCCCGCCTCCCGCGCGTCCTCGGGTGAGCGGAAGCCGGTGTCCGCGCCGTCGAACCGGATGGTGCCGGCGTCGGGGCGGTGGATCCCGCTGATGCAGCGGATGAGCGTGCTCTTGCCGGCGCCGTTGTCGCCGACGATCGCGGTGACCTCGCCCCGGCGGGCGTGCATCGTCACGTCGCGCAGCGCACGGACCTGGCCGAACGAGAGGCTGACGTCGCGGACGTCGAGGAGCGCGTCGGCGGGGACGTCGTGGGCGAGGGGTGTCCCCGCGGTCTGGGTGCTGGTCACTTCTGGAACCTCGTGAGGAAGGCCGCCGCGACGACGACGACGCCGACGGACAGGGGCTGGTAGAACTGCGAGACCCCGAGCAGGGTCAGGCCGTTGACGAGCGCCGTGAGCAGGAGCGCGCCGATGACCGGCCCGAGCACCGTGGCCCGTCCGCCGAAGAGGCTGACCCCGCCGAGGACGACCGCCGCGACGCTGTTGAGCAGGAAGGCCGTGTTGGCCGCCGGCTCGGCGGCGCCGACCCGGGCGACGAGGAGCACGGCCCCGACCCCGGCGAGCAGGCCGGCGATGACGTAGACGGCCGTCTTGACCCGGGCGGTGCGCACGCCGGTGGCGTTGGCCGCCTCGGCGTTGCCCCCCGTCGCGAGGACGTGGGTGCCGAACCGGGTGTGGAACAGGACCACGTGGGCGACGACGGCGATGACCGCCGCGACGACCACCGAGTAGCCGATGATCCCGACGGACCCGGTCGACAGGCGCAGCAGCGGCGCGCTGATGATCGTCGCCGGCTTGCCGTCGGAGAGGACCAGCGCCAGCCCGGAGGCCGCGGAGAGCGACCCGAGGGTGACGATGAAGTCGGTGATCTTGCCGCGGGCGACGAGCAGGCCGTTCGCGAGCCCGACGAGGCCGCCGGCGACGACGGCCGCGACGACCGCGGGCAGCAGGCCGGCGCCGGAGGTGAAGACGATCCCGAGGACGACGGCCGCGAGGGTCATCGTCGAGGCGATCGAGAGGTCGATCCCGCTCGTCGCGACGACGAAGGTCTGGCCCACGGCGAGGACGACGAGGATCGCGGCCGCGACGAGCATCGACTGGATGTTGCCCGCGCTGAGGAAGGTCGGGTTGAGCGCCTGGAAGACGACGACGAGGACGACGAGCCCGACGAGCGCGGCCCAGTCGGCCCAGTTCGCGACGTCGCGCCAGCCGGTGCGGGGGCGGGGGCCCGACTCGTCCGCCGGCGCGGCGGACGAGGGGGCGGTGGACGAGGCGGCGGGGGTCACGGTCGGGGCCGTCACTTGAGGAGCTCCGCGAACGGGTCGTCGTAGGCCTCGCCCGGCTTGGGCGCCGCCGAGAGCGCGGCGTCCACGGTGTCCTTGGTGACGACCTGGACGGGCGCGTCGACCTTCTCGGGGAGCGTCTTGCCCTTCATCGCGGCCTCGCAGGCCTCGAGGCCCATCTTGCCGACGACGTAGGGGAACTGGGCGACGACGGCGTCGATGCCGCCGCTCTTGATCGCCTCGAACGCGTCCTTGTTGCCGTCGACGCTGATGACCTTGATCTGCCCGGTCTTGCCGGCGTTGGCGATCGCGCGGGCGATGCCCAGGCCCATGTCGTCGTTGGCGGCGAAGAACCCCTTGAGGTCGGGGTTGGCGCGCATGATGTCGGTCGCCTTGGTCAGCGCGGTCTGGCGGTCCCAGTCGGCGGCGACGGTCTGGACGATGCTGATGTTGGCCGGCTTGCCGGCCGTGAAGCCGTCGAGGCGGGCGCCGCTCGTCACGTCGCCGGCGATCCCGCCGACGAGGGCGACCGCGCCGCCGTCCGGCAGGAGGGTGCCCATCTGCTTGCCGGCGAGCTGGCCGGCGGCGTTGTTGTCGGTGCCGATGTAGGTCGCGATCTTCGCGCCGGCGGCCTTGGCGGCGTCCGCCTCGACCGGGCTGTCGATGTTGACGATCGGGACGTCCTTGGCGGCGATCTGCGCGATGCCCTGGACGAGGTTGGTGCCGGAGATCGGGTTGACGACGAAGCACTTGTAGTCCTGGCCGGCGAGGCCGGTCAGCTTGTCGGCCTGGCCGCTGGTGTCGGTGATGGCGGCGGCGGCCTGGATCGTCACGTCGGTGCCGTCGGCGCTCGCGGTGTCCTGGATGCCCTTCTCCATCGTCTGGAAGAACGGGTTGTCCAGGCCCTTGATGACCGCGGCCACCTTGCCGGTGGTGGCGGCGGACGAGCCGTCGGAGCCGGAGCCCGAGGCGGTGGAGGAGCCGCCGCACGCGGTGAGCGCGAGGCCGAGGCCTCCGGCCGTGGCGACGAGGACGAGCTGGCGGGCGGCGGTGCGTGCACGGGCCATGGGGGGAGCCTCTCTTCGTTGAGCGGGCCGGCGTGGGGCGTCCGGCGACTTTTGACAGTTGATCACCTATTTATGACTTGTGTCAAGCAAAAAGATCCTGCACTCTGGTAGAAATGACCACGGCGCGACGAGGCCCCTCGTCGCCGGCCCCCCGGACCGGGCCCGTGAGCGACGGCAGGAGCAGCGATGTCCACGACGACCGAGCCCGCGGGCCCCGTGGCGCTCCTCGGTCGCCCCGTACGCCCCGCGGCCACCCCCGGCTCCCCCGGCCAGGTCCTCGCCCTCGTCCGCGCGCACGGCGAGCTCACCCGCGCCGAGCTCGTCGAGCTGACCGGCACCTCCCGCTCCACCGTCGCTGCGCGCCTGGACGCCCTCGTCGACGCCGGCCTGCTCGCCGAGGTGACGCCCGTGGCCACGACCCGGGGCCGCCCCCCGACCCGCTTCCGCTTCCGCGAGGAGGGCGGTGTCCTCGCCCTCGCCGACGCGGGGGCCACCGGGGTCCGTGTGGCCGTCACCGACCTCGGCGGGCGCATCCTCGACCAGCAGCGGTTCGACCTCCCCGTCGGAGCCGGCCCCGAGCCCTGGCTCACCGAGGTCCTCGGCCACCTCGACGACGCGCTGCGCCGCGTGGGCGTCACCCGGGCCGAGGTCCACGGTGTCGGCCTGGCCCTCCCCGGGCCCGTCGACGGGGACGCGGGCACGGTCGTCAGCCCGCCGATCATGACCGGCTGGGACCGCTTCCCCATCCGCGACTGGTTCGCCGAGCACCTGCCCTGCCCGGTCGTCGTCGAGAACGACGCCAACGCGATGGCCGTCGGCGAGCACCGGTCCGCCCACGCCGACCGCTCGTCGATGCTCCTGCTCAAGCTCGCGACCGGTGTCGGCGCCGGCCTGGTCATCGGCGGCTCGGTGTACCGCGGCTTCGACGGCGCCGCGGGCGACATCGGCCACATCCAGGTCACCGCGCCGGACGAGGGCCCCGCCCCCGCCTGCCGCTGCGGCAACACCGGGTGCATCGAGGCCTACGCCGGCGGCTGGGCGCTCATCCGCGACCTGCGCGCCGCCGGCCACGACGTCTCCTCCGTGCCCGAGGTCGTCGCGCTCGTCAAGGCCGGGGACCCGAGCGCCACCGCGCTGTCGCGGCGGGCCGGCCGCTTCATCGGGATCGCCCTGTCCGACGCGGTCAGCCTCCTCAACCCCGAGGTCGTCGTCATCGGGGGCGACCTCGCCGCGGCGGCCGACCACCTCTTCGCCGGCATCCGCGAGTCCGTCTACGCACGCTCCCTCCCGCTGGCCACGCGCCGCCTGACCATCCTGCCCTCGAGCCAGGGCGACCTCGCCGGGCTGCACGGGCTCGCCGCGGCGGTGGCCGACCGGCTCTACGCCCCCGAGCGGGTCGACGCGATGGTCGCCGCCGGCTGACGCCGCGCGGTGCTCACCGGCTCCGTCAGTACCCGGCCTCGTCGAGGGCCCGCTCGGTCAGCTCGCGGCCGAGCGCGATCATCTCGGACGCGCGGTGGAAGTCCATCGTCCGGCAGGCGTCCGAGGGCACCGAGACGAGCACGTCCGGCGGGTTGCTGGCCATCCGGTACCGGGTGATGAGCGCCGCCATCGTGTCGAACGAGCGGTTGAAGATCTCCATCGACGCCAGGTCCTTGGGCGCCGAGGTGTACCCGGGCGCCGAGGGCGTCGCGGGTGACCCGCCGCCCTCCGTGACCGGCGCGACGTCCTCGGCGACGTCCTCGCGGGCCGGGGCGTCGGTCGTCGTGTCGTGCGACCCGCCCCCGATGAGCGCCGACACGCGGTGGGTCAGCGACCGGACCGACCCGGCCACGGTGCCCGTGACGCCCGGCGAGCGCACCGGCGCGACCGGCATCCCGGTGCTGTGGCCGGCCTGCAGGCTGACCGCGACGGTGAGGTCGGACATCACGGCGGCGGTCGGCTCGATGGGGACCGGGTTCATGAGGCCGCCGTCGACGAGCAGGCGGCCGTCGACGACGATCGGCGTCACGAGGCTCGGGATGGCGACCGACGCGCGGATCGCCGTGGCCATCGGCCCGCGCTGGAACCACACCTCGCGGCGGTGGTTGAGGTCGGTCGCGACGGCCGTGAAGGGGATGGCGCAGTCCTCGATGAGCGTGCCGTCGAGGATCTCGCCCACCTTGGCGAAGATCCGCTCGGCCCGGATCGCCCCTCCCCCGCCGAGGTTCATGTCGAGCAGCCGCCACACGTCGTACTGGGTGAGGCCGGTGACCCACTCGGTGTAGGCGTCGAGCCGTCCGGCCGCGGCGAGACCGCCGACGAGCGCGCCCATCGAGGTGCCGGCGACGGCGACCACCTCGAACCCGCGCTCCTCGATGACCTGCAGCGCGCCGATGTGCGCGTACCCGCGTGCTCCGCCGGCGCCGAGCGCCAGGGCGACCCGTCGACCCATGGCGTCAGGGTACGTCGACCTCCCCGCAGGCCGTGGCCGTCGGCGATAGCCTCGGGAGAGGGAGGAGGAACCCCATGGACGACGTTCGCGCGGCCCGACGCACCCCACCGGCCGACCCCGCCCTCCTGCCCCCCGGCCCCCGGCTGCCCCGGCTGGTCCAGAGCGTCGGGATGATGCGCTTCCGCCACCGCTGGGTGCCCTGGCTGCACCGGCGCCACGGGGACGTCGTGACCGTCCGGCTCTTCCCGCGCGGCCGCAACATCGTGCTCGTCAGCGAGCCGGACGCCGTCCGCGACGTCTTCGCCGGCGACCCCGCCGTCTTCCGCGCCGGCGAGGCCAACGCCATCCTCGGTCCGGTCATGGGCGAGCACTCCGTCCTGCTCGTCGACGGCGAGGAGCACCGGCGCGCCCGCCGCCTCCTCACGCCGGCCTTCTCCGGGCGGGCGCTGCGCGGGTACGCCGACCTCGTGACGGGTCTGGCCAAGACCGAGGTCGGGTCGTGGACCCCCGGCGTCCCGTTCGCCGTCCTCGACCGGATGAACGCCGTGACGCTCGAGGTCATCCTGCGAGTGGTCTTCGGGGTCACCGACGAGGGCCGGCTCGCACGGCTGCGGCCCCTCGTCCGCGAGCTCGTCGACGTCAGCCCCCTCGTGTTCCTCGGCTGGGCCATCCCCCGCCTGCGCCGGGTCGGCATGTGGCGCAGGGCGGTCGAGCGCACGCGCGCCCTCGACGCACTGCTCCACGAGGAGATCGCCGAGCGGCGCACGAGCCCCGACCTCGCGCTGCGCACCGACGTGCTCTCGACGCTGCTGCGCGTCGAGGTCGACGGCGAGCGCCTGACCGACGCCGAGCTGCGCGACCAGCTCGTCACTCTGCTCCTCGCCGGCCACGAGACGACGGCCACCGCGCTCGCCTGGACCCTCCACGAGATCGGCCTGCACCCGGGGCTGCGGGCGCGCGCCCGCGCGGCGGCCCGCACCGGGGACGACGACCTGCTCGAGGCGTTCGTCAAGGAGGCGATGCGGCTGCACCCCGTCATCCCGATGGTCGTGCGCGTGCTGCGCGAGCCGGCGCGCATCGGGGGTGTCGACCTGCCGGCCGGCGCGACCGTCGGCGCGTCGGTGATCCTCGCGCACCGGCGGGCGGCGAGCCATCCCGACCCGGCGGCCTTCCGGCCGGACCGCTTCGTCGGCGGCCAGCCCGCACCGCACACGTGGATCCCCTTCGGCGGGGGCGCCCGCCGGTGCATCGGGGCGTCGTTCTCGCTGATGGAGGCCGTCGCGGTGCTGCGCGAGGTGCTCGTCGCGTACGACGTCGAGTCGGTGGCCCCGGAGGGTCCGCGCGTCCGGAACATCACGAGCGTCCCGCGACACGGCGCGCGGATCACCGTGCGCTGAGCCCCGACCCGGCCGGACTCCGCGAAGGTCCCACGCGGGACCCCCGGCGTCGAGGACGATGGAGGCGTGAAGGGAGGCGCCATGACCGCACGACGCCGCACACCGACCGTCCGCACCCTCGGGGTGGGGGTGACCGTCCTCGCGCTGGCCGCCGTCGCGGGCTGCTCGTCCGGCCCGGACGACCCCGCGCCCGTCTCGACCTCCGGTGCCCCGACGGCGAGCGGGTCCACCTCGCCCTCGCCCTCGGCCTCGCCGTCCCCGAGCGACTCGCCGTCGGACTCGGCGTCGCCGAGCGCGTCGGCCTCGGCGCCTGCCGGGTACTCGCTCGACGAGCAGTCGAGCGGCGACTGGCCCACGCTCGGTGGCCGGGTCGGCATCGGACTGGAGTCGCGCGTCGCCGGTCATGGCTCCTACGACCGGGTCGTCTACCAGTTCGCCCGCGACGGGGTGCCGAGCTACCGCGTGCGGTACGTCGACGCACCGATCGAGGACCCGAGCGGCGAGCGCAAGGACGTGGCCGGTGACGCCTGGCTCGAGGTGCTCGTCTCGACGGTCGACATGCCCGGGGAGTCGGCCCCGAGCGCCGACGACCCGCTGCCGGACACCCTGCGGGGCACCGGCATCGCCGCCGCTCCGGCCATCTGGGGCGGGTTCGAGGGCGTGGGGCAGTCGTTCATCGGCCTGACCGGCGGTCAGCGGCCGTACAAGGTCTCGGTGCTGGAGAACCCGACCCGGCTCGTCGTCGACATCGCCCGCTGACGGGCGTCGTCGCGACGCGTCACCCGACGCGTCAGAGGTCGAGGTCCTGGTGCCAGGACTGCGTCCGGTAGTCGGTGACCCAGCCCATCGAGGAGTAGAGGCCGTCGGCGCCCGTCGGGCTGTCGGCGTCGACCTCGAGCCCGACCCGGTTGCGGCCGCGTCGCGCCGCGTCGCCGACGACCTGGTGCAGGAGCGCCTTGGCCACGCCGCGACCGCGCGCGTCGCGGTGCACCCCGATGTAGTCGACGTAGCTGCCGGGGATGCCGTCGGCGTCCGGGCGCAGCACCGACGAGACGACGGCACCGGCCGGCACGGGCCCCTCCGGACCCTCGACCGTGGCGAGCCACCAGTGGTCCCAGCGGTGCCCCGGGTCCTCGCGCAGCCGCATGACGAACTCGGGGAAGCTCTCGCGATAGGAGCTGAAGTGGTCCTGGAAGGACTCCTCGAGCACCCGGTGCACGGCCTGCAGGTCCTGGGCCAGTGGCAGGCCGTCGTCGTGGCGGTCGACCGGGCGGACGGTGACGCCCTCGCGTGGCCCGGGCAGGCTGCTCGCCTCCTCGGAGGACACGGGGCGGGTCATCTGCAGCCAGGTGCGCGTGTGCCGGTAGCCGGCGTCGGCCAGCCAGCGCTGCTGGCGGGGGTCGTCGGCGTAGGCACCGGAGTCCAGCAGCGTCGTGCGCAGGCCACGCATCCGGCCGATGTCGCGGGCGTAGCGCTCGCCGGCGGCGAACAGGTGGCCGGCGAGCTCGTCGGCCGCGTCGTGGTCGGGCGCGACGGTGACCTCGACCAGCGTGCGGCCCGCGGCCCGGTCGTGCACCGACAGCCAGGCGAGCAGCCGGCCGTCGGCGTCCTCGACGAGCACCTGGCGGCGCGTCCACGAGCCGGTGCCGGCCAGCTGGACGACGACCGCCTCGGGGTCGGCGCCGGCGGAGCCCTTGGCCGCCTGCTGGTGCGCGGCGAGGAGGGCGGTGACGGCGGGTGCGTCGTCCACCTCCGGCCGTCGGGTGAGGTAGTGCTCGGGCAGTCCGTCGATCGTCACCTCGGCGTGGCTCATCCCCCCACTCTCCCATCCCCCCGGTCCTAGGCTGAGGGGCCGCCGAGCGAGGGAGTGGTCGATGGGGAGCGGACAGGGTCGTGGCGGGCGCGACGGCGCGCCCTCGAGGCGCACGCTGGCCCGCAACTGGGACGAGCTGCTCCAGGAGATCCGGGTCACGCAGACCGGCGTCCAGATCCTCACCGGGTTCCTGCTCACCGTGCCGTTCTCGGCGCGCTTCGACCAGCTGACCGGGTTCCAGCGCACGACGTACCTCGCCGTCCTCGCGGGGTCGGTGCTGACGACCGGGCTCGTCGTCGCCCCGGTCGCCTTCCACCGGATGCTCTTTCGCCAGCGGCGGCGCGAGCTCCTCGTCGAGTCGGCCAACCGGTTCGCCATCGCCGGGCTCGCGATGCTCGGGCTCACGGTGAGCGGGGTCGTGCTGCTCGTCGTCGACATCACGCTCGGCACCCCGCCGTCGCTCGTCGGCGGCGGGGCGGTGCTGGCCGTCCTCGTCGCCCTCTGGTTCACCCTGCCGTTCCTCGCGGCGCGCCTCGGCGACACCCCGCGCAACCCCCCGCCCGACGGCCACGACGACACCGACGACGACACCGACGACGACGACCACACCGACGACCGCCGCCCCCCACCTCACCGCGAACGTGTGTGAAATCGCCGGGGGTCACCGGCGATTTCACACGCGTTCGCGAGAGGGGGCTGGGTCAGACGGGGGTGTCGAGGAGCTCGCGCAGGTGGGCGTCGACCTCGTCGAGGTAGGACTGCTCGAAGCCGAACAGCCCGAAGTGGCCGGCGATGCTGTGCAGCATCCGCACCTCCGCGCCCGGCGTCATCGCGGCCTCGGGCTCGCAGTCGCGCGGCGGGAAGAACATGTCCTGCTCGATCGGCATGACGAAGACCTTGGCCGTGACGCGTGCGAGCGCCGCCGCGAGGTCGCCGCCGGCGTTGCGGGCGACGTCGCCGCGCTGCCACTTCCAGCCCATCGACAGCAGCGCGTTCGGGTCCATCATCGTGAAGAGGGTCCGCGTGAAGTTCTGCTGGAACTCCTCGTAGGTCGAGAACTCGAGGCCCTCGGCGATCGGCGGGATGCCCTTCCAGAACTCGGTCTTCCAGAAGTCGGTGGTCAGCCCCATCGTCGCCCAGATGTCGGCGTGCCGCGTCAGGCCGTCGCGCACCTCCTCGTGCGAGGAGTACTCGCCGCCGTTCCAGCCGGGGTCGGAGGTGATGGCGTCCATGAGCGTCTGGGTGAAGAGCGCGTCGTGCGGCGTGTTCTGCGCCGTCCCGGCGATCGGCGCGGCCCGCAGCACCTTGTCGGGGTAGCGGACGGCCCACTCCCACGTCTGCTGGGCGCCCATCGAGCCGCCGACGACGAGGGCGAACCGCTCGACGCCGTAGTGCTCGCGCATCAGCTGCTCCTGCGCCCGGACGTCGTCGCCGATGCGCACCTGCGGGAAGCGCGACATCGCGATGGACGGGTCGTCGGTCGTGTGCGGCGAGGTCGAGAGACCGTTGCCGATCTGGTTGACGACGGCGATGAACCACTTCATCGGGTCCAGGGCGCGCCCCTCGCCGATGTAGACCTGCCACCACGTCGCGTGCGTCCCGGAGAACCACGTCGGCACGAGGATCGCGTTGTCCCGCGCCTCGTTGAGCTCGCCGAAGGTCGCGACGGCCAGCTGGAGGTCGGGGATGACGCCGCCCTCCTCGAGCTCGAATCGGCCGATCGACCGCAGCTCGTACGGCCCCTGCATCTCGGGCGTGTAGAACGGGTTCTCCAGGGGCATGGCGGGTCCTCTCGTCGCGACGCTGCTGACCGGACCGACGCTAGGCGGCACGCGCCCCGGGCGGAACCCCCCGACCCGGCCGGTCCTCCCGCGAACGCGTGTGAAACCGCCGGGGGTCCCCGGCGGTTTCACACACGTTCGCGGGTAGGTGGGGGGGCCCAGGGGCAGGGGGTCAAAGGGCCAGGAGGTCAGGCGGTGGTCAGCCGGCGGACGGCGAGGACGCAGAGCGCGCGGGTGACCTCGACGAGCTCGCCGAGGTCGACCGACTCCCGCGGCGAGTGCGCGAGCCGGACGTCGCCGGGGCCGTACTGGAGCGTCGGCACCCCGGCCGCGGCGTAGAGGCGCAGGTCCGAGCCGTAGGGGGCAGCGCCGGCCACGGGTCGCGCCGCCCCGACGGCCTCGGCGGCGTCCGCCACCTCGTCGGCCAGCGGATGGCCCGCCGGCAGCCGCCCGGACGCGAACGCCCCGCCGGGCCAGGTGACGACGGGAGGATGCTCCCGCAGCCACGGGTCGCCGGCCGCCGCCGCTGCCACGCACCGCTCGAAGGCGTCGCGGGCGGCCTGCGGGTCCTCGCCGAGCGCGACCCCGTAGCGGCCCTCGGCGACGAGCAGGTCGGGCACGCTGCTCGCCCAGTCGCCCGCCCGCACCGTCCCGACCGACAGCGCGTACGGCAGGCGCGACCCCGCGAAGAGCGGGTCGGCGTCGCGGTTGCGCTCGGCCTCGAGGCGGCGCAGGGCGTCGTGGACGACCCCGAAGGTGTCGAGGGCCGAGACCCCCTCGAGCCGCGTGCTGCCGTGGGCCGCGAGCCCGCCGACCTCGAGCCGGAAGGTCAGCGCACCGGCGTTCGCGGTGAGCAGCCGGCCACCGGTCGGCTCGGTGATGACGACGGCCTCGCCCGTGTGCCCGCGCCGCAGGGTCGCGAAGGCCCCGAGCCCGCCATCCTCCTCGCCGACGACCGAGTGCACCGCCAGCCGGCGCTCCAGGCGCACCCCGGAGCGGTGCAGCGCGGCCGCCACCGCGAGGTTCGCGACGAGCCCGGCCTTCATGTCGCAGGCGCCGCGCCCGTGCAGCCGGCCGTCGCGGACGACCGCCGCGAACGGGTCGTCGCGCCACGCGCCGGGGTCGCCGACCGGCACGACGTCGACGTGCCCGTTGAGGACGAGGCCCGGCACGCCCGTCCCGGGGCTCGTCCCGACCAGCCCCCAGGCCTCCGAGCGCGGCGCCTCGAGGCCGGGGAAGCCGGGCTCGGCGAGCAGCGCGGGGAGGTCCTCGGACCAGAGGTCGACCTCGAGCCCGGCGCGCTCGAACCATCCGGCGAGCAGGTGCTGCGCCTCGGACTCCGACGCGGTCCCGGTGACGCTCGGCACGCGGACGAGGTCGGCCAGCGAGGTGACGAGGGCGTCCTCGTCGAGGGCGTCGAGGACCCGGCGCTCGACGTCGGTCGGGGTGCTCACGGCGGCACGCTAGCCCCGGCACGGCCGTCTCCGCAGGTGGGACCACGTCCGGACCCCGGAATGACCCCGCCCCGCGACGGGTTGGCCCTCCGGTGACGTCCTCCTCCGCCACCCGCGTCCCCCGCTCGGCCGTCGGCCTGCGCTCCGAGCGGGGGCCGGTCCTCCTCGGCGTCATGCTGTCGACCGGCCTCGTGGCCATCGACTCGACGATCCTCGCGACCGCCGTGCCCGCCGTCGTCGGCGACCTCGGCGGCCTCTCGCAGTTCCCGTGGCTGTTCTCGATCTACGTCCTCGCGCAGGCCGTGTCCGTGCCGGTCTACGGCAAGGTCGCCGACCTCCTCGGGCGCAAGAACGTCATGCTCGTCGGGGTCGCGCTCTTCGTCGTCGGCTCGCTGCTGTGCGGCGTCGCCTGGTCGATGGGCTCGCTCGTCGCCTTCCGGGCCGTCCAGGGCCTCGGCGCCGGCGCCATCCAACCGATCGGGATGACGATCATCGGCGACATCTACTCCGTCGCCGAGCGCGCGACCGTCCAGGGGTACGTGGCCTCGGTGTGGGCGGTCAGCTCGCTCGTCGGCCCGACCCTCGGCGGCTTCTTCTCCGAGGCGCTCTCGTGGCGGTGGATCTTCTTCGTCAATCTTCCGCTCGGCGCGGCCGCCGGCTGGATGCTCTGGCGTCGCTTCAGCGAGTCGCCGCGACCCGTCACGGCGCGCCCGCGCATCGACTGGGCGGGCTCCCTGCTGCTGCTCGTCGGCACCGTGGCCCTCCTCGTCGGGCTGCTCGAGGGCGGCATCCTGTGGTCGTGGGGCTCGCCGGTGAGCATCGGGCTGTTCGTCGGCGCCGCCGTCGTCCTCGCCGCCTTCGTCGTCGTCGAGCGCAACGCCGCCGAGCCGGTGCTGCCGCTCTGGGTCTTCCGCGACCGGGTCGTCGGCGGCGCGATGCTCGTCTCGCTCGTCGTCGGCGTCATGCTGCTCGGCCTCACCTCCTACGTCCCCCTCTACGCGCAGGGCGTGCTCGGCGCCGGCGCCATCGTCG
This sequence comes from Phycicoccus mangrovi, assembly GCF_018729305.1. Lineage (NCBI taxonomy): Bacteria > Bacillati > Actinomycetota > Actinomycetes > Micrococcales > Intrasporangiaceae > Phycicoccus > Phycicoccus mangrovi. Next base: position 77,040 of record NZ_JAHHWP010000015.1, on the reverse strand, counting down.
CCGGGTTCGCGCTCGCCGCGATGACGCTCGGCTGGCCGGTCGCCGCGTCGACGTCCGGGCGCCTGTACCTGCGCCTGGGCTTCCGCGCGACGATGCTCATCGGCTCGGTCCTCGCGGTCGCCGGGTCGGCGCTGCTGCTGACCGTCGGCCCGGACAGCTCGGTGTGGCAGCTGGCCGCCGCCTGCCTCGTCCTCGGGCTCGGCTTCGGCTACGTCGCGAGCCCGTCCCTCGTCGCCGCCCAGTCGGCCGTTCCGTGGCACCAGCGCGGCGTGGCGACGAGCGCGTCGATCTTCGCGCGCTCCGTCGGCAGCGCGGTCGGCGTCGCGGCCTTCGGCGCCGTGGCCAACACGGTCGTCCGCGACCGCCTCGGGAGCACCCCGAGCGACCTCGAGTCGCTGCCGTCGGGCGTCCTCGCCCCGGCGCTCGGGGCCGTCTTCGTCGCCGCCGCGGCGGTCTCGGTGACGATGCTCCTCGCGTCCTTCGTCATGCCGCGCACGGTCCACGAGGCCGGCCCCGAGGGGTGAGACGCGCGCCACGCCGGTGACGCGCGCGGCCATTCCACGGCGGACGAGCCGTGCGGGAGTACGTTTGCGGTGCAGGGGAACCGGGCGCGGCGCTGGAGTAGGGACCGGCTCCGCGCCCGGCCCCTGTGCGCTCAGGCCCGCCGGCTCCCGGCGGAGGCGACCCCCAGCCACGAGTGGGGGTTGCCGTCCCAGCACCAGCCGAGCTTCGGCGCCCGCTCGCTGATCCACATCGCCGGCACCCGCCGGTCCCCGCGGCGCGAGCCGGACAGCATGAAGCAGCGGTTCTTCTCGAGCAGCGCGGGCGCGTGGGTGACGACCGCGACGCCCTCCTCGACGGTCAGCGGCGTCCGGCCGCGGCCGAGGACGACCGGCAGCGCCTCCTCGGGACGCACGCCGCAGAACTCCTCGCCGCGGTCGACGTCGAGCAGCAGGTACGCGTCCGGGGCCGGCAGGACCACCGGCTCGATCGGCCGGTAGGGCGCGAGCCCCTCGGCACCGTGGTTGCGGTCGACGACGCCGGGCCGGGTGCCCCGCGGCGCGAGCCGCAGCAGCGGCACCGTGCGCTCGGGGTCGACGACGGCGGCGGTGACGACGAGCACGAGCGGGGCGTGCCCGGGGACGGCGTCGGGCAGCGGGTCGAGCCCTGCGGCGACCGTGCGCAGGGGCTCGAGGCGGGCGGTGAAGTCGGCCTCGCTCTGACCGGCGAGCGCCGGGTAGCCGAGGCGGAGCAGGGTCTCGACCTGGTGGTCGAGGAGGGCGAGCGCGGTGGACGGAGCGGTCTGGACGGCGATGGCGGACCTCCCGGGTCGATGAGCGGCCAGCGTCCAACGCGCCCCGCCGCGGCGTGGTTCCCCGCGGTCAGGCCGTCGAGGACCCCACCCGGCGCACCGGATGGGTCTCGCGCGCGCGGACCCACGGCACGACCGCCAGCAAGGTGATCGCCCCGGTGACCCCGAAGGCCAGACCGAAGCTGCCGTGGTCGACGAGGGTGCCGGCGAGCACGGGCCCGATGATCGCGCCGGTGTCGGAGGCCATCTGGAAGGCGGCGAGGGCCGGGCCGCCGTTGCGCTCGCGGCCGACGACGTCGGCGAGCGAGGCCTGCTGCGCCGGGTTGAGCGCCCCCGCCCCGAGCCCGGCGACGACCGAGAACGCGACGAGGAGCGGCAGGTTGGTGGCGAGGCCGGTGCCGAGGGTCGCGAGGCCGGACACGAGCAGGCCGCCGACGATGAACGGCTTGCGCCCGATGCGGTCCGAGGTGCGGCCGGCGACCGTCAGCCCGACGGCGTTGCCGGCCGCGAAGACCGCGAGGGCGGTGCCCGCGACGAGCGACTGGTGGGTCTCGCGCGTGGCGGGGTCGAGGGACTGGTCGACGATGACGGCCGCCGCGAAGAGCGGGAGGATCGCGTTGCGGACGCCGAAGTTGGCCCAGCCGTTGGCGAAGGCCGAGACGACCGAGGCCTTGTACGCGCTGTCGCGCCAGCCGTCGCGCACGGTCATGACCGGCAGGACGGGCGCCCCCTCGGCCGGGCGCAGCGAGGCGTCCTTGAGGAAGACGAAGACGATGGTGGCCGCGAGCAGCAGGGCCGCCGCGTAGACGAGGAACGGCACCCGCAGCCCGAGACCGCCGAGCAGGCCGCCGACGACCGGGCCGCCGACCCCGCCGATGAGGAAGGCCGACGCGTAGGCCGACGACACCCGCGCGCGGATCGAGGGCGGCGCGAGCCGGACGATGAGCGCCACGGCGGAGACGGTGAACATCACCGAGCCGATGCCGCCCAGGCCCCGGAAGAGCAGCAGCTGCCAGTACGAGCCGGCGAACGCCGTGGCGCCGGTCGACACGGCGACGACGAGCAGCCCGGTCAGGTAGATGGGGCGTTCGCCGAGCCGGCCGATGAGCCGGCCGCCCGCGGGCGCGAAGACGAGCCGGAAGAACGCGAAGGCGCTGACGACCACGCTGCTCGCCGTCGCGCCGACGCCGAAGCTCTGGGCGAACCCCGGCAGGACCGGGGTGATGAGGCCGAAGCCCAGGGCGATGACGAAGGCCGCCGCGATGAGGACCCAGATCTCACGGGGGATGCGGACTCGCGCCTCGGGGGCGCTCACGGGCTCGGCGGACACGAGGGTCCAGTATGCCCGCGCCCACCGACGGTGGCGGGGCCGCGGTCGCTGCGACCGCGGCCCCGTCCGTCGTGGCCGCCGGGGCCCTCGTGGTCCCGGGCGGTTCCTGCACCTGCGCGAGGTGGTCTCGACAGCACCGCGCACCTGCGAGCATGCCCGGGCAGCGGGCCGCGCGTCCAGACCCGGCTCGTCATCTTGACCGGTTCTTGCGCCTGGGACGTCCGGGGCGCCGGCCGCTCAGCGCACGAGGACCGCGGCGGCCACCGGCAGGGCCGCCGCCACGAGCAGCACGGTGTCGCGCAGCCGCCAGGGCGCCGGCGCCCACCACGTCCGGCGGCGGGCCGTCGCGAAGCCGCGGGCGTCCATCGCCACGGCGAGCTCGACGGCGGCGCCGAGGGTGCGCACGAGGAGGCCGGTCGTCGAGGCCGCGAGGTGGCGCGCGACCTCGGCCGGGCGGGTCGGCCGCACGCCGAGGCCGCGGACCCGGCGGGCCCGGCCGATCTCGGTCCAGACCGCCCCGAAGGTGTGGACGCGCTGCAGTGCGGCGGCGGTCGCGACGACCGGGCGGTCGGGCAGGTGCAGGCGCTGGGCGAGGTGGTCGCCGAGGCGGTCGGGGTCGACCCACGGCAGGAGCACGGCCGACGGCACGACGATGACGAGCACCCGCAGGGCGACGGTCAGGGCGGTGTCGACGTCGTGCCCGGCCAGCCACCACGTCGACCAGCCGGTCGAGAGCGCGGCGAGCGCCCCCGGCACGGTGCGCAGGAGGACACGGCGGGCCCGGCCGCCCGGAGCCGGGCCGGTGCCCGGGGCGGCCAGCGCCACGACGGCGAGGACCGCCTGCACCGCGAGCACCGCGAGGGAGGTGCTCCAGCGCGGGGAGACCACGCCCGCCGGGATGCCGAGCATCGCGCCGGCGAGGAGCGCGAGCGGGCCGCAGCGCGCGGCGAGCGGCACGCGCGTCGACGGCTCCTGCGGCGGGCGCGGCGGCGCGGCGAGGTGGTGGACCCGGTCGGCCCGGGCGACGACCTCGGCGTCGTGGGTGGCCGCGACGACCGCTCCCCCGGCGGCGCGGTGGGCGGCGACGAGGCCGACGATGGCGGCCCACGTGTGCCGGTCCTGGCCCACCGTCGGCTCGTCGGCGAGGAGCACGGGCGGGCCGTGGTGGAGCGCGGCGGCGACGGCGAGGCGGCGCTGCTCGCCGCCGGAGAGGTGGCGCGGGTCGGCCGCGGCGAGCGCCGCGAGCCCGAGGGCGTCGAGGAGTGCGAGGGCACGGGCCTCCTCGGCGGGACCCTGCCGGCCGAGGGCGCGGGAGGTCGCGAGCACCTCGTCGAGCACGGTGCCGGCGACGAGCGTCGAGCTCGCCCACTGCGGCACCCACGCGAGGCGGGCGGCGAGGGCCGGGGCGTCGAGGCGCCGGGGGTCGGCGGCGCCCTCGCCGGCGCCCAGCCGGACGGCGTCGTCGGGGACGGGGTCGAGGAAGCCGGCGAGCGCGGCGAGGACCGTCGACTTGCCCGACCCGCTCGGGCCGACGAGGACGGAGAGGTCGCCGGGGGATGCCGCGAGCGGCTCGTCGAGCGCGGCGGCCCGGAGGGTGCGGGTCGAGCCGTCGACGAGGCGCACCGTGCGGTCCACGGCGAGCGGGTCGGCCGTGAGGGCGGCTCCGGCGGTCGGGGGGAGCGCGGCGAGCAGCCCGGGGTCGACGTCGAGGGGGGCGGGCGCGGGCTCGTCGGGGACCCAGAGGCCCATCGCGAGCAGCACCTCGCGCTGCGTGGCCAGCACCTCCTCGACCGGGCCGTCGGCGACGACGCGGCCGTCGGTGGAGAGCACGACGAGCCGGTCGACGAGGGGGACCCACGGGCCGAGCACGTGCTCGACGACGACGAGCGTGCGGGGGTCGTCGGCCGACAGCGCGGCGACGGCGGCCCGCACCTCGGCGGCGCACGCGGGGTCGAGCATCGCGGTCGGCTCGTCGAGGAGGACGAGGGAGGGGTCGAGGGCGAGGGTGCCGGCGAGGGCGAGGCGTTGGGTCTGCCCGCCCGACAGCGCCGAGGTGGGGGTGTCGAGGGGCAGGTCGGCGAGGCCGACGGCGGCGAGCGCGCGCTCGACGACGGCGGGCATCCCGGCCGGGTCGGCGCCGACGTTCTCGAGGCCGAACGCGACGTCGCGCCCGACGCTCGCGGCGACGACGCCGCTGCCCGGCTCCTGGAGGACGAGCCCGACGGCGCCGGGTCGGTCTCCCGGGGCGGCGCCGTCGAGGGTGACGTCGCCCTCGAGGTCGCCCGGCTCGAGCGAGCCGAGCATCCCCGTGAGGGCGCGCAGCAGGGTGGACTTGCCGGCCCCGGACGCCCCGGCGAGCAGGACCCGCTCGCCGGGGCGCAGGGTGAGCGTCACGTCGCGCAGCACGGGCTCGCGCCGGCCGACGGGTCGCCAGGTGAGCCCGGCGACCTCGACGTGGCCGCGCCGCACGGTGCGCACGGTGTCAGACAGCCCGTGCCTCCCGGACCTCCTGGCCCGCCGGGAACGCCGAGAGCGCCCCCGCCCGGGCCAGCTGCCGGGTGAGCAGCCACCCGACGCCGCCGGCGATGACCGCGCCCGAGACGCCGAGGGCGCCGAGGTAGGCGATCTTGTCGCGCAGGACGAGCTCGGCGTACCAGCCGCCGCCCCCGGCGAGGGAGCCGAGGACCGGCAGGTCGGCCCACGAGGCGGGGAACTTGACGACCTCGAAGACCCACTCGAGCGGGGCCGACAGGGCGCCGGCGAGCATCGCCGCGCCGGGGCCCCACGCCTTGTAGCCGAGCAGCGCGAAGGCGAGCTCGGCGCCGAGGCCCTGGAGGACGCCGCTGACGAGCGTGCTCGCGCCCCACTGGGTGCCTGGGAGCATCGAGACGAGCGCGGCGACGACCTCGCAGAAGAGGGCGGCGCCGGGCCGGCGGACGACGAGCCCGCCGACGACGCCGGCGAGGAACCACGTGCCGGCGAAGAGCCCGGTCAGCGGGACGTACGCGACGGTGACGAGCTTGCTGAGGGGCTCGTAGGCGAAGGCCCAGCCCCAGAAGACGATGCCGAAGGCGGCACCGAGGAACGCGACGGTGATGATGTCGACGGTGCGCCAGGACGCGAGGCGCCCGGTCGCGGTGACGGATCGACGCGCGGGCGCGTCGGTGGTGATGGCCATGTGCAGTGCTTCTCCCGTGGTCGGTGTGCGACCTCGGGGAGGGGTGACCCGCCGGCGCGCGGCCGCGGAGGGCCGGCGACGACGGAGCACACCTGAGATTTCCCGACTTCCTCCACCGGTGCTAACCGGATCAGGTTCGAGGGTCTGCGGTCGGACCGCACTCTCAGCGCCTGGGCGCTCCCCTGTCGTTGGACCCCCCGAGCATATCCCCGCGCGCACTAGAGTGGCGAGGACCGGTCGGGCAGCCGCCTGACCTGCGGATCCATCGAGAGGACCAGCATGGGAAAGCTCGCCTGGAAGATCCTCGGGACCGGCGGGCCCATCCTCGCCGGGATCGTCGCCACGAAGCTCGTCAACATCGTCTGGGCCAAGGCCGGGCAGGACGAGATCAACCCGAAGAACCCCGACGCACCGGCGCTCAAGGCGCTCGCGTACGCCGCCGCGATGGGGCTGGCCGTCGGCGCCGCCCGCACGCTCACCGAGCGCCAGGCCGCGCAGTACTACCGCCGCTCGGCCGGCCACCTGCCCACCGAGATCAAGACGCAGCCGATCAGCTGACGCCGGCCGCGAGGTCGAGCACGCGGGCCACGGGCATCCCCGGCCGGTAGGCCAGGTGCTCGTGGCCCGGCGCGTCGAGGACCGCGAGGTCGGCGGGACCGTCGACGGCGATGCGCCCGACGTCGGTGCGGCGCAGGGCTCGCGCGCCGCCGACGGTCGCGGCGACCAGCGCCTCGGCCGCCGTCATCCGCAGCTCCCGGACGGCGAGCGCGACGACGAACGGCATCGAGGCGGTGTTGCACGTGCCCGGGTTGCAGTCCGAGGCCAGCGCCACGCTCACCCCGGCGTCCAGCAGACGGCGCGCGTCCGGGTAGGGCATGCGGGTCGAGAACTCGACGCCCGGCAGGAGGGTCGCGACGGTCGTGGTGGCCGCGTCGGCGAGGGCGGCGACGTCGGCGTCGTCGAGGAAGGTGCAGTGGTCGACGCTCGCGGCGCCGAGCTCGACGGCCAGGCGCGCCCCCGGGCCGGGGCCGAGCTGGTTGCCGTGGACGCGCAGCCCGAGCCCGGCGTCGCGGCCGGCCACGAGGACCGCGCGGGCCTCTTCGCCGGTGAACGCGTGGGGGCTGTTCGGCTCGCAGAAGACGTCGACCCAGCGGGCGAGCGGGGCGCACGCGGCGAGCATCGGCCCGGTGACGAGGTCGAAATACCCGGCGCGGTCGGCGCGGGCCTCCGGCGGCACGACGTGCGCGCCGAGGAAGGTCGTCTCGGTCGTGACCTCGCCGGCGAGGCTCAGCGCGCGTACCTCGTCCTCGACGGTCAGGCCGTAGCCGCTCTTGACCTCGAGGGTCGTCGTGCCGAGCGCGCGGGCCTCGGCCACGCGGGCGGCGAGCAGCGCCCGCAGCTCGTCGTCGGAGGCCGCCCGGGTCGCCGCGACCGAGACGCCGATGCCGCCGCCGTCGTAGGGGGTGCCGGCCATCCGGGCGGCGAACTCGGCGGAGCGGTCACCGGCGTGGACGAGGTGGTTGTGGCTGTCGACGAAGCCGGGGACGACGGCGCGGCCGCCGAGGTCGGTCATGTGGTCGGCCGCCGGGGCGTGCGCGGCGGGCCCGAGCCACGCGACGCGGCCCTCCTCGACGACGAGGGCGGCGTCGGTGAGGATGCCGAGGCGCTGCTCGGCGGGCGTGGAGAGGTCGTCGACGGGCGTGTCGCCCTCCGGCCCGGCGCAGGTGACGAGCCGGGCGATGCCCGTGACGAGGTGCGACCCGTGTGGGCCGGCCTGTGCCGCAGCGGTACTCATCGGCGGACCGTCGAGATCGCCTCGGCGAGCATCCGGCCCACGTCGCCGAGCCGGTGAACGCCTGCGCTGACGACGTGCTCGCCGCCGACGACGACGTCGGTGACGTCGGCCGAGGTCGCGGCGTAGAGCACCTGGTCGAGCGCGGCGCCGGCCGTCCGCGGGCTGTCGGTGCGGATGGCGACGAGGTCGGCCACGTGGCCGCCGGCGACGAGCCCGCCGTCGGTCCAGCCGAGCGAGCGGTAGCCGTCGAGGGTGCCCATCGCGAGCAGGTCGAGGGGCGCGAAGCGGCCGCGCTCGAGGGTCGTCAGCCGCTCGTGCATCTCGACGCCGCGCACCTCCTCGAAGGGGTCGACGACGGCGTGCTGGTCGGAGCCGACGGCCAGGTGCGCCCCCGCGTCGGCCAGCGCGCGGGCCGGGCCGATGCCGTCGGCGAGGTCGCGCTCGGTCGTCGGGCAGAAGACCGCCGTGGCCTCCACGCCGCCGATGATGCCGATGTCGTCGTCGGTCAGGTGCGTCGCGTGGACCAGCGAGGTCTCGGCGGTCAGCAGGCCCTCCTCGGCGAGGAGGCGGGTCGGGGTGCGCCCGTAGAAGGACTCGCACGCGAGGTTCTCGCCGGGCTGCTCGGACACGTGGGCGTGCAACGGCCAGTGCTCCCGCGCCGCGACGTCACCGACGACGGCGAGGTCGTCGAGCGGCACCGCGCGCACCGAGTGCACGGCCGCCCCGACCCGCCAGTCCTCGTCGGCGTCGAGGGCGCTGACCCGCTCGAGCCATCCCTCGGCGGAGCCGTCGGAGAAGCGCTGCTGCACCTCGTCGAGCGGCACGTGGCCCGAGCCGGTCAGGCCGCCGGAGAGGTAGACGGTGTCGAGGAGGGTCAGCCGGATGCCGGCCGCCCGCGCCGCCTCGACGAGCGCGAGGCCCATCGCGTTCGGGTCGTCGTACGGGGTGCCGCCGGGACCGTGGTGGAGGTAGTGGAACTCCCCGACGGCCGTGTAGCCGGCGAGGACCATCTCGGCGAAGACCGCCGTCGCGAGGGCGCGGTAGGAGTCGGGGTCGAGCCGGCCGGCGAGGGCGTACATCCCCTCGCGCCAGGTCCAGAAGTTGCCGGCGCCGCCGTGCGTGCGCCCGCGCAGCGCCCGGTGGAACGCGTGGCTGTGCGCGTTGGCGAGCCCCGGCAGGACGAGCCCCCGCAGGACGGTGTCGCCGGGCTCCATCGGCTGCTCGGCGAGCACCTCGAGGATGCGTCCGCGCTCGGTCGTGACCCGGACGTGGCGACGTGCACCACCGGGGAGCACCGCGTGCTCGCACCAGAACGTGCTCATGCAGCAGGCGGCCCGGCGAGGTCGGTGACGACGGTGGCGAGGGCCGCCACGCCGCTGAGGCAGTCGTCGGCCGAGGCCCACTCGTCGGGGCTGTGACTGACGCCGGTCGGGTTGCGCACGAACAGCATCGTCGTCGGCACACCGGCATTCGCCAAAATCCCGGCGTCGTGGCCGGCCCCCGTCCCGATGACGGGGACGCCGCCGAGGAGCGTCGCGAGCCGGCGGGTCAGCACCGGGTCGAAGTCCGTGACGGGCGTCCACGACTCCTCGGTGACGAGGGCGTCGAAGTCCGCCACGACGTCGCGGACGTCGGCGACGACGCGGCGCACGGCGTCGGGGTCGGCGCCGCGGGCGTCGAGCCACGCGGTGGCGCAGCTGGCGATGGCGTTGACGCCGCCGGGCACGACGTCCACCTTGCCGACGGTCGCGAGGCAGGAGTGCTCCTCGGCCGAGCGGCGGGCGGAGATGATCGCCGCGGCGAGGCCGAGCATCGCGTCCTCGCGCACGTCGAGGGCGGTCGTGCCGGCGTGGTTGGCCTCGCCCGGCACGTCGATGCGCCAGCGGCCGTGCGGCCAGATGTCGCTCCCGACGCCGACCGCGTGGCCGAGGTCGTCGAGGAGGCGGCCCTGCTCGACGTGCAGCTCGACGAAGGTGCCGACCCGCGCGAGCGTCTCGGGATCGGGCCCGAGGCCCTGGGGGTCGCGTCCGGAGGTCCGCATCGCCTCGGCCATCGTGACGCCGTCGGCGTCCTTGAGGCCCCGGGCGCGGTCGGGCGACAGCACACCGGTGATGACGCGGGAGCCGGCGCAGGCCACCCCGAAGCGGGCGCCCTCCTCGTCGGCGAAGTTGACGACCCCGACCGGGCGGGACGGCGTCAGGCCGCTCGCCCGCACCTCGTCGATGGCCGCCAGCGCGCTGACGACACCGAGCGGGCCGTCGAAGGCGCCGCCGTCGGGCACGGAGTCGAGGTGCGAGCCGAGGACGAGCCCGGGGTCACCGGCCGCGACGGCGGCGTCGGGGTCGCCCCACCAGGCCCACTGGTTGCCCATCCGGTCGGTCGTCAGGTCCAGCCCGCGGGCCTGCGCCTCGCCGGCGAACCACTCGCGCAGGTCGTGGTCGGTGCGCGTCCACGCGAAGCGCCGGTACCCCCCGGTGTCGGCGTCCAGCCCCACGGTCTCGAGGTCGGCCCACATCCGGCGGAAGGCGAGGGTTCCCCCCGGAGATGCCGACCTGTTGGACATGGACCCCATTGCACCAACTCGGCCGGGGGCGTGGTGGCGGAGGTGCAGGCCGATTGTCTTGGGTGCGAGACGAGCCCGCCCGGGCACCGGTCCTACGCTGGGCGGATGGATGACGGAGCCGACCGCGCACGTGCCGCCCTCGCCGAGTCGGGGCTCGCGTACGACATCACGAGCCACGGTCGCGTCGGCTCGCTCGAGGAGGCGGCCCGGCTGCGCGGGGTCGAGCCGTCGGGCATCGTCAAGACGCTCGTCGTGCGCCGCGGCGACGACGACCACCTCTTCGTCCTCGTTCCGGGCGACCGCGAGATCTCGTGGCCCAAGCTGCGGGCGCACCTCGGCGTCAACCGGCTCTCGATGCCGCCGGCCGACGTCGCCCGCGACGTCACCGGGTACGAGCGCGGCACCATCACGCCGTTCGGGGCGCTGCGGCGCCTGCCGGTCGTCGCCGACGCGACGCTGACCGGGCGCACGGTCTCGATCGGCGCCGGCGCCCACGGCGTCGCGGCCACGGTCGGGGCCGATGCCCTCGTCGCCGCCCTCGACGCCGACGTCGCGGACGTCACCGACCCCGTCACCCCCCGCTGACCCCGGCCCCACCCCCCGACTTCTTGCGAGTTCCGCCGCTCGACCCGCCGTTCCGGCGGCGTGTCGGCGGCGGAACTCGCAATCAGTGGGCATCTCGGGGTCAGGACTCGCGCATCGGGACGCGCACGCCCTGGGCCTCGGCGGTCCGCTCGGCCTCCTCGTAGCCGGCGTCGACGTGCCGGATGACGCCCATCGCCGGGTCGTTGGTCAGCACCCGCTCGAGCTTCTGCGCGGCGAGGTCGGTGCCGTCGGCGAGGCTCACCTGGCCGGCGTGCAGCGAGCGGCCGATGCCGACGCCGCCCCCGTGGTGGATCGAGACCCAGCTCGCGCCGGACGCGGTGTTGACGAGCGCGTTGAGCAGCGGCCAGTCGGCGATCGCGTCGGAGCCGTCGAGCATCGACTCGGTCTCGCGGTAGGGGCTCGCGACCGACCCGGTGTCGAGGTGGTCGCGGCCGATGACGACGGGCGCGCTGACCTCGCCGGTGCGCACGAGGTCGTTGATGGCCAGGCCGGCCTTGTCGCGCTCGCCCTGCCCGAGCCAGCAGATGCGCGCCGGCAGGCCCTGGAACGCGATGCGCTCCTGCGCCCCCCGCATCCAGCGGTGCAGGCGGTCGTCGTCGGGGAAGAGGTCGAGGACGGCGCGGTCGGTGGCCGCGATGTCCTTCGGGTCGCCCGAGAGCGCGGCCCAGCGGAACGGCCCCTTGCCCTGGCAGAACAGGGGGCGGATGTACGCCGGCACGAACCCGGGGAAGTCGAACGCGCGGTCGTAGCCGCCCTGGCGCGCCTCGTCGCGGATGCTGTTGCCGTAGTCGAAGACCTCGGCGCCGGCGTCGAGGAAGCCGACCATCGCCTCGACGTGGCGGGCCATCGACGCCCGGGCGCGGTCGGTGAACTCCTCGGGCTTCTTCTCGGCGTACTCGGCCCACTCGTCGAGGCCGATGCCCTCGGGCAGGTAGGACAGCGGGTCGTGGGCGCTGGTCTGGTCGGTGACGACGTCGATCGGCACTCCGCGGCGCAGCAGCTCGGGGAAGACCTCGGCCGCGTTGCCCTCGACGCCGACCGAGAGCGCGCGCCGCTCGTCCTTGGCGCGCAGCACCCGCTCGACGGCGTCGTCGAGCCCGTCGGCGACCTCGTCGAGGTAGCGGTGCTCGACCCGGCGGTGCAGGCGGGCGGGGTCGACGTCGACGACGAGGCACGCGCCGCCGTTCATCGTCACCGCGAGCGGCTGCGCGCCGCCCATCCCGCCGCAGCCGGCGGTCAGCGTGAGGGTGCCGGCGAGCGTGCCGTTGAAGCGCTTCTCGGCGACGGCCGCGAAGGTCTCGTAGGTGCCCTGGACGATGCCCTGGGTGCCGATGTAGATCCAGGAGCCGGCCGTCATCTGGCCGTACATCGTCAGGCCGAGGTGCTCGAGGCGGCGGAACTCGGGCCAGGTCGCCCAGTCGCCGACGAGGTTGGAGTTGGCGATGAGGACGCGCGGCGCCCACTCGTGGGTCTGCATGACGCCGACCGGGCGGCCGCTCTGGACGAGCATCGTCTCGTCGGCCTTGAGCGTGGTCAGCGTGCGCACCATCGCGTCGAACGAGCGCCAGTCGCGGGCGGCCCGGCCGGTGCCGCCGTAGACGACGAGGTCGTCCGGCCGCTCGGCGACCTCGGGGTCGAGGTTGTTCATGAGCATCCGCAGCGGGGCCTCGGTGCTCCACTGGCGGGCGGTCAGGGTGCTGCCGCGGGGTGCGCGGACCGGGCGGGCGCCGTCCATCTCGGGTCTCCTTCGTCGCAGTCATCCCACTGTCGCGGCGTGCCGTCGCCGGTGCGAGGGGGCGACGGGCGGTGGCGTCTGGGATGCGAGACGCGGTGGCCGGGGTGCGCTCCGGTGCCGGCTCCGCGAGGGGAGGCGACACGCAGGGGTCTCGGCCCGGACGCCTGCGTGTCGCCTCCCCTCGCGCGTCGCGCGCTTGCCGGAACGGCAACGGGATGCCCACGCGGCCGTGGCCGCCGGAGCACACTCGGGGCATGACGACGCACAAAGCGCACCGCCACGGTGAGACCCCGGGCCACCCGGACCACGGCCCCGGCGAGCCCGACCCGGCGCACGGCCGGACGCTGCGCGACGACGAGTCGGCCTGGGACGCGCGCTACGCCGAGCTCGACCGGGTGTGGAGCGGCGAGCCCAACCACGCGCTGACCGTCGAGGCCGCCACGCTGAGCCCGGCGCGGGCCCTGGACGTCGGCTGCGGCGAGGGCGCCGACGCCGTGTGGCTGGCGACCCGGGGCTGGACCGTGACCGCGCTCGACCCGTCCGGGGTGGCCCTGGCGCGTGCCCGGGCCGCCGCCGAGGCGTCGGGGGTGCTGGTCGACTGGGTGCACGCCGGGCTCGCCGAGGCCGACCTGCCCGTGGGCGGGTTCGACCTCGTGTCGGTGTTCTACCCGGCGCTCGACCTCGAGACCGGGCCGGTCGAGCGCCTGGCCTCGCTCGTCGCCCCCGGCGGGACGCTCGTGGTCGTCCACCACGCCGACGTCGACCGCGAGCGCGCCATCGAGCACGGCTTCGACCCCGACCTGCTGCTCTCGCCGGCCGGCGTCGCGGCGGGCCTCGGCGAGGGCTGGGACGTCGTCGGGCCGGAGCGCCGGCCGCGGAGCATCAGCGGCGGGTCCGGCGCCCACCACCACGACGACCTCGTCGTCCGCGCCACCCGCCGCCCCTGACCCCCAACCCCGCACCCTTCCGCGAACGTGTGTGAAATCGCCGGGGGTCTCCGGCGATTTCACACGCGTTCGCGATGAGGGAGGGTCAGGCGAGGGGGCCGGTGTGCTCCTCGACGACGCGGCGGACGGTGCCGTCGACGACGAGCCGGTGCGCGACCTCGATCTCGGGCGCGAGGAAGCGGTCCGGGCCGGGCTCGCCGGCCCCGGCCGCGGTGAGGGCCGCTACGACCGCCCCGGTGGCCGGCGCCGGCTCGAGCGGCGCCCGCAGCCGCAGCCCCCGGGCCGCCGTCAGCACCTCGACGGCGAGCACCCGGGCGAGCCCGTCGACGGAGCGACGCAGCTTGCGGGCCCCGGACCAGCCCATCGAGACGTGGTCCTCCTGCATCGCCGAGGACGGGATGGAGTCGACCGATGCCGGCGCGGCGAGGCGCTTCATCTCCGAGACGATCGCCGCCTGCGTGTACTGGGCGATCATGTGGCCGCTGTCGACACCCGGGTCGTCGGCGAGGAACGGCGGCAGGCCGTGGCTGCGCGCGACGTCGAGGAACCGGTCGGTGCGGCGCTCGGACATCGAGGCGACGTCGGCGGCGACGATCGCGAGGAAGTCGAGCACGTAGGCGACGGGCGCGCCGTGGAAGTTGCCGTTGGACTCGACGCGGCCGTCCGGCGTGACGACCGGGTTGTCGACGGCCGACGCGAGCTCGTACCCGGCGACGCGGGCGGCGTGGTCGACCGTGTCGCGCGCCCCACCGGCGACCTGCGGGGCGCAGCGCAGTGAGTAGGCGTCCTGGACGCGGGTGCACTCCTCGGTGCGGTGTGACTCGCGGATCGGGCTGTGCGCCATCACCGTCCGGATGTTCGCGGCCGACACGGCCTGTCCCGGTTGCGGGCGCAGCGCGTGGAGGTCGGCGGCGAACACGTCGTCGGTGCCGAGCAGTCCCTCGACGGACATGGCCGCGGCGACGTCGGCCACGACGAGCAGGGCGCGCAGGTCGTGCAGGGCGAGGCAGAGCATCCCGAGCATGCCGTCGGTGCCGTTGACGAGCGCCAGCCCCTCCTTCTCCTCGAGCTCGACGGGCGCGAGGCCGGCGGCCGCCAGCGCAACGGTGGCCGGCATCCGCTGCCCCGCGGCGTCGCGGACCTCGCCCTCCCCCATCAACGCGAGGGCACAGTGCGACAGCGGGGCGAGGTCGCCGGAGCAACCGAGCGAGCCGTACTCGTGGACGACCGGGGTGATGCCGGCGTCGAGCATCCCGGCGTAGATGCGCAGCGTCTCCTCGCGGATGCCGGTGCGCCCGGTGGCCAGCGTGGCGACCCGCAGGAGCATGAGCGCACGCACGACCTCGCGCTCCACCTCGGGTCCTGACCCCGCCGCGTGGCTGCGGATCAGGCTGCGCTGCAACCGGTGCCGCAGGTCGACGGGGATGTGCCGGGTCGCGAGCGCGCCGAAGCCGGTGGAGATGCCGTAGTGCGGCACGGTGTCGTCGGCGAGGTCCCGGATGATCCCCCGGGTGCGGCGGACCTCGGCCAGCGCGGCGGCGTCGAGCACGACCCGCGCGCCGTGCCGGGCGACCGCGACGACCTCCTCGACGGTCAGCGGACCGGCGCCGACGACGACACGGTCGGGCAGCGCGGCGGTGGCGGCGGGGGTCTGGGTCATGCCTCCCATTGGAGGGCCGGGGCGCCGCGCCGGCCAGCACGCGGGGCACCATCGTGTCTCGCACCCGAGACCACCCACCGCTCCGGCTTCGTGTCACACGCGTATCGGGTGACCCGACAACCCTGCGCTCTACCCGGAAACGGAACTCGGGTGGAGCGCGGCCGTATCGGGTCACCCGATACGCGTGGGGTCCGTGTGGCTGACGTCAGGCGGGGACGGTGGCGGGGGCGCCCTCGGCGGCGGCGACGAGGTCGGCGTACCGACCGCCGAGGGCGAGCAGCTCGTCGTGCGTGCCGGACTCGACGACCCGGCCGGCGTCCAGCACCGCGATGCGGTCGGCGCGCCGCACGGTGGAGAGCCGGTGGGCGATGGTCACCGTCGTCCGGCCGCGGGCCAGCTCGTCGAGCGCGGACTGCAGCGCGCGCTCGGTGGCGGTGTCGAGGGCGGAGGTCGCCTCGTCGAGGACGAGCACCGGCGGGTCGCGCAGGATGGTCCGGGCGACGGCCAGCCGCTGCTGCTCGCCGCCGCTGAACCGGTGGCCGCGCGCCCCGACGACCGTGTCGAGCCCCTCGGGCAGCGACGCGACGAGGTCGGCGACCTGGGCGGCGCCGAGCGCCCGCCAGAGCTCGGCCTCGGTGGCCTCCGGTCGGGCGAGCAGGAGGTTCTCGCGGACGGTCGCGTGGACGAGGTAGCTCTCCTGCGAGACCGTCCCGACGACGGACGCGAGCACGTCGGGGTCGAGGTCGCGCACGTCGACCCCGTCGACCGTCACCCGGCCCGCGTCGGGGTCGAGCAGCCGCCCGAGGAGCCCGGCGACCGTCGACTTGCCCGAGCCGGTGGGCCCGACGAGGGCCAGGGTTGACCCGGCGGGCACGTCCAGCGTCACGCCCGACACCGCGTCGCGCGCCGACCCGGGGTAGCGCACGGTCGCGCCCTCGACCCGCACGTGGCCGGCCACCCCCGCGGGGTCCATCGGCACCGGGTGCGTCGGCGCGGGCACGTCCGGCACGAGGTCGAGGTACTCGAAGACGCGCGAGAACAGGGCCATCGAGGCCACCCACTGCGCGGTGACGTTGAGCAGCCCCATGAGCGGCCGGAAGATGCCGCCCTGCAGCGCGGTGAAGGCGACGAGCGTGCCGATGGTCATGCCGCCGGACGTCGCCGGCAGCCCGGCCGCGAGGTAGACGAGCGCGGGGATGACCGCGAAGACGATCTGCATCGTCGCCATCCGCCAGCGCCCGGCGAGCTGCGCGCGCAGCTCGAGCCCGACGAGGTCCTCGGAGGTGTCGGCGAAGCGCCGCGCCGAGTGCGCGGTCGTGCCGAGCGTCTTCGCGAGGCGGATGCCGGAGACCGACAGCCCCTCCTCGATCTGGGCGTTGAGGTCGGCGAGCCGGCGCTGCTGACGGGCCGTGACCTCGCGGCGCATCAGCGCGACCTTGCGGGTCAGCCAGATCGCCGGCGGCACGACGAGGAGCGAGAGCAGCGACAGCCGCCACGAGAGGGCGACCATCGCGACCGCGGTGGCGACGGCGGTCGTGACGTTCGAGGCGATGGACGTCGCGGTCGAGGTGACGACGCCCTGCATCCCGCCGACGTCGTTGACGAGGCGCGACTGCACCTCGCCGCCGCGCGTGCGGGTGAAGAAGCCGAGCGACTGGCGCTGGAGGTGGGTGAAGACTGTGGTGCGCAGGCCGTGCATGACGCGCTGGCCGACCTGCGTCGAGAGCCAGGTCTGCACGACGCCGAGCAGCTGGGTGACGGCGGCGACGGTGACCATCGCGGCGACGGCCAGCACGAGGAGCCGCACGTCCTGCTGCGGGATGGCGACGTCGACGACCTCGCGGACGAGGAACGGCTGGGCGAGCCCGACGACGCTCGTGACGACGATGATGCCGACGACGACGGCGATGCGGCCGCGGTGCGGCGCGAAAAGGGCGAGGACGCGGCGCAGGCTGACCGGCGCCTCCTCGAGGCGGGCGCGGTCGCGCGGGTCTACGGAGAGGACACCGCGTCCGCCGCGGCCTCCCGCGTCGTGGCGCGCCGCGGGGCGGGCGGGGGTCTGGGTCGGGGCCGCTGTCACGGGCACCCCTCCTTCTCGGTCGGACTATTGCTGAGGCTACCTCACAATGAGCCCAACACACGACCTCGCGTTACCATTCCCGGCGTGCACGGACCCCGCGACGACCGCCCCGCCGCCGACCTCGACCTCGGCGACCTCGTGATGCGCGTCGCCCGCGACCTGCGCCGCCGCGGGATGGTGGCCTTCGAGCCCTACGACCTCGCGCCGCACCACGCCCGGGCGCTGCGCGTGCTCGCGCACCACGGCTCGATGCGCCTCGGCGAGCTCGCGCAGCACCTGCGGGTCGCGCCGCGTTCGGTCACCGACGTCGTCGACGCGCTCGAGGAGCGCGGCCTGGCCCGGCGCTCCCCGGACCCGGACGACCGGCGGGCGCAGGTCGTCATCGTCACCGACGAGGGTGGGGCGCTGCTCGGCCGGGTCGACGCCGCCCGGCGCGAGGCCGCCGAGGCATCGTTCGCCCGGCTGCCGGCCGCCGACCGCGCGACGCTGCGCCGCATCCTCGAGCGCCTCGACGCCGCCCCCGACCGAGCTTGACCCGCCGGCGCCGCCCTGACCCGGCGCCTGACCCCGTCGAGTGAACAGAACACGCCGCGCGCAGAGGGCTGCACACGGCGTGTTCTGTTCACTCGACGGGTGGGAGCTGGGGTCCCGGGTCCGTCGGGGTCAGGGTCCGTCGGGGTCTGGGGCCGTCGGGGTCAGGGGCGGGTGACGAGGATGCCGTCCTCGTCGGCCCACAGGGTCGCGCCGGGGACGAACTCGACCCCGCCGAACGCGACCGGCACGTCGACCTCGCCGACGCCGTCCTTGGCCGACTTGCGCGGGTTCGTGCCGAGCGCGAGCACGCCGAGCGGCAGGCCGCCGATGGCCACCGAGTCGCGCACGGCGCCGTGGACGACGACGCCCGCCCAGCCGTTCGACACCGCCGAGCCGGCGATGAGGTCACCGACGAGCGCCGACTCCAACGAGCCCCCGCCGTCGACGACGAGCACCCGGCCCTCGCCGGGCGTCGCCAGCGTGGCCTTGACGAGCGCGTTGTCGCGGTGGCACCGGATGGTCGCCACGGGCCCGGTGAACTGCCGGCGTCCGCCGACGTGCCGCAGCTGGAGCGAGCAGGACTGCAGCGCGTCGCCGTGCTCGTCGTAGAGGTCCGCGGTCGACACCGCCACCTCCGGCACGCCGCTCACGACTGCGCCTTGACCGCGAGCACCGGGCACGGCGCCCCGAGCAGGACGCGTTGGGCGACCGACCCGAGGATGAGCTTGCCGACGGCGCTGCGGTGCCGCAGACCGATGACGAGCACGGACGCACGGTGCGTCGTCGCCGCCTCGACGAGGGCCTCGGCGGCGTCGCCGCCCTCCTCGACCTGGACGACCTCGACGTCGACGCCGAGCTCGCGCACGTCGCGGTCGACGCGCTGCAGGTCGTCGGCCGGGGCACGGCGGGCGTCGACGAGGACGTCGTCGCGCGACATGTTGAGCACGACGAGCGGCTCGGAGCGGCGGCGCGACTCCTCGACGCCGGCGCGCAGGGTGGCCTCGCCGAGGGCGTTGGGGACGTAGCCCACGAGAACGGTCATCGCCCGGTCACCCCCACTGCGCCGTCTCGTGGACCGGGACACCCGGAGGATGCGAGGTCCCGTCGTCGTCCGGACCGTCGCCGCTGCGGCCACGGCCACGGCCCAGCAGCTTCGCGACGAGCGGCCAGAGGAGGACCGCGAGGACGAACGCGTAGCAGACCCACGCGACCGGTCCGCCGACGAGACCGGAGATGTCGCCACCGGTCGTCTGCAGCGAGCGCCGCATGTGCCGCTCGAACAGCGGGCCGAGGATGGTGCCGACGATGAGCGGCAGCACCGGCAGGCCGAAGCGCCGCATCGCGAAGCCGAGGAAGCCGAGGGCGAGGAGCAGGAAGAGGTCGAACGGCTGGGCGTTGACCGCGTAGGCGCCCATCGACGCGAAGAAGAGGATCCCCGCGTAGAGGTAGGGCCGCGGGATGCGCAGCAGCTTCGCCCAGGTCGGCGCGAGCGGCAGGTTGAGCACCAGCAGGAAGAAGTTGCCGATGAAGAGGCTCGCGACGAGCATCCAGACGAGGTCGGGCTCCTTGGTGAGCAGCAGCGGCCCGGGCTCGATGCCGTAGGACATGAACGCCGCGATGATGATCGCCGCGGTCGCGTTGGTCGGCAGGCCGAGCGCGAGCAGCGGCACCATCGTGCCGGCGGCCGACGCGTTGTTCGCGGCCTCGGGCCCGGCGACACCCTCGATGGCGCCCTTGCCGAACTCCTCGGGGTGCTTGGTCAGCTTCCGCTCGGTCAGGTACGAGAGGAACGTCGGGATCTCGGCGCCGCCGGCGGGGATCGCCCCGAAGGGGAAGCCCAGCGCGGTGCCGCGCAGCCACGGCTTCCACGAGCGGCCCCAGTCCTGCTTCGACATCCACGGGCGGCCGACGGGGATGACCGTGGCGGCCTTGCGCCGCAGGTGCGCCGCGACCCAGAGGGCCTCGCCGACGGCGAAGATGCCGACCGCGACGACGACGACGTCGATGTTGTCGGCGAGGAAGGGGCTGCCGAAGGTCAGCCGCTGCTGGCCGGTGACGAAGTCGGTGCCGACGAGACCGAGCGCGAGCCCGACGAGCAGCGCCGCGAAGCCCCGCAGCCGCGAGGAGCCGAGGATGGCCGCGGTGCCGACGAAGGCGACGAGGATGATCGCCAGGAACTCGGGCGATCCGAGCGTGATCGCGAAGTCGACGACCTGCGGCATGACGAAGACGATGGCCGCGGTGGCGATGGTGCCCGCGACGAACGAGCCGATGGCCGAGGTCGCGAGCGCCTGGGCGGCCCGGCCGGCCTTGGCCATCTTGTTGCCCTCGAGGGCGGTGACGACCGAGGCGGACTCGCCGGGGGTGTTGAGGAGGATCGAGGTCGTCGACCCGCCGTACATGCCGCCGTAGAAGATGCCGCCGAAGAGGATGAGCGACTGCTCGACCGGCAGGCCGTAGGTGACGGGCAGCAGGAGCGCGACGGTCATCGCCGGGCCGATGCCGGGCAGGACGCCGACGGCGGTGCCGACGGTGACCCCGAGCAGCGCGATGAGGAGGTTCATCGGCGTGATGACGTCGGCGAAGCCGCCGAGCAGGGCGTTGACGTTGTCCATCAGAGGATCCCCTGGAGGATGCCGGCGGGCAGGTTGACCCCGAGCCCGATGGCGAAGGCGTAGAAGGTGACGAGCGACATCGCGATGCCGATCGCGAGCCCGCGGACGTGGTGGCGGTTGCCGAGCGCGAACGCGGAGAGGAAGAACAGCAGCGCACCGCTGATGACCCAGCCGAGCGGCTCGATGAGCAGGGCGTTGAGCGCGAACGCGCCGGCGAGGATGCCGACGGTCTTCCAGTCGGAGCGCTGGCCGAGCTCGACGTCCTCGCCGGCCTCGGCCTCGCCGACCCCGCCGCGCAGGACGTCGAGGGCGTAGAGGACGGCGACGACGAGGAGCAGCCCGCCGACGACGTAGGGCATCGCCCGCGGACCGATGGGGTCGTTGCTGCTCGTGACCTTGCCGAGGCTCGCGGCGTCGACGAGGACGACGACGCCGACGACGGCCAGGGCCGCGCACAGGCCGAGCTGTGCGCGGTCCCTGACCCGGCCGAGGGGACCCGCCCCGGAGGGCGAGGTGCCCTCCGGGGCGGTGGTGGCCTCGGTGCTCATGTCAGGCCAGGCCGAGGGTGGTCAGGACGTCGGCGACGCGCGTGTCCTGGTCGGCGATGAAGGCACCGAACTCGTCGCCGGTGGCGAAGGCGTCGACCCAGCCGCGCTTCTCGAGCTCGTCCTTCCAGGCCTGCGAGTCGTGCATCTTCGTGAAGGCGTCGATCCAGACCTGCTTGTCCGCGTCGGAGATGCCGGGCGGGGCGACGACGCCACGCCAGTTGGTGAACTCGAGGTCGATGCCGCTCTCCTTGAGCGTCGGGACGTCGGGCAGGGCCGCGACGCGCTCGGCGCTGGTCACCGCGAGGATCTTGACGTCGCCGGCCTCGACCTGGTCGAGGAACTCGCCGAAGCCGCTGGCCCCGAAGGCGATCTTCTTGCCGAGGATGGCCGGGAGGAGCTCGCCACCGCCGTCGTAGCTGACGTAGCTGACCGTCTTCGGGTCGATGCCCGCGGCGTCCGCCAGGCGCATCGGCAGGAGGTGGTCGGGGCCGCCGGGCGAGGAGCCGCCGCCGACGGCGAGGGACTTCGGGTCCTTCTTCCACGCCGCGACGAGCGAGGTGATGTCCTGGTACGGGGAGTCCGAGGGCACGACGATCGCGCCGGCCTCCTCGATGAGCTTGGCGATCGGGGTGGTCTCCGACAGCTTGGCCTGCGACTTCTGGGTGTACGCGGCGCCGACGACGCCGAGCCCCATCTGCATCGCGAGCTTGCCGTTGCCCTTCTCGTTGACGACCCGCTGGAGGCCGACCGTGCCACCGGCGCCGGGGAGGTTGAAGACCTGGACGCTGCCGGTGATCTTCTCCTTCTCCATCACCTGGGCCGCGGTGCGGGCGGTCGTGTCGTAGCCGCCGCCGGGGCTGTTCGGGACCATGTACTGGAGGCCGGTCGCCGGCGCGCCGCCACCGGAGGAGGCCGCACCCCCGCTGCCCTGGTCCTTCGTGGCGCCGCAGCCGGTGAGGGCCAGCGTGGCCGCGACGAGCGCGCCGAGCGCGATGCGGTGGAGTCTCATCGTCGAGATCCCTTTCCTGTGGTGGAGTGGAACGCGATGATCGTGGGCGACCGGTGTGGAGCCTGTCGCGCTTTCGTCCGCAACGGAGGTTGAGTACATAGTGGTCACGCGTCGACGACGCCGGGCGACCCTCGCCGGGCAGCTCTTCGCGCTCCAGCTCGCGATCATCGTCGTCGTCCTCGTGGCGGTGGCGGCGGTGTCGCTCGCGCAGTCGGCGGCGACCTTCGAGCGCACCGAGGGGCGGCGGGTGTCGGCCCTCGGCGAGCAGCTGGCCGTCAACCCGCTCGTGCGCGCCAACCTCGACCAGCCCGAGTCCCGCACCGGACTCGCGACGCTCGGGCTCGGGCTCGTCGCCCAGGCCAACGTCACGTCGGTGACCTTCGCCGAGCCCGACCTCGACGTCCGCGTCTCGACCGACCCCTCGCTCGAGGAGGAGCGGCTGCCCCTCGGCGACCCGCGCGTCGCCCGCGGCGGGAGCTGGTCAGGGACGCTCACCCTCGACGGCCGTGAGTACCTCGCCTCGCAGGTGCCGGTGCTCGCCGGAGACGACGACGACAAGGACCCGACCACTCCCACGCGCGCCGGCGAGCTGCTCGGCACCGTCATGGTCGCCGAAGAAGCGCCGACGACGTGGGAACGGTTGCAGGGCACCAGCTCCTACCTGCTCACCTACCTCGGCATCGCCCTCCTGGTCGGCCTCGGCGGCTCGTGGCTCCTCTCGCGCCGGATCAAGCGGCAGACCCGCGGGATGGAGCCGCGCGAGATCGCCGGCCTGGCCGAGCACCGCGAGGCGATGCTCCGGGGCATCGCCGAGGGGGTCATCGCGCTCGACCCCCAGCACCGCATCACCCTCGTCAACGAGGTCGCCCGACGCCTGCTCGACCTACCCGAGCACGCCGTCGGGACGTCCATCGCCGACCTGCGCATCGAGGGGCGGCTGCGCGAGGTGCTCGTCGGCGAGAACCCCCGCTCGATGTCGGACGCGTCCCCCGACGACCACGTCACCGCGGCGCGCGACGAGGTCGTCATCCGGCGTGGGAGGGTGCTCGTCATGAGCACGATGCGGGTGGTCAGCGGCGACCGCGTGCTGGGCACGGTGACGACGATGCGCGACCGCACGGAGATGGCCGACCTCGAGCGCGAGATCGGCTCGTTCCGGTCGACAGCGCACGTGCTGCGTTCGCAGGCACACGAGTTCGCCAACCAGCTGCACACCATCAGCGGGCTCATCCAGATCGGCGAGCTCGACGAGGTCGTCCGCTACGTGGATGCCCTGAGCGAGCAGCGCACCGCCCTCGACCTCGTCGTCACGACGCTCGTCGGTGACCCGACCATCGCGGCCCTGCTCATGGCCAAGGCGGCGACCGCCAACGAGCGGCGCATCGACCTGACGATCGCCGACGACTCGCGCCTCGAGCGGCTCGAGACGCACGACGCCGCCGACGTCGCGACGGTGCTCGGCAACCTCGTCGACAACGCCTTCGAGCACGCGCCGAAGGGTTCTGCCACACCGCCGTCCGTGCGCGTACGCATCCGGCAGGACGCCAGCACCGTCGAGATCGTCGTCGACGACTCGGGTCCGGGTGTGCCGGAGGAGCTGCGCGCCACCCTGTTCGAGCACGGCGTCACGAGCAAGCGCGTCGACCCGATGGAGCACGGCGTCGGGCTGGCCCTGACCCGGCTGGTCTGCCGGCGGCGCGGCGGCGAGATCGACGTCGAACGCCTCGACGGCACGACCCGCTTCACCGCGCGGCTCGGCGTGTCCACGTTCGTCGACCCGTCGTCGCCGACGATCGCGGACCCCGTTGCGCCGCAGGGGGTCCGGCCGTGATCCGGGTGCTCGTCGTCGACGACGACTTCATGGTCGCGCGCATCCACGTGGGCTTCGTCGAACGGACGGAGGGCTTCGAGGTCGTCGGGGTCGCGCACTCCGCGGCGGAGGCGGAGGAGGCCGTCGCGCGGCTGCGCCCCGACCTGCTGCTGCTCGACCTCTACCTGCCGGACCGCTACGGCCTGGACCTGCTCGCCGACCTGCGCGGCGGCCCGCACCCGTGCGACGCCATCGTCATCACCGCCGCCAAGGAGAGCGACTCGGTCCGTGCGGCCGTCCGCCTCGGAGTGGCCGACTACGTGCTCAAGCCCTTCGGGTTCGCCGACCTCGAGGAGCGGCTGCGCCGGTACGCCGGCCAGCGCTCGCTGCTCGCCCGGGCCGAGGTCGTCGGGCAGGAGGACGTCGACCGGGTCTTCCTCCGCGCCGCCGGCAGCGCCCAGCCGCTGCCCAAGGGCCTGAGCCCCGAGACCGCCCGGCTCGTCGAGGACGCGCTCAAGGCATCCACCGACGCCCTGTCGGCGAGCGAGGTCGCCGAGTCGGTCGGGATGTCCCGGGTCAGCGCCCGGCGCTACCTCGAGCACTTCAAGCAGGTCGGACGGGCGGACGTCGCGCTGCGCTACGGCAGCACGGGGAGGCCCGAGCGCCGCTACCGGTGGGTCGGCTGAGCGATGGCCAACGCCCCCGCCGCCGGCCACGCCCTCGACGTCCTCGGCCTCATCGCGCGCCGCGGCGAGCCGGTGCCCGCCGCCGCCATCGCGCGCGACCTCGGCCTGCCGCGCTCGAGCGTCTACCACCTGCTCGCCGTCCTCACCGAGCGCGGCTACGTCCGCCACCTGCCCGAGGAGCGCCGCTACGGCCTGGGCCTGGCCGCCTACGAGCTCGGGTCGGCCTACCAGCGGCAGGCGCCGCTCGAGCGGATGGCCCGCGGGCCGATGGACCGGCTCGTCGACGCCTGCGGGCACAACGCGCACCTCGCGGTGCTCCACGGCGGCGACGTCCTCTACGTCGTCGAGCAGCGCGCCCCCGGCCGGCCGCTGCTCGTCACCGACGTCGGCGTCCGGCTGCCGGCCCCGCTGACCGCCACCGGCCTCGCGATGCTCGCGGCGCTGCCGGCCGCCCAGGTACGCGCCCTCTACCCCGACCGCACCGCGCTCGTGCAGCGCGACGGCCGCGGCCCGGCGTCGACCACCCAGCTGCGGTCGTGGCTGCAGCAGGTGCGCCAGCGCGGCTACGCGCTCGAGGACGGCCTCGTGACACCGGGACTGGGGTCGGTGGCCGTCGCCGTCCTCGACGCCAACGACTACCCGGTCGCCGCCGTCGCCGTCACCTACCCGCAGGGCGACGTCGACGACGCCGAGCGCGAGCGCCTCGCCGACGCCGTGCGCCGCACCGCGGCCTCGCTCGCCGCGCGGGTGGGACGCCCCCGGCCCGGTCGGCGGGCATAGCCTCGGGGGATGCGTGCCATCACCGTCCCCACCCCCGGAGGGCCCGAGGCCCTCGCCGTCTCCGACGTGCCGACTCCCGCGCCGCGCGAGGGCGAGGTGCTCGTCCGCGTCGTCGCGGCCGGTGTCAACCGCGCCGACTCGATGCAGCGCCAGGGCCACTACCCGCCGCCGCCCGGCGAGTCCGAGGTCCCCGGCCTCGAGGTGAGCGGCGTCGTCGAGGCGCTCGGCGAGGGCGTCGACGGCTGGTCGGTCGGTGACGAGGTCTGCGCGCTGCTCGCCGGCGGCGGGTACGCCGAGCACGTCCGGGTGCCGGCGGGTCAGCTGCTGCCCGTCCCGACCGGCGTGTCCCTCGAGGACGCCGCGGCGCTGCCCGAGGTCGCGTGCACCGTCTGGTCGAACGTCTTCCTCACCGCGAACCTCCAGCCCGGCGAGGTCTTCCTCGTCCACGGCGGCTCCTCGGGTATCGGCACGATGGCCATCCAGCTGGCCAAGGCGGTCGGGGCGCGCGTCGCCGTCACCGCCGGCTCGGCGGCCAAGCTCGACGCCTGCCGCGAGCTCGGCGCCGACGTGCTCGTCAATTACCGCGACGAGGACTTCGTCGAGCGCGTCCGCGAGGCCACGGACGGGCACGGGGCGGACGTCGTCCTCGACAACATGGGCGCGAAGTACCTCGGCCGCAACGTCGACGTCCTCGCCGCCAACGGCCGGCTCGTCGTCATCGGCCTCCAGGGCGGCCGGGTCGGCGAGCTCGACCTCGGCCAGCTCCTCGCCAAGCGCGGCGCCGTCATCGCGACGTCGCTGCGCGCCCGCCCCCACACCGAGAAGGCGGCCATCGTCGCCGCGGTCCGCGAGCACGTCTGGCCGCTCGTCGAGGACGGCACGGTCCGCCCGATCGTCCACTCCCGCCACCCGCTGGAGTCCGCGGCCGACGCGCACCGCGAGCTCGAGGAGAGCGGTCACATCGGCAAGATCCTCCTCACCGTCGGCTGAGCCCGCGCGCCGGGGGGAGCGCCGGGCGGTCCGGGTGCGGTAGACATCGCGGATGCAGCTGACCGCCACGCTCCTCACGGTGCTCGTCGCCGCGATCCACGTCTACATCGTCGTGCTCGAGATGGCCCTGTGGACCCACCCCCGCGGGCGCGCGGCGTTCGGGCTGAGCCCCGAGTTCGCCGAGCAGACCAAGACGCTCGGGGCCAACCAGGGCCTCTACAACGGCTTCCTCGTCGCCGCGCTCGTCCTCGGGCTCGTCGGGCCGGCCGACCACCGGTTCGCGTTCGCGGTGTTCGGGCTGGCCTGCGTCGTCGTCGCCGGGCTCTACGGCGCGGCGACGGCGAGCCGGCGCATCCTCCTCGTCCAGGCACTGCCGGGCGCGCTCGCCCTGGGCGCCACGCTCCTCGCCGGCTCACCCTGACCACCCCCGCCCCTGCCGCGAACGTGTGTGAAGAACGTCGCCATGCCGCCGTTCTTCACACACGTTCGCGCGGAAGCGGGGGAGGGAGCGAGGGTCAGTTGACCTGGCGGTCGCGACCCTCCCAGTAGGGCGCGCGCAGCTTGAACTTCTGCAGCTTGCCGGTGGCCGTGCGGGCGAGCTCGTCGCGGAACTCGACCGACGTCGGCGCCTTGTAGCCCGCGGCCTTCTCCTTGCACCAGGCGATGAGCTCGGCCTCGGTCACCGACTCCCCCGGCGCGAGCACGACGAGCGCCTTGATGGTCTCGCCCCACTTCTCGTCGGGCACCCCGATGACGGCGACCTCGGTGACGGCGGGGTGGCTGAAGATGACGTCCTCGACCTCGATCGAGCTGACGTTCTCGCCGCCGGTGATGATGACGTCCTTCTTGCGGTCCGAGATCGTCAGGTAGCCGTCGTCGCCGATGGTGCCGCCGTCGCCGGTGTGGAACCAGCCGTCCTCGAGCGCCCGCGCGGACTCCTCCGGCTGCTCCCAGTACCCCTCGAGGACGACGTTGGAGCGGGCGAGCACCTCGTGGTCCGGCGAGAGCGTGAGGGTCACGCCGAGCGCCGGCGCGCCGGCCCGCACGAGCCGCTCGGCGCGCTCCTCGACCGAGAGGTCGTCCCACTCGGCCCGGCGCCGGTTGATGGTCAGCAGCGGCGAGGTCTCGGTCAGCCCGTAGATTTGGATGAACTCCCAGCCGAGCTCGCGCTCGACCCGCGCGACGGTCTTCGTGGGCGGCGGCGCGCCGGCGACGATGATCCGCACGCGGTCGCGCCCAGGCACCTCGCCCTCCCACGACTGGGCCGCCTCGAGCACCGCGTTGACGACGGCCGGGGCTGCGCACAGGTAGGTGACGCCGTGGTCGCGCACCCGGCGGAGGATCTCGGCGCCGTCGACCTTGCGCAGGACGACCTGCTTCACCCCGAGGCCGGTCGCGACGAACGGCATCCCCCAGCCGTTGGCGTGGAACATCGGCAGCGTGTGGAGGTAGACGTCGCGGTCCGAGACGCCGGCGTGCAGGCCGAAGGTCAGCGCGTTCGTCCAGATGTTGCGGTGGGTGATCTGCACGCCCTTGGGCCGGGCGGTCGTCCCCGAGGTGTAGTTGATGGTCGCCGTCGCGTTCTCGTCCGGCTCCCACGGCCGCGGCTCGACGCCCTCCGGCGCGAAGAGCGCGTCGTCGTCGCCGAGGACGATGCGGTGCTCGGCCGTGACCGACGCGAGCGAGGCGTCGACCTCGGGGTCGACGAGGAGGACCCGGGCCCCCGAGTGCTCGACGATGTAGCGCACCTCGTCGGGGCGCAGCCGGAAGTTGACGGGCACGAGGACCCGCCCCGAGCCGCACACCCCGAAGAACGAGACGAGCATCCGGGCGGCGTTGTGCGACACGATCGCCACGCGCTCGCCGACCTCGATGCCGAGCTCGTCGAGCCGCGCCGCCTGGCGGCGGGCGAGCGCCGCGACCTCCCCGTACGTGAGGTCCGGCAGCGGGTCCGCGACCTGGCTCGGCTCGTCGACGACACCGACCCGGTCGGCGTAGACCGTCCTCGCGCGGTCGATGAAGTCGGTCACGGTCATCGGGACGAGCATCGGGTCTCCTGACGTCATCGGCGGGTTGCCCCCGCCGCCCGGGGTCGGACGGCCCGGCCATCCTCGGGGACGCGCGGCGCGCGCGCCACTGCCAGGTCGGGTGGTGGTCGTCGAGAGGTCGGGCGAGGCGACGGACGGTCACCACCACGGGCGCCCAGCTGCTTGACCCCCCTCGTGATACCGGGTATACATCTCCTCGTCAGCCCGTGGATACCGGGTATCACCAGCACGAGGGAGGCGTCGGATGTCGGTCCGGCTCGGACTCATGGCCCTGCTCGCCGAGGGCGACTCCTACGGCGCCCGGCTGCGCAGCGACTTCGAGGAGCGCACCGGCGGCACCTGGCCGCTCAACGTCGGGCAGGTCTACACGACGATCGAGCGGCTCGTGCGCGACGGCCTCGTCGAGCAGGCCGGCGAGGCCGACGCCGAGGGCCGGATCAGCTACCGGCTGACGGCCGCCGGCCGCGCCGAGCTCGACGCCTGGTGGACCACCCCGGTCGACCGTACGAGCACCCCGCGCGACGAGCTGACCATCAAGCTCGCCCTCGCCGTCACCGCCCCCGGGGTCGACGTCGCGGCGGTCGTCCAGGGCCAGCGCACCGCGACCCTGCGCCACCTGCGCGACCTGACCCGCCTCAAGCGGGACGCCCTCGACCGGGCGGAGGGGTCGGGCGAGGGCGTCCGCGAGGGCGCCGGCGACGGCGGCGAGCAGGGGCTCGCCTGGCTGCTCGTCCTCGAGCACCTCGTCTTCGCGGCCGAGGCGGAGGTGCGCTGGCTCGACCACGTCGAGTCCGCCCTCGCCCGGCACGCCCGCAGGACCCCGGCCGGCCCCCGCCGCGCCGGCCACGACACCGCCGGCGAGGTGCCGGCCCACCGGGAGGGGACCCACGCATGACCACACCGCACGTCGTCATCTCCGACGTCACCCGTGTCCACGGCGAGGCCGAGACGCGCGTCGTCGCGCTCGACCACGTCTCGCTCGACATCCACGCCGGCGAGCTCGTCGCCGTCATGGGCCCGAGCGGCTCGGGCAAGTCGACGCTGCTCAACGTCGCCGGCGGCCTCGACCGCCCGACGTCCGGCACCGTGAGCATCGGCGGTGAGGAGATCGGGGGCCTCGCGCCCCGCGACCTCGCGCGGCTGCGCCGGCGTCGGATGGGCTTCGTCTTCCAGGACTACAACCTCATCCCGAGCCTCACGGCCGCCGAGAACGTCGCCCTGCCGCTCGAGCTCGACGGCGTCCGCGCCCGCCAGGCGCGCCGGCAGGCCCGCCGGACCCTCGACCTCATGGACCTCATGGCGCTCTCGGACCGCTACCCGGACCAGATGTCCGGCGGCCAGCAGCAGCGCGTCGCCATCGCCCGCGCCCTCGTCGGCAGCCGCCGCTTCGTCCTCGCCGACGAGCCGACCGGCGCCCTCGACAGCCACACCGGCGAGGACGTGCTGCGGGTCCTGCGCGAGCGCTGCGACGACGGTGTCGCCGGGCTCCTCGTCACCCACGAGGCGCGGCACGCCGCGTGGGCCGACCGGGTCGTCTTCCTCCGGGACGGCCGTGTCGTCGACTCCACGGGCGGCGCCGACGTCGCCGAGGACCTGCTGACCGGCGGCAGCGCGCGATGAGCACCCTCGCCCCCTCGCGCCCGGACACCGACGGGTCCGGCACTCCTGCACCGGAGCCCGCCGACCCCGGCCGCTTCGCCCAGTGGCGGTCGTCGTGGGCCGTCGCCCTGCGGATGGCCCGCCGCGACGTCCGCCGGCACCGCGGTCGCAGCGCGCTCGTCGTCGTCATGGTGCTGCTGCCGACGCTGCTCCTCTCGGCCGTCGTCACGCTGGCCTACACCTCCGACGTCAGCGGCGCGGAGCGCATCCCGCAGACGGTCGGCACCGGGCAGGCCCTCCTCGAGTGGCCCGACGTCAGCCGCACCGTCCAGCTGCCCGACCCCGGCGCCGGCTTCTCGTCGGTCGACCAGGACGCCCGGCCCGTCCCCGGCTTCGACCGGGAGGCCTCGACGTTCGCGAACGCCGACGCCGTGTCGCGTCTCGTCGACGCCCCCGTCACCCCGTTCGAGCGGTGGTCGGCCCGCACCACCCTCGGCGAGCGCCGCCTCTCCCTCGACGGGCTCTCGCTCGACGGCGCGATCGGGCTCGGCGAGAAGCTCGAGCTCGTGTCCGGCCGCTGGCCGGCCGCGCCGTCGTCCGACCCGGCCACCCCGGCCGAGGTCATCGTCACCCCGGTGGCCATCAGCCGCGGTGTGCCGCAGCAGGGTTCGTTCGAGGTGACGGTCGAGGGCACGACGCGGACGGTCACGGTCGTCGGCGTCGCCCGGGCCCAGGACCTCTACTCGCAGCCCGCCCTCGTCACCGCCGCGCCGCTCGTGCCGGCGGCCGCCGTCGGCAACGGCGGCTGGATCGTCCTCGGCACCGACCCCGTCACCTGGCCGGAGGTGCGCACCCTCGGTGAGTACGGCTTCCGCGTCACCTCCGCCGACGTGCTGCTGCACCCGCCGGCCGAGAGCGCCTACCCCGCCGAGCTGCAGGCGCAGGCCGGCGACGAGACCCAGCGGATGGGTCTCCTGGTCGGCCTCGCCGCCGTCATGCTGCTCGTCTCGACGACCCTCCTCGTCGGCCCGGCGTTCGCCGTGAGCGCGACCCGCCAGCGCCGGACGCTCGCCCTCGCCGCGAGCAACGGCGCCCACACGCCGGTGCTGCGCCGGACGGTCCTCGCGCAGGCCCTCGTCCTCGGCGCGGTCAGCGCCGTGGCCGGGGTCGGCCTGGGCGTCGGCGGGGCCTGGCTCGTGCGGGCCGCGACCGCCGACCAGGCCTACCCGCCCTTCGGCGGCCCGTTCGACGTCCGCTGGGGGATGCTCGCCGGCGTCGCGGCCTGCGCGGTCGCCTCGACCTTCGTCGCCGCGCTCGTGCCGGCCCGCCGGCTCGGCCGGCTCGACATCGTCGGCGTGATGCGCGGGCAGAGCGTCTCGCCGCGCCCCAGCCTCGTCGTCCTCGCCCTCGGTGTCGTCCTCGCGCTCGTCGGCGGGGTGCTGACCCTCGGCGGCACCGGCGTCGTCGACCTCTCCGGGGCCACGGGCAACCTGTTCGCCGGGTCGGGCGAGACGCTCGTCGTCGTCGGCGCGTTCGTCCTCATCGTCGGCTCGCTGCTGCTCGTGCCCGTCGTCCTCGCGGGCGTCGGCCGGCTCGGCACGCACCTGCCGACCTCGCTGCGGATGGCCGCGCGCGACCTCGCCCGGCACCGCGCCCGCAGCGCGCCGTCCGTCGCCGCCGTCCTCGCGGTCGTCGCGGGCCTGACGTTCGGGCTCACCGGGCTCGAGAGCGACACCGAGCAGCGGCGGATGGAGTACCTGCCGACGACCATCCCCGGCGAGGTCGTCGTCAGCGCCTTCAGCGAGACCCCCCTGACGGCAGACGCGATCCGCTCGGCCGCACCCGGCGCCGTGGTCACGGGCAACCCCGTCTTCGTCGGCGACACCCAGCAGATGCAGGAGGTCCCGACGACCGAGCCCTACGACTCCCGCTTCGTCAGCGTCGTCCCCCCGGGCTGCGAGGTGACCGACACCCTCGGCTACCTCACCGACTCGGCGAAGGGCCCACAGTGCTCCGTGGCCGGCTCGCTGGCCAACGGCTCGGGCATCGTCCTCACCCTCCCGGCCGACGAGCTCGTGCGCCGCACGGGGGTGACCGGCGCCGCGGCCGCCCAGGTCCGGGACGGCGCCGTCGTCCTCCTCGGCGGGTCCGGTGGCACGGTCCGGGTCGCGCAGGGCACCTACCGTGTCGATCCCCAGGCCCAGACGGTGCAGGCGCCGCGGGCCACGGTCACCTCCGACGCGCAGGTCCCGGCCGTGCGCCTGCCGCTGACCAAGGAGTCGGCGGGGCGGCTGCTCGGGGCGTCGATGGCCGTCGCCGCCGGCACCCCGCTCACGCGCGGCTGGGACACGACGACGCCGTCGTGGACCGTGCGCGAGGCCGACGGCAGCGCCGTGCCCGACGCGACCGTCGACCGGCTGGCCGAGCGCCTCGGTGACGAGGTCGGCGTCCAGCGCGAGGACGGCTTCCAGCGCGAGGACCGGATGGTCGTCGCCATCCTCCTCGCGGTCTTCGGCCTGCTCATCCTCGTCGTCGTCCTCACGTCGACGGCGCTGACGCTGGCGGAGCAGCAGACCGACCAGGCGACGCTCGCCGCCCTCGGTGCGACGCGCGGCACCCGGCGGGTCATGGCGGCGGCCGAGGCGTTCGTCCTCGCCGCGGTCGGCTGCGCCCTCGGGGTCGCGGTCGGGCTCGTGCCGGGCATCGCCATCGCCCGACCGCTGACGGCGGTCGGCTGGGACCCGCTGACCCAGGCCTCGCGCGACGGCCAGAGCGTCCTCGTCATCCCGTGGGCGGACCTCGCGACGGTCGGGCTGCTCGTCCCCGTCCTCGCGGCCCTGCTCGCCGCGGCCGGCATCCGCCGGGCTCCTCAGGTCACCCGCCGGGCGACCTGAGCCACACACCCCTGGCAGGGGGATGCCCCCGCCCGCGCCTCTCCGGCGGCGGGCGGGGGCATCGTGCGCGAGGCGGTAGAATCGTGCGTTGCACAGGGTCCTCGTGCGCCGTTGGAGGCGGGTTCGGCGCACACCCGCTCCGCCCTACCCACGCACGGGTCCGGGCGCAGGACCCCTCGAAGGCAGAACCCCCGTGTCACCGATCGCCAGCTACCGGCGCCTGTTCTCGCTCGCCGGCCCCCTCTACGTCCTCGTCGCGTTCGTCGGGCGCCTGCCCCTCGCGATGAGCCAGATGGGCACCCTCCTCCTCGTCTCCGGGACGACCGGCTCCTACGGCCTCGGCGGCGCCGCGGCCGGCGGGCTCGCCGTGGCCAACGCCGTCGGTGCCCCGGTCGCCGGCTCGCTCGCCGACCGGATCGGCCAGCGTCCCGTCGTGCTCGTCCAGTCCCTCGCCGGCGGCGCCGGGCTGCTGCTCCTCGTGGCCCTCGCCCACGGCGGCGCCGCCCCCGGGCTCGTCGTCGGGTCGGCCGCGCTCGCCGGGCTGCTCATGCCGCAGGTGGGGCCGCTGGCCCGCGTCCGGTGGCGCCCGCTCACCCGGCACCAGGGCGCGCAGCAGCCGCGCCTCATGGAGACCGCCTTCTCGTACGAGGGCGCCGCCGACGAGGCGTCCTTCGTCATGGGCCCGGCGCTCATCGGCGTCCTCGCGGTGCTCGCCAGCCCGTCGGTGGCGCTCGTCGTCGCGGCGGTCCTGCTGCTCGGCTTCGGCACGGCGTTCGCGGTGCACCCCACCGCCGCCCTGACCCACGCGCACCGGCCCGCGGCCGGCCTCGCCGGTCGCCTCGTCACCGCGACGTTCGTCGTGCTCCTGCTCGCGCAGCTGCTCATCGGGGTCGTCTTCGGGTCGG
This sequence comes from Phycicoccus mangrovi, assembly GCF_018729305.1. Taxonomy (NCBI): domain Bacteria; kingdom Bacillati; phylum Actinomycetota; class Actinomycetes; order Micrococcales; family Intrasporangiaceae; genus Phycicoccus; species Phycicoccus mangrovi. The sequence goes on along the minus strand of NZ_JAHHWP010000015.1, from coordinate 43,416 downwards.
TGCAGACCGGCACGACGGTGCTGACGACGCTCGCGGGCCAGCCGGGGCTCGCCGGTCTCGTCCACGCGACGCTCGGCGTCGGGTCGGTCATCGCCGGGCTCGCGGTCGCCGGCCTGCCGGCGCGCTTCACCGTCCCCGCGCGCGTGCTCGTCGCGGCCACCGGCCTCGCCGTGCTCAGCGCGCCGCTGCTCCTCACCGACTCGGTGCCGCGGCTCTTCCTCGTCGTCCTCGTCCTCGGCTTCGTCATCGCGCCGTACATGATCAGCGTCTTCATGCTCGGCGAGCGCGCCGTGCCGCCCGCCCGCATCGGGGCCGCGATGACGCTGCTCGCGTCGACGACCGGGCTCGGCTACGCGATCGGGTCCGCCGTCGCGGGGCGGGTCGCCGACGTCCACGGGCACACCGGCGCCTTCGCCGTCACGGTCACCGCGGGCGTCCTCGCGGCCCTGCTCGCGGCGTTCGGGCAGCCGCTCCTGCGCCGCGCCACCCCGGCCCCGCCTGCCGCCACCCCGCCCGCGACGCCCTCCCCCGCCGCCGCCTGACCTGCCGGACCCCACGCGTATCGGGTGACCCGATACCGCTGCGCTGTACCCGACAACGGTTGTCGGGTACAGCGCGGTCGTATCGGGTGACCCGATACGCACGTGACGCGGGTGGCGGCCAGGGACTCAGGCCGGCTCGACCGAGAGCACGTCGCCGGGCTGGCAGCCGAGGACGTCGCAGACGGCGGTGAGCGTGCTGAACCGGATGGCCTTCGCGCGGTCGTTCTTGAGCACCGAGAGGTTGACGACGGTCACGCCGACGGCCTCGGCGAGCGCGGCGAGGGTCATCCCGCGCTCCTCGAGCAGCCGGTCGAGGTGGCAGACGACGCGGTGCGGTTCCTCGACCGGCATCAGACGAGGCCCTCGACGTCGTCACGCAGCCGCGTGCCCGCCCGGAACGCCTCCGCGACGAGGGCGAGCACCATGCCGCCGAGCATCGGCAGCCAGGGGACCTCGACGAGCGCCCCCGGCCCACCGGCGCCGAGGTCGGCCCCGGACAGCAGCGCGAGGTCGGTGGTGACGCGGGCGAACCACACGACCGGCACCCCGAGCGCGAGCAGGAGGGCGAGGCCCCGCAGCCGGGAGACGTTCCTCGGGTCGAAGGCGTCACCGGCCGCGACGCCCCGCATCAGTCGCTGGACGAGGAGGCAGCCGACCGCGACGAGCACGGTGAGCGCGACCCCGGGCAGCAGGTCGAGCAGGCGCTGCCCGACCCCGACACCCGTGAGCAGCACGTCGTACTCGCCGTCGCCGTACCGCGTCCCCACGGCGTCGAGGGTCGGCACGACGACCGGGCCGACGGTGGCGACGGCGAGCGGCTCGCCCGCGACCCAGCCGAGCACCGGTCCCACGACGCCGGCGAGCGCAGCGGCGGCCGTCACGAGGACGAGCAGGGCGGTCAGGCCCCAGCGGTCCGAGCGGTCGAAGCGCCACAGGCTGGAGGAGAGACTCGCGCGACCGGCCATGACGGCCTCCTTCACATCGACTGTCGATCTGTTATCGAAAGACGATATGTGTATCGAGAGTCGATGTCAACGGCCGCCGGGTCGCCGCAACCCTCCGCGGACGGGGAGCGCGCCCTCCGGGGCAGGATGGGGTCATGAGCGACCAGCCCCACAGCGACCAGCCCGACGACGACCGCCGCCAGGTGCCGGCCACCGTCGTCGGCGACCCCGACCGCGTCGTCGTCGTCACGCCCGACGGGATGGGCGTCGCCGACCGCACCCCGCAGGACGACGACGCCCGCTCCGCCGACGACGGCCCGCGCAACCCGGCCGACCTCGTCGAGCAGCCGGCCAAGGTGATGCGCATCGGGTCGATGGTCAAGCAGCTCCTCGAGGAGGTGCGCAGCAGCCCGCTCGACGACCGCGGCCGCGCCCGCCTCGCCGAGATCCACGACCGCTCGATCGCCGAGCTCAAGGACGGCCTCGCCCCCGAGCTCGTCGCCGAGCTGGAGCGGATCGCCCTGCCGTTCAAGGACGAGCAGCCCTCCGACGCCGAGCTGCGCATCGCGCAGGCCCAGCTCGTCGGCTGGCTCGAGGGCCTCTTCCACGGCATCCAGACGGCGCTCGTCGCCCAGCAGATGGCCGCCCAGGCGCAGCTGCAGCAGATGCGCGCGCTGCCGCCGGGGATGCAGCCCGGTCGCGGCCACGGCCCCCAGGGCCCGGGCGGCATGCCCGGGATGCCGTCCGCCCCGGGCGAGGGCCACGCGGAGGGCACCGGCCAGTACCTCTGACACCCGTCCCGGGCCGCTCGCTCAGGCCGCCTCCTCACGGCGCGGCAACGAGAGCGCCAGCGCCGCCCCGGGGAGCGCCGCCAGCGCGATGACGGCGAGCGCGACCCGGGGCGCGCCGACGAAGGGCTGGACCACCAGCACGAGCAGCACCCCGCCCAGGTTGCCGGCGAGCAGCAGGACGGCGGTGGCGGTGCCCGAGCGGGCGACGCCGACATGCGCCTCGGACCACTCGAGCGCCACCGGCAGCCCGGCGAGCAGGACGAACCCGAGCACCGCGAGCAGGACGCCCGCCAACACCGGGGCGTTGGCCACGACGAGCAGGGCGAACACCGTTGCCGTGCAAGCGGTCGCGCCGACGAGGAACGCTCGGCGACGCCGCCGGACCGCCACCGGGCCGGGGAGCAGCGCCGCTCCGAGCACGCCGGCCACCGTCGTCACGGCGATGAGCAGCCCGCCGCTGCCCGGGTGCCCGAGGCCGGTCATCACCGGGTCGAGCCAGGTCGCCAGCGCGTTGAAGACGCCGACCCCGACGAGCAGCAGGCCGGCCAGCCGCCAGAGCAGCGGCTCGTGGCGCAGCCAGGCCAGGCCGTGGTTGTCGCGCGCGCCGATCGGGGCGAGCGTGGCGACGCGCAGCATCCCGAGGACGGCGAGCGCCGCGACGACGGCGAGGCCGGCGTGCACCCGCAGCAGGAGCGGGAGCCCACCGGCCGTCACGAGCGGCGCGCCACCGAGCGCGCCGACCAGCACCCCGACGAACTGCGCCGCCGACCCGACGGAGATGGCCGTCGTGCGCTGGTGCGCCGCGAAGGCCCGGGCCGCGAGCGTCGTCGTGGCCGTGAGGACGAGCGGCTGGGCCACCGACGCGAGCAGCTGCCCGGCCAGCTGCCACCCGTAGGACCCGGGGTCGACGAGCCGCACCAGCGCACCGGCCGCCGTGAGGAGCGCCCCCGCGGTCAGGGTGGGATGGAGGGAGCGGTCGACGAACCGCCCTGCGGGGAGGGCGAGCACGACGAAGAGCAGCGGGTTGACGACGGCCAGGTCGCCGACCAGCCCTTCCGAGACGCCGAGCGCCCGGGCCGACTCCACCGTGACCGGTGCGAAGGTCAGCCACAGCACCTGGGTCGTCGCGACGAGCAGCGCGAAGGCCCCGAGCAGCCCCCACCGGGTCCACCCGGCCGACGAGGCGGCCTGTCGCGCAGCGCCGCTCACGCCGACACCGGGGTCTCGCGCAGCGTGCGCAGCGGCGACGCCCAGCCGTACACCGCGGCGAGCACCCCGACCGACACGATGGCGACCATCGCGCCGCGGGTCCCGAGGACGCCGGCGACCGCGCTCGCGCCGAGCGCGCCGGCCGTCCAGCCGACGCCGAACGAGAGCATCCGGCCGGTCGTGTTGACCCGGCCGAGGAGGTGCTCGGGTGTCGCCTGCTGGCGGTAGGTGATCGAGGTGAGGACGACCGCCTGGTAGGCGATGCCCCAGCCGACCATCGCGACGACCGCGACGACGAACGACGACGTCGTCGCGACGACGAGCCCGGCCGCCGCCGACACCGGCAGGGCGAGCAGCGTCGCGCGCGGCATCGAGAACCGGCGGTGCAGCCGCGGGGTGAGCGTCGCGGCGACGACGCCGCCGATCCCCCACGCCGCGAACACCGCCCCGAAGCGCCAGCCGCTCGTGCCCACACTCAACAGCCGGTCGGCGTAAGGCACCGACAGCGCCATGAAGCCGGCCCCGGACAGCGACTGGAGGAAGCCGATGACGGTCTGCGAGCGCACCCCGGGGTGGTCGAGGAGGAAGCGCAGCCCGACCCGCACCTCGTCGGCGACGGCGCGGGGGCTGATCGGCGGCAGGTCGCGCTTACCCGAGAGCCGGGCGGCGATGCCGACGACGGCCGCCGCCGAGGCGAGGAAGCTCAGCGCGTCGACGCCGAGGAGCAGCGCCGGGTGCAGGGCGGCGAGGAGGACGCCGGCGAGCATCGGCATCCCGAGGTCGAGGAGCGAGCCGAACCCCCAGATGGCGGCGTTCGCCGGGCCGAGGCGCTCGCGGCCGACGATGGCCGGCAGCGCCCCGAACGCGGCGCCGTCGAAGAAGACGAAGCAGGCCTGGGTAAGGAACCCGGCGACGAGCGCGTGGGCGACGGTGAGGACGCCGAGCTCGTGGGCGAGCGGCACCGACCCGATGGCGAGCGCGCTCGCGAGGTCGGCCGCGACCATGACGCGGCGGCGGTCGAGCCGGTCGGAGATGGCCCCGGAGACGAGGCCGAGGAGCAGGTAGGGCAGCCCCTCGACGAGGGTGACGAGCGCGGTGAGCGCGGGGCTGCCGCTCAGCCGGTAGACGAGCACCGGCAGGGCGACCGCCGTGACGAGCGTGCCGGCGGTCGAGACCTGCCGGGCCAGCCAGAACCGGCGGAAGTCCGGCTCGCGGTGCAGCGGCACGACGGGCGCGGCGGCGCTCACGAGGCCCTCCGCACCGTGACGACGACCGGGCGGCCGAGGAGGAACAGGCGCCCGTCGCGGCGCTCGACGGCGAGGACGAGGAGGAGCTCGAGGACGAGCTTGGCGGCGAGGACGAGCAGGGCGGGGCCGCGCTCCTGGCCGGCGGTCAGGCGGGTGACGTCGTCGCTGCTGCCGACACCCTGGGCGACGAGCGGCACGAAGAGCGCGGCGTAGGCGAGGGCCATCCGGGCGTAGGCCCGCACGTAGTCGCCGATGCCGAGGGGTCGGCGCTCGCGCAGCCGCCCGGCACCGGCCCAGCCGGCCGCGAGGAAGCCGAGGCCGCCGAGGACGAGAACCGTCAGCCACGGGCTGCGCAGCGGGGCGACCGGCAGCACGGTGGCGAGCCCGACGAGGAAGGGCACGAGGGCGAAGCCGCCGTAGTGCACCGCGAAGAAGAGGGTGCCGAAGGAGCGGGCGCGGCTGCGGCCGTCCGCGTCGCGCGAGAGCAGGGCGCGGACGAGGGTCCAGACGTAGATCGTCACGACCTCGAGCGCCAGCCAGAGCCAGACGTCGCCGTAGCCGATGGCGCCGGTCGCCACGGCGAGCATCGGCGCGCCGTTGACGACGACGACCGTCGCGGCGAGCAGCGCCCGGGCCGCGGCGCGCGGCATCCCGTCGGTGAGGCGCAGGACCAGCTGGAGGCCGAGCACCCGGCCGAGGCCGGTGAGGACGACGTTCACGCGCCCCCCGCCCGGCCGTCGGCCCGCGGTCGGGGCGGCGTCGTCGGCACCCGCGGAGTCTACGAGCCGTGGTCGGGCCCTGTCGCCGATCGCGCCGGACCGGTAGGAAGGTGGGCGTGCCCGACGCCGTGCGCCCCGACGCCTCCTCCGCCGCTCCCTCCTCCGCCCCACCCTCCGACGGTTCGATGATGCGCGCCGTCGTCTACGACGCCCCCCGCGAGCTCGAGGTGCGCTCGGTGCCCCGGCCGGTCGCCGGCCCGGGCGAGGTGGTCGTCGACGTCGACCTCGCGGGCCTGTGCGGCACCGACCTGCACCTGCACGAGGGCGGGTTCTTCGCCGGCTTCCCGCTGACGCCCGGGCACGAGGCCACCGGCACGGTGCGCGCCGTCGGGGACGGCGTGACGCACGTGCGTCCCGGGCAGCGGGTGGCGGTCGACAACGCGTCGTCCTGCGGCCAGTGCCGGGAGTGCTCGCGCGGCAACCACCTGTTCTGCGAGCACTTCCACTCGCTCGGGGTCAACGCGCCCGGCGGGTTCGCCGAGGCGCTGCTCAGCCCGGCGCACAAGGTCTACCCGGCCGACGACCTCGACCCCGAGCTCGCCGTCCTCGCCGAGCCGCTCGCCTGCGCGGTGCACGGGATGGACGTCCTCGGGCTGCGGCCCGGCGCCGACGTGCTCGTCGTCGGGGCCGGCACGACCGGGCTGCTGCTCTCGCAGCTGCTCCTGCACGGTGGGGCCGGGCGCGTGACGGTCGCCGCGCCGACGCCGTTCAAGCTCGAGCTCGCCGACGCGTACGGCGTCGACCGGGTCGTGCGGGTGACCCGCGACGCCGACGAGACCGCGCGGACGCTGGCCCGGCTCCAGCCCGACGGGTTCGACGTGACGGTCGACGTCACCGGGGCCGCGCCGGTCGTCGGGATGCTGCCCTCGCTCACCGCGGCGAACGGCACCGTGTTCGTCTACGGGATGTGCGACGAGGACGCCCGCGTGCCGCTCAGCCCGTACGACGTCTTCCGGCGGCAGCTGACGGTCAAGGGGTCGTTCGCACAGGTCGACTGCCTCGACCGGGCGCTGGCCCTGCTGCGCTCGGGCCGGGTGCGGACCGAGGGGCTCGTGACGCACCGGTTCCCGCTCGCCGGTTACGCCGAGGCCCTGGAGACGCTGCGCTCGGACCCCACGAGCCTCAAGGTGCTGCTCGAGCCACAGCGCTGACCCGGGCGCGACGCGTCCCCGGCGCACCCGGCGGCCCGCCGCTCGTACGGTGGGCGCATGGCACCCGACCTCGCCTCGCTGCGGCTGCTCGCCGACATCGCGCGCCTGGGCGGCATCGCGGCCGCCGGTCGCGCGCACGGCATCACGCAGCAGTCGGCGTCCGAGCGGCTGCGCGGCCTCGAGGCCGACGTCGGGCTCGACCTCGTGACGCGGGGGCGCTCCGGCTCGGCGCTCACCCCGACCGGGCGCCTCGTCGTCGAGTGGTCGGCCGACCTCCTCGCCCGCGCCGAGGACCTCGACGAGGCCCTCGCGACGCTGCGGCGCGACCGCTCCCGCGAGCTGCGTGTCCACGCGAGCCTCACCGTCGCCGAGACCGTCCTGCCCCGCGTCCTCGTCCGGGCCCGCCGCGAGTCGGTCGCCGACGTCACCCTGCACGCCACGAACTCCGCAGCGGTCGTCGATGCCGTGCGCTCCGGGGCGGCGGACCTCGGGTTCGTCGAGGGGCCGGTGCCCTTGGACGGTCTCGGGCACCGGGGCGTGGGGGTCGACGAGCTCGTCCTCGTCGCCGCGCCCGACGACCTCTGGGCCCGGCGCCGGCGGCTCACCGTCGCCGAGGACCTGGCGACCCGTGCGCTGAGCAGCCGGGAGGAGGGCTCGGGCACCCGGCGCGTCTGGGAGGCCGCGCTCGAGGAGGCCAGCGTCGTCCCGCCCCCACCGGAGGCGGTGTTCGACACGACGACCGCCCTGCTCGCCTCCGTCGCCGCCGGCGGGCCGCCGGCGTTCGTCAGCCGTCGGTCGGCGGCGCACCTCGTCGACACCGGGGACCTCGTCGTCGTGACGACGACGGGGCTGGCGCTGCGCCGCGCGCTGACCGCCGTCTGGCAGGGGGGCCGGCTGCCCGCCCGGGGACCGGCCCGCGACCTCGTCACCCTCGTGGCCACGGCACTGCGACCGGACCGGTCACAGGCCACGCCTGTCACCTGACAGGGACGCGGGGGCTGGCCGGACCCTGCCGCGGCGGGAAGGCTCGGACCATGACCACCCACGTGTCCACAGGCCCGGCGCCGGCGACCCCGGCCGGGGCCGCGACGAGGCAGGCCACGACGCCCGTCACGACGAGCAGGTCCCTCCCGCCGCCCGGACCCGTCTGGTACCCCGCGGTCATGGGCACCGGCATCCTCGCGACGCTGCTCCAGGCACACGCCGGCGGTGCCCGCCCGCTGCACGACGCCGCCCTCGTCGTCCTCGTCCTCGGCTGGGTGGTCCTCCTGGGGCTGACCGGGGCGTTCGCCGTCCGGTGCGCGACGCGGCCGGGCACGCTGCGGGCGTCGGTGACCGACCTCGCGACGCTGCCGTCGTGGGGCACCGTGTCGATGGGCCTGCTGGCCGTCGGCGCGGCGACGCTCGCGGTGCTGCCCACCGCCGGGGCCGGCTCGCTCGTCGACCCCGTCGTGGTCGACGCGGTCCTCTGGACGGCCGGGACGCTCCTCGGGCTCGTGACCGCCCTCGGCTTCGCGGCGCTGCTCGTCCGCGGGCACCCGGGTCCGCCGTCACCCGCGTGGGGCCTGCCGGTCGTGCCGCCGATGGTGTCGGCCACGACGGGTGCGTCCCTCGTGCCGCACCTGGGCGCCGGCGGGCCGCGGCTGCTCCTCGTGCTGCTCGCGTGGACGTGCTTCGCGGTCGCCCTCGTCCTCGGCTCGCTCGTCTTCGCGGTGGTCTACCACCACCACTGGCGGGTCAGCCCGCTCGACCCCGCGGTGGCGCCGTCGGCCTGGATCCCGCTCGGCATCGTCGGCCAGTCGACCGCGGCGGCCGTCTCGCTGTCGGCGGCCTCGGCGGGGCTGCTCACCCCCGAGGCCGCCGCGCTCGCGCACCGGGTGGCCGTCGGATACGGGCTCGTCACCCTCACCGTCGGGGCACCGCTCGCGACGTGGGCGCTCGTCGTCACGGTCCGCGCCTTCGCGGCGCGCATCGCCTTCACGCCGGGGTGGTGGGCGCTCACCTTCCCCGTCGGCACGCTGTCGCTGGGCGCGCACCAGCTCGGTCGGGCCACCGGGTCGGTGGTGCTGGAGGTGGTGGGCGCCGGCTTCCTCGTCGTCCTCTGCGGCACCTGGACGCTCTGCGCGACGCTGTCGCTGCGGGCGCTCGGGGCATCCGTCCGCACGGCGGAGTGACGACGGGGCGCGCCGGCCGACCGCGGGACGGCGGGGTCAGAGTGCGGCGGCGAGGGCGCGGCCGGCCTGCCGCCCGCTGAAGAGGCAGCCGCCGACGAACGTGCCCTCGAGCGCGCGGTAGCCGTGGACGCCACCCCCGCCGAAGCCCGAGACCTCGCCGGCGGCGTAGAGGCCGGGCACCGGTGCGCCGGTGGGGTCGAGCACCCGCCCGGCGAGGTCGGTGTGCAGGCCGCCGAGGGTCTTGCGCGACAGCACCCGCAGCCGGACGGCGACGAGCGGCCCGTGCTTCGGGTCGAGGATGCGGTGCGGCGGGAAGGCGCGCTTGGTCAGGCGGTCGCCGCGGTAGCGCCGGGCGACCCGGATGGCCGCGACCTGGGCGTCCTTCGTGAACGGGTTCTCGACCTGCCGGTCGCGCTCGACGACCTGCCGCTCGAGGTGGGCCGCGTCGATGGGGGTGTCGGGCTCGAGCTCGTTCATCCGGGCGACGAGCCCGCCGATGGTGTCGGCGGTGAGCCAGTCCTCGCCGTGGTCGAGGAACGCCTGGACCGCCGGCGGCACGGGCGTGACGGGGCGGCGCAGGACGTCGCGCCAGCGCCGCTCGGTGAGGTCGAGGTTCTGCTCGGACCCCGACAGGGCGAACTCCTTGCCGACGAGCGAGCGGTTGAGGACGAACCACGAGTGGTCGAAGCCGGTGTGCCGCAGGTGGTCCAGCGTGCCGAGGGTGTCGAAGCCCGGCAGGTAGGGGCTCGGCAGGCGGTCGCCGCGGGCGTCGAACCACAGCGCGCTCGGCCCCGGCAGGATGCGGATGGCGTGCCCCGGCCAGACCGGGTCCCAGTTGCGGACGCCCTCGACGTAGTGCCACATCCGGTCGCGGTTGACGACGGCCCCGCCGGCCGCCTCGGTGATGCCGATCATCCGGCCGTCGACGTACGCGGGCACGCCGGTGAGCAGCGTCCCCGGTGCGTCGCCGAGCCGCCGTGGCCAGTTGGCGCGGACGAGGTCGTGGTTGCCGCCGATGCCCCCGGAGGAGACGAGGACCGCCTGCGCGCCGTACTCGAACGGTCCGACGACCTCGCGGCTGCTCGCGGCCCCGCGCGGCGCGTCGTCGTCGACGAGCACCGAGCCGCGCACGCCCGTGACGGCGCCTCCGGTCGTCACGAGCTCGTCGACGCGGTGGCGCGGCCGGTACACGATGCGCCCACCCGCGACGTGCTCGCGCACCCGCCGCTCGAAGGGCGCGACGACCCCCGTGCCGGTGCCCCACGGGATGTGGAAGCGCGGGACCGAGTTGCCGTGTCCGCCACTCGTGCCGTCGCCGCGCTCGGCCCATCCGACGACGGGGAAGAACGAGACGCCCCGCTCGCGCAGCCACTCTCGCTTGCCGTCCGCGGCCCACTCGACGTAGGAGCGCGCCCACTCGCGGCCCCAGTGGTCCGGCCCCGGTCCGCCGTCGGGTGCGGTGAGCCGGTCCCAGCCGGCGCTGCCCTGCCAGTCCTGCCACGCGAGGTCGAGGGAGTCGCGGATGCCCATCCGACGCTGCTCCGGGCTGTCGACGAGGAACAGCCCGCCGAAGCTCCACCACGCCTGGCCCCCGAGGTTGACCGCCGACTCCTGGTCGAGCAGCACGACGGACCCCCCGGCGTCCGCGACCTCGCACGCGGCGACCAGGCCGGCGAGGCCGGCACCCACGACGACGACGTCGGCATCCACGGGATGCACCCTAGGCGGCGCCGCCCTCCCGCGGGGAGGGCTCGTCCACACCGGCCGGGTCGAGCAGCCGGATGCGCCCGTCGGAGACATCGACCCGCAGGTCGGCGATCGAGCCGACGACGAGGTCGGCCACCTCGTCGAGCTCCGCGCGGGTCATCGTCGTGGTCACGGCGACGAGCCCGCCGCAGCCGGCCTCGCGGGCGGCGCGCAGGCCGGCGACCGCGTCCTCGACGACGAGGCAGTCGGCGGGGTCGACCCCGAGGCGCTCGGCGCCGAGCAGCCACGGGTCGGGGAACGGCTTGCCGCGCTCCACGTGGTCGGCGGTGACGACGACCTCGGGGTGCGGGAGGGCGGTGGCGGCCAGGCGTGCCTCGGCGAGCGGGTCGCTGGAGGAGGTGACGATGGCCGCGGGGACGCCGGCGTCGCGCAGCGTGGTCAGGAGGTCGAGCGCCCCGGGCAGGACCTCGATCGCGTCGACGTCGGCGACCTCGAGCGCGACGATGCGGTCGTAGGCGGCGTCGCGCTCGTCCTCGGGCAGGAGCCCGGCGATGAGGTTGCGCGCGGTGACGCCGTGCGAGCCCGCGAGGCGGCGCGGGTCGACGCCGTGCTCCTCGCACCAGCGCAGCCAGCTGCGCTCGACGGCGGCGATGGAGTCGATGAGGGTGCCGTCCATGTCGAGCAGGACGGCGCCGAAGTCGCGCCGCAGCGCCTCGGGCAGCGGGGTGGAGGACGTCATGCGAGCCACCCTAGGTCGGGCAGTGGTTCGGACCGCCCCTCGCCCTCGGGGTCCCACCCCCGGGGACGAGGGTGCGGGCCCCCGGTCGCGCGGGTCCCCCGAGAGCGCGGGTCCGACCCGGGGGGCGATGGTGTGCTCTCCCAGCATCCATGCGCCCCGGAAGGAATCCCTTCCACCCGCAACCACCGCATGCGATGCGCAAGGTTTCCCTTCCACCGCGCAAGGACATGGTTGCCACCCGCACGGGAAACATCGCATCGCGCAAGCACTGCGCCCTGTGCCGACCCGTTCTCGCCCGGCCGACCCACCCTCGTCCTGCCGCCGCGTCATGCCGCCCCGGCACGGCGAGGTGGCCACGGCACGGCGAGATCGACCCGGTACAGCGAGATCGGCGGGGCGAGCGGCCGGCTCCTTGCGCAGCGGAAGGGAAACCTTCCAGGTGGAAGCAGTGGTTGCCGGGGCAAGGGATTCCTTCCGCGGTGACAGGAGGTGGGGAGAGCACACCATCCGCCCGGCCGGACGGACGAGGCCGCGCCGTCGGCCGCTCGGCCCGACCCCACCCCGGGCGCGGGGCCCGTGCAGGCGACCGTCCTAGGCTGCCACGCATGGCCCGCCCCGCCGGACACCTCAGGACCGCCGTCGTCAGCGCGGCCCTGACGCTCGCCGCGCTCGTCGGGGGCTGGACGTGGGCCGCCGGGCTCGTCGGTCCGGGCTTCGACCCGCTCCGGGAGTCGATCAGCGCCCTCGCCTCGCTCGAGACCCCCCACCGCTGGGTGATGACCACCGCCCTCGTCGTCACCGGCCTCGGCCACTGCCTCACCGCGTGGTGCCTCGGCGCGGCCCGCCCCGCCGGTCGCGTCGCCCTCGCCCTCGGCGGCCTGGCCACCCTCGGCGTCGCCGCCCTCCCGCTGCCCTCGCGCACCGAGTCCTCCGCCGCGCACACCGCCGTGGCCACCGCGTCCTTCGTCCTGCTCGCGCTCTGGCCAGCGCTCGCCGCCCGCCGCGACGGCCCCGAGGTCCTCCGCCGCCGCGTCGCGTCGCCGGCCTCCGCCGTGCTCCTCGCCGCCGTCGCCTCCCTGGGCGTCGGCCTCGACGCCACCTTCTTCGGGTTCCATGAGCGCCTCGTCGCCACCCTCGCCGCCCTCTGGCCGCTCGTCACCGCGGTCGGGGTCTGGTGGAGCGCCGGGCACCGGGTCGGCTCCCGCCGCGTCCGGCAGGGCCTCGGCACCGTCGTCCTCGTCGGCGCGTGCACGACCGCCGGGCTCGCGACCACCGCCCTCCTCCCCGCCACCGCCGAGACCCGCAGCTACCGCGCGACCGTCAGCCTCGACGCGAGCCCGGCCGCCGTCGGCCGGCTCGTCGCCGAGACGACCTTCGGCGACGTCGAGTTCTCCTTCTCCGGGCTCGCGCCGGGCGTGCGCGCCGTGCCGCAGGTCCGCGCGTCCATCACGGAGGTCCTGGCCCGCCCGAACGTCAGCCTCGCGACACTGCGCCCCGGCCCGGAGGAGCTCAACACCGCCATCCGCGACGTCGCGCTCGAGGTCGTCGTGCGCTTCGCCGCCGGCGCCCTCCTCCTCGTCCTCGTCCTCGTCGGCGGGTGGTCGGTGATCCGACGCCGGCGCCCGCCGCGCCCGCTCGTCGTCGCCGCGGCCGTCGCGTGGACGGTCGCCACCCTCGGGACCGGCGCGTCGATGTACACGACCTACCAGCCCAGCCGGCAGACGGCCTGGCGCGCGACCGAGGTGCTCGGCACCTTCCAGCAGAACCAGGGCCTCTTCGACGACGTCGAGTCCCGCGCGACCCAGGCGACGCCGTACGTCCGCAACCTCCTCGCGCTCTCGACGGCCCTGCAGCAGAAGTACGCCGCGGGCTCCCTGGAGTCGGCCCCGGCCCTGCGCGTCCTCTTCGTCAGCGACCTCCACGGCGGCAACCAGTACGCCCTCATGCGCTCGGTCATCGAGACGGAGAGCATCGACCTCGTCGTCGACAGCGGCGACCTCGTCAACTTCGGGACCGTCGCCGAGGGCGAAGCCGCCGGGATGTTCCGGGGCATCGGCTCGCTCGGGGTGCCGTACGTCTTCGTCCGCGGCAACCACGACGCCACGAGCGCGACCGACACGGCGATCCTGCGGCGGATGGAGCGGATCCCCAACGTGATCCTGCTCCAGCCGCCGGGGGACGACTACCAGGAGGTCACGGTGGGTGGCGTGACGATCGCCGGGTTCAACGACCCGCGGTGGTTCGGCGACTCGGGCACCGGCTCGCGCGCGAAGCAGCTGCCCGCCCGCGACGCCTTCCGGACGGCGTTCACCGGGCGCACCTCCCCCGACGTCGTCGTCAGCCACGAGCCGTGGGCGGTCTCCGGCCTCGACGCGGGGGTGCTCCTCAACGGCCACATGCACTCGACCGATTTGGAGGGCAACCGGATCCAGGCCGGCACGTTCACCGGCGGTGGCCCGCTGACCCACTTCATCGGCGCCGAGGGCGGCGAGGAGCTCGTCGGCCAGCCGTCGGCGTTCGACGTCCTGACCTTCGGCACCGACTGCCGGCTCTCGTCGCTGACGCGCTACCGCTTCCGGGACGTCATCGAGGGCCGGCCCGCGTACGACGACGTCTCGCTCGTCAACGGCAACCGGGTCGACACCCGCCCGGTGGACCCGGCCCGCACCTGCGAGGCGGGCGGCGCGCCGCAGGTGGTGACGGTGCCCGCGACGCCGGTCGCCGGAGCCGGGGCCGCCCCGTCGGCGACCACCTCGCCCACATCCTCGCCCACCACGTCCCCGAGCGCCTCGCCCACCAGCTCCCCCGGCGCCTCGCCGACGTCCTGACCCGCGGCGCGGCGAGCGCCCGTCCGGCGCCACCACCCCGCGGGCGGAAGGTCAGGCGATCCTCCGCAGCACCCCCGCGAGTGGTCAGAGGTTCCACCGCCACGCGGAAGGATCGCGTCAACTTTCGGTCAATCCGGCTGCCCCGGTTTGCGATCCACCCGCGCTCCTGAGGGGGTGGAACCCGGTCCCGGACATCCCGGTGGCCGAGCCGCCGCGTCCGACGACGTGGCGACCACCCCGAAGGAGCACCCCTGATGAAGCACCGCGTCCTCGCCGTCGGGCTCGCCACGAGCGCCGCCCTGGCCGCCGCCCCGATCGCCGCCTGGGCCGCCCCGAGCGCCGCCCCCCTCCCCTCTCCCGACGACGTCGTCGCCGGGTTCGTCGCGCAGCGCGACGGCATCAGCGTGGCCCAGGCCGAGCGCAAGCTCGACCGCCAGGCCGCGCAGCAGCACCGTCTCGACTCCCTCGACGTCGCGACGGACGGCGCCTACTACCGCGGCGACACGATGGTGGTCGTCGTCGACTCCGCCCGGGACCAGCGGGCCGTCGAGTCGCAGGGACTCACGGCGCGCCAGGGCAAGGGCCAGCGCGAGCTCGACGCCTTGTCGCGCACCGCCCAGCGCGCGGCGAAGGGCCACGCCGGCCTCGTCTCGCTCACGCCGGACCTCGCGAACCAGCGCGTCGTCGCGACCGTCGAGGCCGACGCCCCGGCCGCCCTGCGTGAGCGGCTGACCGCCGTCGACGGCGTCGTCGTCGAGACCGGCGCCCCGCTGAGCACGCAGGCCGACGTCGTGCCCGGCCGGATCATGGACCTCGTCCCCGGCACCAACTGCTCGCTGGGCTTCCCCGGCACGACGTCCTCCGGCAACAACGTGCTCCTCACCGCCGGCCACTGCGTCGAGGGCCTGCCGGACATCTACGACGCCAACGGCACCCACATCGGCAAGGGCACGAACAGCCGCTTCCGCTCGGGCGCCCCGAGCGTCGACATGGGCCTCATGGACATCGACGCCGAGGACACCGGCCGCGCCTACGTCGACACCCGCGGCGCGCTGTCCGGCTACGTCCCGGTGTACGGCGTGAGCAACAACGCCGTCGGCACCGACATCTGCAAGGCCGGCAACACGACCGGATGGACCTGCGGCCAGGTCCAGGCCTACAACGTGACGGTCAACTACTCCGGCGGCACGACGGTCACCGACCTCGCGCGCGCCTCGGTCTGCACCGAGGGCGGCGACTCCGGCGGCGCGTACATCGGCACGAACAACTACGCGCAGGGCATGACGTCCGGCGGGCCGACGGGGGTCGACTGCGGCTTCAACGCCGGCTACGGGGCCGGGAGCTACAGCTTCTACCAGCCCGTCGTCGACGCGGCGTCGTACTACGGCGTGACGGTGGCGACGTCCTGAGCCACCACCCGTTCCGCGGCGCGGCCCGTCCCCTCGAGGGGCGGGCCGCGTCGGCGGCGTCGTCAGTCGCAGACGACCTCGGTGTGGTGCACGACAGCCGGTTTCGGACCGGCGCCGCAGCTGAG
Source organism: Phycicoccus mangrovi (assembly GCF_018729305.1). Taxonomy (NCBI): domain Bacteria; kingdom Bacillati; phylum Actinomycetota; class Actinomycetes; order Micrococcales; family Intrasporangiaceae; genus Phycicoccus; species Phycicoccus mangrovi. The sequence continues at coordinate 27,771 of NZ_JAHHWP010000015.1, read as the reverse complement.
CGCGGCGTCCGTGACGGTCTCGGTCCGCACCTCGACGACGACGCGTTCGGGCACCGGCCCGGAGCCCTCGACCTCGACGCGCGTCACGTCCCCCTCGGCGTCGACCCGCCCGGGCACGGCGTCCCCCAGACCCGCGGGCCCGTGGTCGGTGACGACGCGCGCGAGCGCCGCCTGGACCGCCGGCTCCCAGCGCGTGACACCTCGCAGGTGGGCGCCGTCGACGCGACCGTCGAGGTGACCGCGGACGACGTCGGCCGCGCTGCGGGGGTCGAGGTAGCCGTAGCAGGCGCCCGCCGGCAGCGCGAGGAGCGTGCCGGCGAAGCGGTGCCCGCCGAGGTGCGTGCACTCCCAGACCTCCTCGGGCCACTCGCGGGCGAGGCTCGCGACGATCGGCCGGCCGCGCACCGCGCAGCAGGCGTCGCGGGTGCCCTGGGTGCAGACGAGGACCATCGGGTCGGCGTCGGTGTCGCTGGCGCTCAGCTCGGTCCCGAGCGAGCGGGCCGCGGCGAGGACGTCGTCCGCCGTGCGCCACGTGCCGCGGACCCACGTGCCGCGGACCGTGTCGACGGCCCACCAGTGCCACTCGTCGACGTCCGCCGGACGCCGCCCGGGGCGGCGCACGAGCAGGGAACGGCCGCCGAAGGACGCACAGAGCGCCTCGACCTCCTGGCCGACGCGCCCGGCGAACGGCGCGGTCTCGAGCGGCTGCTTCGCCCACGGGCCGGGGTGCTCGACGAGCAGCCACCGGCTGGCGACGGGCGCGGACCCGGCGAGCGGCTCGCCGCGGTCGCGGGCGGCGGCCGAGCAGCGGGACAGGTCGGTGAGGGCCATTCCCGCGATGCTACGCGGCGCGTCCGGCCCCGACGGGCCCCGGCCACCGGGTCCACCACCGCCCGGGCAACCCCCACCGACCAGCACCACCCCGCACCACCGCATCCGCAGCGTCCACACCCAGGAGGAAGACCCATGTCCCGACGTCGTGCCGTGGCCACCACCGCAGCCGTGTCCGCCCTGACCACCCTCGCCACCCTCGGCGCCATCGCCCCGGCCCACGCGGCCGGCGAGCCCTACGTCGCGCTCGGCGACAGCTACTCCTCGGGTACCGGGACACGCGACTACATCGCCGACGGCACCTCGTGCCTGCGGTCGGTCTCCGCCTACCCATCGCTCATCGCCTCCGCGCGGGGTTACGCCCTGACCTTCCGCGCCTGCTCCGGCGCCACGGTCGCCGACGTGACGAGCACCCAGCTGCCGGCGCTGTCGTCGACGACCCGCTACGTCTCGATCTCGGTCGGGGGCAACGACGCCGGCTTCGCGGACGTCCTCACCGAGTGCGCCCAGCCCGGATGGATGAGCGACTGCAACGGCGCGATCGACGGCGCGCAGGCGTTCGTCGACGGCACCCTCCCGGGCCGGCTCGCGACGCTCTACGCGGGCATCCGGTCCAAGGCCCCGAACGCGAAGGTCACCGTCGTCGGGTACCCGCGCATCTTCAACGGCGAGGACTGCAACGCCCTCACGTGGTTCTCGCCCGACGAGGAGAGCCGCCTCAACGCGATGGCCGACCGGATCAACACGGTCACGGCCCAGCGCGCCGCCGCGGCTGGCTTCTCGTTCGCGAACCCGACGAGCCGGTTCGTCGGGCACGCGGTGTGCGACAGCCCCGAGTGGCTCAACGGCCTGTCGAACCCCATCGAGAACAGCTACCACCCGAACAAGGCCGGCCACGCGAGCGGCTACACCCCGACGGTCAGCCCCCTCCTGACCGGCGGGACGGTCCGGGCGACGAGCACCGTGCGCGCCGCGGCAGCCGCCTCGGCCGACCGGCTCGCCGCCGACCAGCGCCGCTACGCCTCGCTCGACCGCACCATCCGACCCGAGCGGTTCGTCCTGCCCGACCTGCACAGCCCGCAGGCCCTCGCCGCCGCCCGGCGCGCCGGCGTCGACGTCGACGACCGCGCGAGCGTGGACGCCGCGGACCGTCGGGCCTCCGCCCGCCAGGCGGCCGAGCACCGCGCGGCCGTCGCGGCGCGCTGACCACCGGTGACGACGCACGTCGGATGACGGACGCCGCCGGCGCCCGGCCCACCCGGGTCAGGCGCCGGCGGCCCGCACGAGCACGGTCGCGAGCGAGCGGTCGGTGACGAGCGACCCGACCCATCCCCCGAGGAGGAACGCCCGCACCGCGGCGGCCTTGGCGGCCCCGGTCGCGAGCGCGACGACCTCGGGGACGGCACGCAGCCGCTCCGCGTCGATCGTCACCATCCGGTCGACGAGCTCGGGGTGCACGGCGCGTCCCTCGGCGTCGACGAAGACCCCGAGCGCCTCGCCGACCGCGCCGGTGGCCGCGACGGCCTCGCGGACGTCCGGGTCGACGGCGTCGTGGATGGTCGAGTGGCCGGGGCGCCAGGCGCCGATGCTCACGACGGCGACCGAGACCCGGTCGACCTCGGCCATCGCCGCGGCCACGGCGGCCTGCCGGCGCATCGCGGCGGCGCTGTCGGCGTCGTCGAGGATGAGCGGCGCGTAGAAGACGTGCGCCTCGCCACCGGTCAGCCCGGCCGCGACCCGCACCATGTCGACGGGGCTCGTCTCGCCCGGGATGACCATCGAGCCGCTCAGCTGGACGACGGGGACGCACGGCAGCGCCGGCCGCGCCTCGAGCATCGCGCTGACCGTGCGCGCCCACGGCAGGCCGAGGACGTCGTCGGGCCCGACGAGGTCGACGAGCAGGTCGGCCCCGGCCGCGCCGACGTGCGCGCGCAGGCGGGGCGCGTCGTCACTGCGGTCGACGACGACGCACCGGCGCAGCCCGTACGCCTGCCGCAGACGGGCCGAGAGGTCCCCGTCGACCCCGCCCGGCTCGACGATCTCGATGCGGACGATGCCGGTCGCGCGCGCGGCGTCGAGCAGCCGGGCCACCTTGAAGCGGCTGATGCCCATCGCACCGGCGATCTCGACCTTGCTCTCGCCGGCGAGGTAGTGGCGGCGGGCGACCTCGGCGGCGAGGACGGCCTCGGACGCGCGCAGCGGCTCCGGCGGGCGGGCCGCGGCGGCGGGCTCGCCGAGCACGGTCTCGACCACGGGATGCCTCCTCTCGGCTCTCACGTGAGCGCATTATCGTTCACGTGAGCACGCCCGAGAAACCGCCTCGTGGAAGGTCCGACCGCATGACCCAGCGCCCCCTCGTCGCCGGGGTCGACACCTCGACCCAGTCCTGCAAGGTCGCCGTGTGCGACGCGGAGACCGGGGAGGTCGTCCGGATCGGGCGCGGGACGCACCCGGACGCCACCGAGGTCGACCCCGCCCACTGGTGGCGGGCGTGGGAGGAGGCGACGTCCGGCGGTCTCCTCGACGGCGTCTCCGGGCTGGCCGTCGGCGGCCAGCAGCACGGGATGGTCCTCCTCGACGACGCCGACGAGGTCGTCCGGCCGGCGCTGCTGTGGAACGACACCCGCTCGGCCGGCACCGCCCGCGACCTCGTCGACGAGCTGGGCGGACCCGCCGCGTGGGCGGAGGCCGTCGGCGTCGTCCCGCTCGCCGCGATCACCGCCGCCAAGCTTCGGTGGGTCCGCGACCACGAGCCGGACGCCATGGCGCGGGCTGCGCGCGTCGTCCTCCCCCACGACTGGCTCACCGGCCGGATCCTCTCGGCGGCAGGCGGGTTCGAGGAGTGGACGACCGACGCGGGCGACGCCTCGGGCACCGGGTACTTCTCCGCCGCGACCCGCGAGTACCGGCCCGACCTCCTCCGGCTCGCCGCCGGCCGCGACCTCGCGGTGCCGCGCGTCGCCGGCCCCGCCGAGGTCGTGGGGCGCACCCGCGACGGGATGGTCGTCACCCCCGGCACCGGCGACAACATGGGCGCCGCGCTGGGGCTGGGACTGCGCCGCGGCGACGTCGTCGTCTCGCTCGGGACGAGCGGCACCGCCTTCGCGCGACACGACCGCCCGACGGCCGACGCGCGCGGGTTCGTCCAGTCCTTCGCCGACGCCGAGGACGCCTTCCTGCCCCTCGTCTGCACGCTCAACGCGGCGCGCGTCCTCACCTCGGGCGCCTCGATGCTCGGCGTCGACCTCGCCGGCCTCGACGCCCTCGCCCTCGCGGCCGAGCCGGGCGCCGGCGGGCTGACGCTCCTGCCGTTCCTCGACGGTGAGCGCACGCCCAACCTGCCGGAGGCGACCGGCTCGCTCCACGGCCTGACCCGCACGAACGCGACCCCCGAGAACCTCGCCCGCGCCGTCGTCGAGGGCATGCTCCTCGGCCTCGCCGACGCCGTCGACGCCGTGCGCGACGCCGGCTGCCCGGTCGAGCGCGTGCTCCTCATCGGCGGGGCGGCGAAGTCGGCTGCGGTGCAGCGCATCGCGCCCGACCTGTTCGGCGCCCCCGTCGCCGTCCCGGCACCCGGCGAGTACGTCGCGGTGGGTGCGGCCCGGCAGGCGGCCTGGGCGCTGGCCGGCGGCGCCGAGGCCCCGGCGTGGGACGTCCCCGTCGAGGCCACCGCCGACCCCGTCGCGCCCGAGCGCGGCGCCGAGGCACGCGAGCGCTACGCGGACGCGCTGGCCGCCACCTATCCCGGAGCCGTCTGACCCGCCCCGCCCCTCACGTGCAGTAACTGACGAATGTGTCGATTCCTGCACGCCCTCACTCCCCGCCGACGTACAGAAACTGACGAATGTGTCGATTCCTGTACGCCGTCCCTCCCCGCCGACGTACAGAAACTGACGAATGTGTCGATTCCTGTACGCCGTCTCTCCTCCAGGTGTGCGACGAGCCAGCCCGTCAGGCCGTCGCGCCGGGCTCGAGCCGGGCACCGGCCGGAAGCGCGGCCCCGCCGGCGACGACGGCCTCGCGTCCGAGCAGGGTCACGTGGTCGTCCACGAGCCGCGTGCCGCGGGGCCGCGCACCCACCTGCGCACCACGGCCGACGACGACCCGCTCGTCGAGCACCGCCGTCGCGACGCGGGCGTCCCGGCGCACGACGACGTCCTCCAGCAGCACGGCGTCCTCGACGGCCGCGCCGGCCTCGACGACGACCCCGGGCCCGAGCACGCTGCGCCGCACCGTGCCCCGCACCCGGCACCCCGGCGCGAGGAGCGAGTCCTCCACCAGCGCACCGGCATCCACTCGCGCGGGCGCCCGCTCGGGCCATCGGGTGAGCAGCGGGACCGCCGGCTCGTCGAACGCGTCCACCCGGCCGGCCAGCAGGTCACGATGGGCGGCGAGGTAGGCGGCCGGCGTGCCGCAGTCGGCCCAGTACCCGGGCAGGGGCTCGGCGAGCACCGTGCCGGACGCGACGAGGTGGGGCAGCAGCCGCTCGGAGAAGTCCCCCAGCCCGTCCTCGACGTCCTCGCGGCGCAGCGTCCCGATGGCCTCGACGAGCGCGGCGGGCCGGTAGACGAACACCTCGGCGGCGATCGTCGTCGACGTGGGGTCGTCCGGCTTCTCCTCGACCCGGCGGACGCGCCGTCCGCGCCCGGTGTGCACGACGGTCTTCTCGCGCGCCCGGGTCCGCGTCACCTCGGTCGTGAGGACCGTGCAGTCGGCGCCGCGCTCGAGGTGGCGCTCCACGACGGGGCGCAGGTCGAGCGAGAGGACCTGGTCGGCGCTCATGACGACCACCGCGTCGGCCCCGAAGGACTCGATCGCGTCGACGTACTGGTGCAGGTCGTCGGCGTTGCCCGCGGCGAAGCCCTCCTGCCCCGGCGACCCTCCGCCCTCCTCGGGCACGAGCCAGCGCAGCCCGCCGCGGGTGCGGTCGAGGTCCCAGGGCCGACCGCCGGCGACGTGCCCGTGCAGGCTCCCGGCCCGGTACTGCACCGACAGCCAGACGTCGGTCACGCCGCTGCCCGCCAGGGTGGACAGCGCGAAGTCGACGAGCCGGTGCGAGCCGCCGAACGGCAGCGCCGGCTTGGCCCGCTCGCGCGTCAGGACGTCCATCCGCGACCCGGCGCCGCCGGCCTGCACCACGCCCAGCACCCGCGTCGTCGCCCTCATCACCCCATGCTGCCCCACCGTGGGGACCCGCTCCCCCGTACGGTGGCGCCATGACTGCGGCGCGCGAGCTCGACATCGTCCTCTTCGGCGCGACGGGCTTCGTCGGCCGGCTGACCGCTCGCCACCTCGCGGAGCACGCACCGGCGTCGGTGCGCATCGCCCTGGCCGGACGCTCCCGCGAGCGCCTCGAGGCCGTGCGGCGCGACCTGCCGGGGGCCGCCGCCGACTGGCCGCTCGTCGTCCTCGACGCCCTCGACGAGACCGCGGTCGCCGACCTCGCCGCGCGCACCCGCGTCGTCGTGACGACCGTGGGCCCGTACGCGAAGTTCGGGATGCCGCTCGCCGCCGCCTGCGCCGAGGCCGGCACCCACTACTGCGACCTCACCGGCGAGGTGCTGTTCGTCCACCGCAGCGTCGCCCGCAACCACGAGGCCGCGATGCTCTCCGGCGCCCGCGTCGTCCACGCCTGCGGGTTCGACTCCATCCCGAGCGACCTCGGCGTCATGCTCTGCGCCGACGCCGCCCGCGCCGACGGCGCCGAGCTCGGCCGCACCCGGCTGGCCGTCCGCAGCATGAAGGGCGGCTTCAGCGGCGGGACCATCGACTCCGCCCGCACCCAGGCCCTCGAGATGCGCGCCGACCCCGCGACCCGCCGCATCGCCGCCGACCCGTGGGCGCTCGCCGAGGGCGGCCGGCCCCCGCGTGGACCGCGCCTGCCCGCCCGTGGCGGCGTCGCCGGCGTCGTCGACCGTGCCACCAAGGCCTCCCCGGTGCGCCGCGACCCCGACAACGGCCACTTCACCGGCCCGTTCGTCATGGCCGCGTTCAACACCCGCGTCGTCGCGCGCTCGGCCTCGCTGCTCGGCTACGGCGACGGCTTCCGCTACACCGAGTACTCCGACTACGGCGCCGGCCCGCGCGGCGCCGTGACGGCATCCGTCGTCTCCGCCGGCCTGCTCGGCGCCGTCGGCGGGATGGCCTTCGCGCCGACCCGCGCCGTCCTCGACCGCGTGCTGCCCGCTCCGGGCGAGGGCCCGAGCGAGGAGGCGATGGCGAGCGGCCGCTTCCGGATGGAGGTGACCGCCGAGGCCACGAACGGCGCCCGGTACCGCTCCGTCGTCGCGGCGCCCTACGACCCCGGGTACTCCGGCACGGCCGTCATGCTCGGCCAGTCCGCGCTCGCCCTCGCCGAGGAGGACGCCGGGCTGCCCGACACCTCGGGGGTCCTCACCCCCGCGACGGGCCTCGGCACCCCGCTCGTCGAGCGGCTGCGGGCGCACCGCTTCACGCTCGAGGTCGAGCGCCTGTCCTGACGCGTCAGCCGCGCTCGCGCGTGACGGCGCGGGCGATGCGCTCGGCGTCGATGCGCAGCTCGCGCAGCATCCCGGAGATCGGGTTCGTGTAGCCGGTGAACCACAGCCCCGGCGCCACCTCGGACCGGACGTGCCCGTGCGTGGCGGGCAGCCCGCGCTCGCCGAGCACGCCGAGGTGGCCGACGAGCGGCTCGAGCCCGGCGCGGTACCCGGTGGCGACGACCACCGCGTCCGGCGTGACGCGCGTGCCGTCGGCGAGGACGACCTCGGGCCCGGAGAAGGACTCGACCGCGGCGACCGGCTCGACCCGGCCGGCCCGGATGGCCCCGACGACGCCGACGTCCTGGACGGGGATGCGCCCCTCGAGCACCCGGCTGTAGAGGTCCCTGCCGGCGCGCGGCAGCCCGTGCTCGGTGAGGTCGGGCTCCTGGACGGCGGCGAGGACGCCCGCCACGCGGTCGACGACCTTGGGCGGCAGCCGCCGGACGGCGATGCCCGTGGCCTGCGCGGGGACACCGAAACGGGTGCGGGACAGGATGTGCGGCGGCGTCCGCACCGACAGCAGGACGCGCAGCGCCCCGTGCTCGGCGAGGTCGGTGGCGATCTCGGTGCCGGTGTTGCCGGTGCCGACGACGAGCACCTCGCGGCCGGCCCAGCGGCGGCCGTTGCGGTAGTCGCGGGCGAGGACGACCTCGCCGGGGTAGCCGTCGAGCCCGGGCCACGAGGGCTCGACCGGGGTGTGGTTGTACCCGGTGGCGACGACGACGTCACAGGCGCTCAGGGAGGTGCCATCGGCGAGGTCGACGCGCCAGCGCGCGGGTCGGGCGGCATCCGGACCCGTCTCCTCCGGCCGGTCGATGCGCGTCACCGCCGTCCCGAGGCGCAGCCGCAGCCGGTGGTGTGCGGCGTACTCCTCGAGGTAGCGGACGACGTCCTCGCGGGCGACCCAGCGGCCGAACCGGCGGGGGATCTGGTAGCCGGGCAGGTGCGACCAGCCACGCGGCGTGTGCAGGTGGAGGCGGTCGTAGTGGTTGCGCCAGGAGTCGCCGACCTGCGTCGCCCGGTCGACGACGAGGGGGTCGACGCCCCGCGCCCGCAGGGCAGCGGCGACGGCGAGCCCGCCCGGGCCCGCCCCCACGACGACGACGTCCTCGGTGCCGGGGTTCTCCACGTCCGGAGCGTAACCCCGGATGCGTCACACCGGCGGCGGATCGCGGACGGCATCCACTACAGTACGTAGTAGCCGGTCGCCACCCGTCGCCGAGGAGGCCCCCCATGACCGAGTCGCCCGTCTCCCGCCTCAGCACCGAGGACGCCTGGGCCCTGCTCCGCACCCACGAGTTCGGCCGGCTCGCGTTCCACCTGGCCGACGAGGTCCACATCACGCCGATCAACTACGCCGTGGACGCGCAGGACCGCATCGTCGTCCGGACCGCCGAGGGCAGCAAGCTGCTCGGCCTGACGATGAACGCCGACGTCGCGTTCGAGGTCGACGAGGTCGACGAGCACGAGGCGCGCAGTGTCGTCGTGCGCGGCCGCGCCCGCACCCTCGAGGGACACGAGGCCGACGAGACCGAGGAGCTGCCGCTGCGTCCGTGGGTGGACACGGTCAAGCTCAACGTCGTCGCCATCACCGTCGACGAGCTGACCGGGCGGTCGTTCTCGCTCACGCGGCCCTGGATGCACATGCGGCCCGAGCACGCCTGAGCCGTAACCTGACCGGATGATCATCCGGCCCGTCGAGGACGCCGACTGGGCGTCCTTCCTGCCCGTCTTCCACGGCATCGTCGACGACGGCGAGAGCTACGCCTACCCGTCCGGCCTCGCGGACGACGAGGTGCGCGCGCTGTGGGACGAGGGCGCGCCGTCGGTCTGCGTCGTGGCCGTCGACGCCGCGACCGGCGAGCTGCTCGGCTCGGCGAAGACCGGCCCCAACCGCCCCGGCCGGGGCGCGCACGTCGCCACCGCGTCGTTCATGGTGGCGCCGGCTGCCCGGGGGCGCGGGGTCGGGCGGGCGCTCGGCGAGTGGGTGCTCGCGTGGGCGCGCGACCAGGGGTACGCCGCGATGCAGTTCAACGCGGTCGTCGAGACCAACACCGCGGCCGTGGCGCTCTGGCAGGACCTCGGGTTCGTCGTGGTCGGCACCGTGCCCGAGGCATTTGACTCGCGCCGCCACGGGCGCGTCGGCCTCCACGTGATGCACCGCCCCCTCTGACACCGAGCGCCCCCTCCTCCCCCCGGGTCGAGTGCGTCAGTGGCACCCCCGGCGACCACCTCGGCCCTCGACCCCGCCGGTCCGTGGGCTTCTCGCAGCGCGGTCGACCTGCCAGCATGGGGGGAGCCGACCACGGAGGACACGATGGGTGCGGAACGCAGCACGGACGACGGGCACCTCGCGCGCCGGGTGCACGTCGCCGTCCCCCGGGTGGACCCGGGGTCGATGACGACGACCCAGGCCTCCGAGCTCCCCGACCCGCAGGAGGGTCGCGACGCCTCGAGCGAGCTCTGGCACCGCAACGCCGGCGTGCTCTGGCCCTGAGCGACTCCGCCCGGGGCGGTCGGTGTGGCAGCGTGCCCGGCATGGACGACTGGCGCGCCGACCGCATCGGGTCCGCCCTGCGCGGCGAGAACCCCACCGTGCTCCGGCGGATGCCGTCGGCTATCGCTGTCATCGGTGACGTGCAGTGGCTCCCCGGCTACTGCGTCCTGCTGACCGACGACCCGCACGCCGAGCGCATCTCCGACCTCGCACCGGCGGCACAGGTCGAGTTCCTCACGTCGATGGCCCGCCTCGGTGAGGCCGTCGAGCGGGCCTGCGCCGAGCACGACCCCCGCTTCCGGCGGGTCAACCTCGAGATCCTCGGCAACACCGACCCCTTCCTCCACGCGCACGTGTGGCCCCGCTACGACTGGGAGCCGTCCGAGCTCGTCACGAAACCGGTGTGGCTGTACCCGCCGGAGCGCTGGTCCGACCCGGCGACGGCGCTGTCGGCACGCCACGACGACCTCCGGGCCTCCATCACCCACCACCTGGCCACCGGCTGACCCGGGGTCGAGTGCGGACGTGGCCGCCCGAGCAACCACCCGCGCCCTCGACGCCGACCTCTTCCCACGGCTCCGCCCGGCCCGTACCGTGGAGTCCCGACACGAGGGGGTCGTCATGAACGCACCGTCCGCCGTCCCGCCGCCTCCCGGCATGATGCGCCCGCTCGCGCTCGACGATCATCCGACCCATCCGGTGCGCGACCACCTCGTCGGCGCCGCGGCCCTCGCCGCGTTCTGCCTCCTGGCCCTGCTGCCCCTCCTGCTCGGGCGTGCGTCGTGAGGTGCGAGCGATGCCGGGCGGAGGCCACGTCGACCGGGCGTCAGGGCCAGCGGTTGTGCGACCGGCACTACAACCCGACGATGGCGGCGGCCCCGGCGCTCGTCAGCACCGGGACGACGGCCGATGCCGTGGGCGCCCAGATCGTCGCAGGCGGCGTCGCCTCGCACGTGCACGGTGGGCACGCCCCGGTCCCGGCGCCACGACGGCTGTGGCGCCGATTGCGGCGTCTCCTCGTCCGCACGTAGGCCCGTCAGGTCGAGGAGCGGCGGGCGGCGGGTCAGCGGACGGGGGTCAGCGGCTCCCGGCCGGCGAGGACGGCGAGCACGTTGTCGGCGGCGAGGCCCGCCATCGCGGTGCGGGTCTCGACGGTCGCCGAGCCGATGTGCGGCAGCAGGGCGACGTCCTCGCGGGCGAGCAGGCCCGGATGCACCCGTGGCTCGTCCTCGAAGACGTCGAGCCCGGCGCCGGCCAGGTGCCCGGACGCCAGCGCCGCAGCGAGCGCGGCCTCGTCGACGACCGGCCCGCGGGCGGTGTTGACGAGGTAGGAGCCGGGCTTCATCCGGGCCAGGGCCGTGGCGTCGACGAGGTGGCGGGTCGCCGACGACAGCGGGACGTGGACCGACAGGACGTCGGCCCGCTCGAGCAGCTCCTCGAACCCCACGACCTCGGCGTCCAGCTCGGCCACCGCGTCGGGGTCGGGCGCCGACCGGCCGGACAGCAGCACCGACATCCCGAAGGCCCTGGCGCGACGAGCGGTCGCGAGACCGATGGCCCCCGGCCCGAGGATGCCGATCGCCTTGCCCTGCACCGAGGTCCCGAGCAGGTGAAACATCCCCCAGCCACCGCCGCCCGTGCCGCCGCGGACCTCGCGCTCGGCCTCGCCCAGGCGCCGGGTCGCCATGAGGACCAGCGCGAACGCGATGTCGGCGGTGGCGTCGGTGAGGACGCCGGGGGTGTTCGTCGCGACGACCCCCCGGGCGCGGCACGCGTCGACGTCGATGTTGTCGTACCCGACCGCGACGTTGGCGACGACCTCCAGGCCCGGCCCGGCGGCGTCGAGGAAGGCGTCGTCGACCCGGTGGCCGAGCGTGACGACGACGGCCCGCGCCCCGGACAGGAGCACGGGCAGGTCGCCGACCGGCACCGGCGAGTCCTCGTCGCGGTAGCGGACCTCGTGCTCGGCGCGCAGCCGCTCGACGGCGTCGCCGGGCAGGCGGCTGAGGACGACGACGCCCACGGTCACATGATCTTCCGGACGACCGGCAGCGGCAGGTGGCGGAGCGCCTTGCCGACCGGCACCCACGGCCACGCCGGCACGAGGGCGTGCGCCTTCTCCTTCTCGATGGCCTCGACCATCGCGGTGACGCCGGGCACGGTGTCGACCATGAACGGGGTGTGCGACACCTTCTCGTTCATCTCCGAGCGGATGTAGCCGGGGTAGATGACCGAGACCCGGATGTCGAGGTCCGGCTCGCCGAGCATCTCGTTGCGGATGCCCTCGGCGAGCGCGGCGACGCCCGCCTTCGTCGCGGCGTAGGTCGTCACGGTCTTGCGCATCCCGCGCATCGCCGAGACCGACGAGATCATCACGAGGTGACCGCGCTTCTGCGCGCGGAAGACCTCCATCGCGGCCTCGGTCTGCGCCAGGGCGGCGACGAAGTTGACCATCGCGGTCTGCCGGTTGGCGTCGTAGCGGCCGGTGCCGAGCGGCGCCCCCTTGCCGAGGCCGGCGTTGACGACGACGCGGTCGATCGTGCCGAAGTCGTCGCGGAAGGCGCGCATCGTCTCGAAGACGGCGTCGTCGTCGGTGACGTCGAGGGCGCGGACGACGACACGACGCCCGGTGCGCTCGACGATCTCGTCGCGCAGCTCCTCGAGGCGCTCGGTGCGGCGGGCGCAGAGCCCGAGGTCCCAGCCGCGGGCGGCGAGCTGGCGGGCCATCTCGGCCCCGAGGCCGGAGCTGGCCCCGGTGATGATCGTCGTCGGCACGGTCGGGTCCTTCGTCGTCGTCGGTGGTGGGCTGTGGTCGGTCGGGTGGTGCTGCGGTTCAGGCGCGCTCGGCGAGGAGCCGGGCGCACCGTTGGTCGAGGTGGGCGACGACGTCCCGGAAGGCACCGTACGCGGGGTTGGTCGTCTGCCCGTGGTGGAAGCGGAAGTAGATCTGCTGCGCGATGACGGCGAGCCGGAACAGCCCGAAGACCTCGTAGAAGAGCAGGTCGCGTGGTGAGACCTCGACGCCGCGGGCGGCGCAGTACCGCGCCACGACCTCGTCGCGGGTCAGCATCCCGGGGGTGTGCGTCGGCTGGAGCCGGAGCGCCACGAAGGTCGGGTCGTCGTCGGCCTGCACCCAGTAGGCGAGCACGGAGCCGAGGTCCATCAGGGGGTCACCGACGGTGGCGAGCTCCCAGTCGAGGACGCCGACGACCCGGGTGGGGTCGTCGGGATCGAGGACGAGGTTGTCGAAGCGGAAGTCGTTGTGGATCAACGTGTGCGGCCGGTCGGCCGGGCGGTGTGCCTCCAGCCACGCCATCGTCGCCTCGTGGTCCGGGACGTCCGGGGTGTGCGCGCGCCTCATCCGGCCGGCCCAGCCGCCGACCTGTCGCTCGACGTACCCGTCGCCGCGGTCGAGGTCACGCAGCCCGGCTGCGTCGACGTCGACGTCGTGCAGCCGCACGAGGACGTCGACCGCGTTCTCGCACAGCGCCTTCACGCGGTCGCGGTCGAGGCCGAGGGAGTCGGGGACGTCCTTGCGCAGGATGGTCCCGGCGATGCGCTCCATCACGTAGAACTCCGAACCGATGACCGACTCGTCGCCGCAGTACCCGACCATCGTCGGCACGAGCGGGAACGACGCCGCGAGACCGGCCTGCAGGTCGTGCTCGCGCCGCATGTCGTGCGCGCCCTTGGCCTTCGTGCCCGACGGCGGCCGGCGCAGCACGAGGTCGCGCCCGGGCCACCGCATCAGGTAGGTGAGGTTGCTGGCCCCGCCGGCGAACTGCCGCACCTCGGGGTCACCCTCGAGACCCGCGGTGTCGGAGGCGTTCTCGCGCAGCCAGGCAGCGGCGGCACCGACGTCGAAGGCGTCCTCGTCCCGCACGCGCGCGGCCCCGGCGACCTCGGTCACGGCAGGTACTCCTGCGGGTCGGCACCCGCCTTGCGCGCGAGCCGCTTGGCCTGACCGACCATCATCCGGTCGTAGAGCGGCCGCAGGAAGCGCTTGCCGTAGTACGCCTGCTTGCCCATCCGGTCGGTGAGGATGATCGGCTTCTTCTTCTCGATGCCGTCCAGGACGATGCGCGCGATGTCCGAGGCGTCGACCGAGGCCTTCGTGATGAGCCGGATCCCGGCCTCCTGCATCGCCGTGTCCTTGCCGGCGAACGACTCGTGGAGGTTGGTCCGGAAGAACGCCGGGCAGACGACCGACACGTCGACGCCCCACGGGCCGAGCTCGAACCCCAGCGTCTCCGAGAGGGCGACGACACCGGCCTTCGTCGCGTTGTAGCTCGACATCCCCGGGCCGTGGACGAGCCCGGCGAGCGAGGCGACGTTGACGATGTGGCCGGCGCGCTGCTCCTTGAACAGCGGTGTGACGGTGTGGCACCCGCGCGCGACCCCGAGGAGGTTGATGGAGACGACGCGCTCCCAGTCGGCCATCGCCTCGACGTCGATGCGCCCGCCCGTGGCGATGCCGGCGTTGTTGACGAGCAGGTCGAGACCGCCCCACTCCTCCCGCACCCACGCGAGCGCGGCGTCCCAGTCCTGCTGGCTGCGCACGTCGAGGCGCCGGTACTCCGCACCCGCCGGCACCGACGACGGTCGCTCCTCGGCGAGGTCGACGGCGAGCACCCGGTCGCCGCGGGCGACGAGCAGCTCGACGAGGGCGCGGCCGAGGCCGGAGGCCCCTCCGGTCACGAGGGCGCGGCGGGTCATCGGGTGGCCTCCTGGGCTCGGGCGGCGTAGGGCTTGAGCAGGTGTCGGGCGACGACGCCGAGGTGGACCTCGTCCGGCCCGTCCGCGAGGCGGAGGCTGCGCGCCCCGGCGTAGGCGGCGGCGAGCGGGAAGTCGTCGCTCATGCCGGCCCCGCCGTGCAGCTGGATCGCGAGGTCGATGACGTCGCACGCCATCTGCGGCACCGCGGCCTTGATCTCGCTGACCTCCGAGAGCGCGCCCTCGATGCCGACGGTGTCGAGCTTCCACGCGGCGTGCAGGACGAGCAGCCGCGCCTGGTTGATGGCGATGCGCGCCCGCGCGAGGCGTTCGCGGTTGCCGCCGAGGTTCGCCAGCGGCTTGCCGAAGGCGACCCGGGTGCTCGAGCGCTCGCAGGCGAGCTCGAGCGCCTTCTCGGCGAGGCCGACGAGCCGCATGCAGTGGTGGACGCGCCCGGGGCCGAGGCGTCCCTGGGCGATCTCGAAGGCGCGGCCGGGGCCGAGGAGGACGTTGTCGGCGGGGACGCGCACGCCGTCGAGCGACACCTCGCCGTGGCCGAGTGGCTCGTCGAAGTGACCGAGGGCGCTGAGCATCCGCTCGACGCGCACGCCCGGGGCGTCCATCGGCACGAGGACCATCGAGTGCTGCCGGTGGCGGTGCGCCGAGGGGTCGGTCAGGCCCATGAAGATGCCGAGCCGGCTGTCGGGGTGGCCGGCGCCGGTCGTCCACCACTTGCGGCCGTCGACGACGACCTCGTCGCCGTCCAGCGTGGCCGTGGCGGCCATCGTCGTCGCGTCGGAGCTGGCGACCCCCGGCTCGGTCATGAGGAACACACTGCGGATGCGCCCCTCGAGGAGCGGCACGAGCCACTGCTCCTGCTGCTCGGGGGTGCCGTAGCGCAGAAGCACCTCCATGTTGCCGGTGTCGGGGGCGTTGCAGTTGAGGACGAGCGGCGCGAGGGTGGAACGACCGGTCTGCTCGGCGACGGTCGCGTAGTCGAGGTTGGTCAGCCCCGTGCCGCCGTCGGTGCCGAAGCGCTCGGCCCACTCGTCGCCCTCTCCGGCCGGCAGGAACAGGTTCCAGAGGCCCTGCGCGCGGGCCTTCTCCTTGAGCTTCTCGACCTCGGCGGTCGGGGGCCACGGGTCCTCGCCGCGCGCCCGGCGGGCGGCGACGTCGGCGAGCAGGCGCTCCTCGACCGGCGCGACCTCGGTGTCGACGAAGGTGCGGACCCGGGTGGCGAGGTCGGCGGCGCGGGCGGACGGTGCGAAGTCCATGCCCTTGACCCTAGACCCCTGTTGAGCAATGCTCAATAGCGTGGGAACGGCGGCGCGCGTGCGGATGACGCCCGACGAGCGGCGCCGCCAGCTCGTCGGGATCGGGCTGCGGATGTTCGTCGAGCGACCGGTCGGGGACCTGTCCGTGGACGAGGTCGCAGCCGCGGCCGGCGTGTCACGGGGGCTGCTCTTCCACTACTTCCCGACGAAGTCCGACTACCACCGGGCCGTCGTCGCCGCCGCGGGTCGACGGGTGCGGCGCAACGTCGCCCCCGACGAGGGCGTGCACGGCGAGGAGGCGGTGCGCCAGGTCGTCGGGCGCTTCCTCGACCAGGTCGAGCGCCGCCGCGAGTGGTACGTCGCCCTCGTCCGCGGCCGGACCGAGCTGTCGCGCGCCGCCCCCGACGACCCGATGGAGACCGTCACGACCTTCGTCGCCGACCTCGCCCGGCGCGAGCTCGACCTCCCGGCCTCCGCCGCGCCGGCCGCGCGGGGGTGGGTCGCCTACCTCGAGGACCGCGCCCTCCAGTGGTCGGCCCTGCCGCCCGCCGAGCGGGCAGAGGGACGCGACGCCCTCGTCGAGCACTGCGTCGCCGCCCTGCGCGCCCTCGTCACCCTCTCCCCCTGACGACTCCGCGAACGTGTGTGAAATGGCCGGGCATCCCCGGCGATTTCACACGCGTTCGCGCTGGGACGCCTCGGCGGGGGCGAGGGTCACCGGGACGCCGCTGAGGACCGCGTTGCCGCTCAGCGGGTCGACGACGCCGGGGTCGGTGAGGTCGTTGACGGACACCCCGGGCAGCGTCGTGGCGGTGCGCATCCGCACGCCCTCGCGCGCGTGCCCGTAGCCGTGCGGCAGCGAGACGACCCCCGGCATGACGTCGGCGCTGGCCGCCGCCTCGACGACCACCTCGCCGACCGCCGAGGTCACGCGCACCCGCTCGCCGTCGGAGAGCCCGTGGGCCACGAGGTCGTCGGGATGGACGAGCAGCGCGTGCCGCGGACGTCCCTTCGTGAGGACCGGCGCGTTGTGCAGCCACGAGTTGTTGTCGCGCTGGTGGCGCCGGCCGACGAGCACGAGCCCGTCGGTCGCCGCACCCTCGAGCGCCGCGAGCACCCCGGGCAGCGCGTCGAGCACGAGCGGCGTCGCGAGGTCGACCCGCTTGTCCCGGGTCCGCAGCCGGCCGGGCAGCCGCGGCCGCAGCGGGCCGAGGTCGAGCCCACCGGGCCCGGCCGCGCGCAGCCGGCGCACCGACAGGCCCGCGCCTCCGGTGCGCAGCAGGACGTCGAGCTGGCGGGTCGGCGAGGTCCGCAGCCGCGCCTCGAGCGCCAGCGCGGCCCGCGACAGCCGCTGCCGCGGCGTGGTGCCCCGGGCGCGGAGGTACGCGAGGCCGAGGTCGCGCGCGATCTCCCAGTCGTGGCGCCCGCCGGGGTCCTTGGGCAGGACGGCCGACGTGAAGCGTGCGGTGTCGCGGACGGCGAGCAGGTGGAAGACGAGGTCGTAGTGGTCGCGCTCCAGCGGGCCGGTCGGCGGCAGGACGACGTCGGCGTGGCGGGTCGTCTCGTTGAGGTAGAAGTCGACGCAGACGAGGGCGTCGAGCGTCCCGAGCGCGGCGTCGAGCCGGTGCCCGCCCGGGGTCGACGACACGGGGTTGCCGGCGATGGTCAGCAGCGCCCGGACGCGTCCCTCGCCCGGCGTCGCGATCTCCTCGGCGAGGGCCGACACCGGCAGCTCGCCCCCGAACCCCGGCAGCCCGCGGACGCGGGTACGCCTGCGCGAGAACCCTCCCGGCGAGAGCACCCCGCGCCCGACGAGGTCGACGGCCGGGGTCGTCAGCATCGTGCCGCCCGGCCGGTCGAGGTTGCCCGTCAGGACGTTGAGCAGCTGGACCGCCCACTGGCAGACGACCCCGTGCGCCTGGGTCGAGGCGCCCATCCGGCCGTGGACCGCGGCGGAGGGTGCGTCGAGGAGGTCGCGGGCCAGGGCGCGCACGGCGTCGGCCGGCATCCCGCTCGCGCGCTCGGCGAGCTCCGGCGTGAACGGCTCGACGGCCGTGCGGACGGCATCGACGCCGTCGACCCACGGCGCGGGCCGCGCCCGGCCGGAGACCAGCACCTCCCGGACGAGGGCCAGCAGCACCGCGGCGTCCGAGCCGGGCCGGACGAAGTGGTGTGTGTCGGCGACCCGGGCGGTCTCGGTGCGCCGCGGATCGAGGACGACGAGGCGCCCTCCCCGCGACGCGAGCTCGCGCCGGCGCCCGGGGAAGTCCGGCACCGTCCACAGCGAGCCGTTGGACGCCATCGGGTTGTGGCCGACGAGCACGACGAGGTCGGTGCGGTCGATGTCGGGCACCGGCAGGAGGAACTGGTGGCCGTAGAGCGCGTGCGCGACGACGTGGTGCGGCAGCTGGTCGACGGAGGTCGCGGAGAAGCGGGTCCGGGTGCGCAGCAGCCGCACGAGCGTCGGGTGGTGGGTCAGCGCGCCGAGGCTGTGGACGTTCGGGTTGCCGAGGTACACGGCGAGCGCGTCGTCGCCGTGCTCGCGCTGGACACCCGCCAGCAGCTCGGCCGCACGCCGGAACGCCTCCGGCCACGTCGCCTCGTGCAGCTCGCCGTCCGCACCGCGAACGAGGGGGCGCCGCAGCCGGTCCGGGTCGTCCTGCAGCTGCGGCAGCGCGAACGCCTTGGGGCACAGGTGCCCTCGCGACAGGGGGTCGGCCTCGTCGCCGCGGATGCCGGTGACCGCACCGGAGGAGTCCTTCGTGACGACGAGCCCGCACATCGCCTCGCAGAGCGTGCAGGACGCCCGCTGCGTCGTGACCGTCATCGGGCGCGCGGCCCGAACGAGGGCGCCTCGCGCCGGAACGCGGCCTCCCGGGCGGCCTTCGTGTTGCCGCGCCCCAGGAGCCGCGCCTGCTCCAGTCGCTCGCGCGCGAAGGTCCGGCGCGGGCCGGCGCTCCACGTCCGCTCGAAGATGCGCTTGGTCGCCGCGACCGCGTCGGGCGAGCGCGTGGCGACCTCCTCGAGGAAGCGGGTCGCGGCGACGAACGGCTCGTCGTGCACCTCGCTCGCGAGGCCGAGCTCGACCGCGCGCGTGCCGCTGAGCACCTCGCCGGTCATCGTCAGCCGCTTGGCGACGTCGAGGCGCACCTGCTGCGACAGCGCCTGCACCCCGCTCATGTCCGGGACGAGCCCCCACCGCGCCTCGAGCACCGACCACTGCGCGTCCGGCGTCGTCATCCGCAGGTCGGCGGCGAGCGCGATCTGCAGGCCCCCGCCGTAGCAGTGGCCGTGGACGGCCGCGACGACCGGCACGGGCAGCCGGCGCCAGGCCCAACAGGCCTCCTGGAAGAGGTTGGTGCCGCGCCACGGCCGGGGGACGAACGCCCGCGCGACCCGCGGGGGCTCGCGCAGCACCGTCGCGAAGTCGAGCCCCGCGCAGAAGGAGTCACCGGCGCCGCCGAGCACGACACCGCGCAGCGTGCGGTCGCGCCCCAGCGACCGGGCGGTCTCGACGAGCGCCTCGAGGGTGTCGAGGGTCAGGGCGTTGAGCTTGTCGGGGCGGTCGAGGCGGACCTGCGCGATGCCGCCGTCGACGGTGCAGGACACGGGCGCGGACATGCGGTCAGCGTACGGGCGACCGACCGCCGGCGTCCCGGCCCGGAACACCCCGCCCACGACCCGGCGTTGTCGCCGGGGTCCCCGCCCGTCGCACCCCGAGGAGAAGCCCGTGCCGCTCGTCCACCTCCACGTCATCGAGGGCCGGCGCGACGCCGCCGAGCTCCGCCGCCTCGCCGACGTCGTCCAGGAGGTGATGCGCGAGCGCTTCGCGGCACCGCCCCGCGACCGCTACCAGCTCATCACCGAGCACAAGCCGGGCGGCATCGTCGTCGAGGACACCGGGCTGGGCTTCGAGCGCACCGACGACGTCGTCCTCGTCCAGGTCGTGCAGCAGGGCCGCAGCACCGAGCAGAAGCAGGCCCTGTACGCCGGGCTCGCCGAGCGGCTGGGGGCCGAGTGCGGCCTCGCCGGCACCGACCTCGTCGTGTCGGTCGTCGAGAACACGACGGCCGACTGGTCCTTCGGCAACGGCGTCGCGCAGTTCCTCACCGGCGACCTCTGAGCCGCCCGGGCCCGCCCGAGGCTTCGACACCGACCGGTCGCGGGGGAATGGCCGGGCCCCACGATGGTTGAACCCTCAACAGGATGACGGGACGGCCCGCTCACGAGGCGGGCCGCTCGCGCCCCACCCCCGAGAGACAGGACACCCCGTGCCCGATCTGTTCACCCCCCTGCCCACCCCCTTCGGCGAGCTGCCGCACCGCATCGTGCTGGCGCCGCTGACCCGCAACCGCGCCGACGCGGACGGCGTCCCCACCGACCTCCAGGTCGAGTACTACCGCCAGCGCGCCTCGGCCGCCCTCGTCATCACCGAGGGCACGCAGCCGAGCGCCGTCGGCCAGGGCTACCTGACGACCCCCGGCATCCACAGCAACGCGCAGGTCGAGGGCTGGCGCAAGGTCGCCGACGCCGTGCACGGCGAGGGCGGCCGCATCGTCGTCCAGCTGATGCACGCCGGCCGGGTCGCCCACCCGGACAACAAGCACGGCCTCGAGACCGTGGCCCCGAGCCCGCTGGCCGCCCCCGGCGAGATGTTCACCGCCGACGGGATGAAGCCGCACCCGGTGCCGCGCGAGCTCACCGAGGACGAGATCCCCTCCGTCGTCGCCGAGTACGTCGACGCCTCCCGCCGCGCGGTCGAGGCCGGCCTCGACGGTGTCGAGGTCCACGGCGCCAACGGCTACCTCATCCACCAGTTCCTCGCCCCCGGCTCGAACCACCGCACCGACGGCTACGGCGGCTCCCCCGAGAACCGGGCCCGCTTCGGGGTCGAGGTCGTCCGCGCCGTCGTCGAGGCGATCGGCGCCGACAGGGTCGGCCTGCGCCTGTCGCCGGCGCACAACATCCAGGGCGCCACCGAGGAGGACCCGGCCGACGTGCTCGCCACGTACACGGCGTTCATGGAGGGCATCCGCGACCTCGGCATCGCCTACGTGTCGGTGCTCGCCGACCCGCAGGCCGAGGTGACCGCCCGCATCCGCGACCTCCACGACGGCGTCTTCCTCCTCAACACCGGCTTCGCCGAGGTGACGACGAAGGAGAGCGCCGATGAGCTCGTCTCCGGCGGGCACGCCGACGCGGTCGTCGTCGGGCGCCTCTTCCTCGCCAACCCGGACCTCCCTCGCCGCTGGAAGGAGGACGCCGAGCTCAACGAGCCCGACGCCGACACCTTCTACGGCGGTGGCGCCGAGGGCTACACCGACTACCCGTTCCTCGACGACGAGCAGGAGCAGAAGTCGGCCTGAGGCCGCCCCACCAGCATTGAACGCGGGTGAACCCGCCGGGAGCCCCGGCGGGTTCACCCGCGTTCACGGAGGACGAGCGCCTCAGGCGGAGGTCGTCGCCTCGGCCGGCGCCACCGGCCGCTCGAGGGAGCGCCCCCGCAGCGTGCGGCGGTGCAGCAGCACCGACACCCCGAGCACCCCGAGGCCGAGCACGGCGAGCCCGACGCCGACCCACGACGGCGCGGTGTAGCCGTAGCCGCGCGCGATGACGACACCGCCGAGCCACGCCCCCAGCGCGTTCGCGAGGTTGAGCGCCGCGTGGTTGCCCGCCGCGGCGAGCGTCTGCGCCTCGCCGGCGACCTGCATCAGCCGCAGCTGGAGGTTGATGACGAGCACCGACGCGAGGACCGACGCGAGCGCGAGGACGACGAGCGCCGGCACGGCCCACCGCGCGACGAGGGCGAACAGGCCGAGGGCGACCCCGAGCCCGACCATCCCGATGACGATCGACCGCAGCACCGACCAGTCCCCCATCCGCCCGGCGACGAGGTTGCCGACGAAACCGGCGGCCCCGAAGACGAGGAGGAACAGGGGCACCGCGGAGGCCGGCAGCCCGGTGACGTCGGTGACCGTCGGGGCGATGTAGGAGTACATCGCGAACATGCCGCCGAAACCGACGGCCCCCACCGCCAGCGTGAGCAGCACCTGGAGGTTGGTCAGGGCGCCGAGCTCGGACCGGACGGTCTTGCTCCGGTCCCCCGGCAGGTGCGGCACCTGCGCGAGGACGAGCGCGACGGTGAGCAGCCCGAGGACGGCGACGAGCCAGTACGCCGAGCGCCAGCCGAGCGTCTGCCCGAGCCACGTGGCCCCCGGCACCCCGAGGACGTTGGCCACCGGGATGCCGAGCATCACCGTGCCGACGGCGCGCCCCGCGCGGCCCGCGGGCGCGAGGTCGACCGCGACGAGCGCCGCCACCCCGAAGTAGGCGCCGTGCGGCAGGCCGGCGAGGAAGCGCGCGCCGACGAGGGTCTCGTAGCCGGGGGCGAGGGCGCTCAGGGCGTTGCCGACGGCGAAGGCGACCATCAGCGCGACGAGCAGGCCCTTGCGCGGCAGCGTCGCCCCGAGCGCGGCGATGAGCGGCGCCCCGACGACGACCCCGGCCGCGTAGGCCGAGATGGCGTGCCCGGCGGTCGGGATCGACACCTCGACCCCCGAGGCGATGTCGGGCAGCAGGCCCATCGTCACGAACTCGGTCGTCCCGATGGCGATGCCGCCGAGGATGAGGGCGAACGTGGCGAGGGAGGCGTGTCGGGGCTGGGGCACGGGAGGTGCAAGGCCCCGCGGCGCCCCGGGCATTCCCGGATCGGCGCATCCGGGCCGGATGTCACGCGGTGTTCACACGGCGGCCGCCGCCGGCCTCGTCGTTCCTAGGATGGCGGGATGCGCGCAGCCCAGGTGACCCGGCTCGACGGACCCGAGGCCGTGGAGGTGGTCGACCTGCCGGACCCGGCGGAGGCCGACGGCGCCGAGCGGAAGGTCGTCGTCGACGTCGCGGCCGCCGGGGTCTGCTTCCCCGACGTGCTCCTGACCCGCGGGCAGTACCAGATGCGCCCCGACCCGCCGTTCGTCCCGGGCTCCGAGGTCGCCGGGGTCGTGCGCTCGGCGCCGCCCGGCAGCGAGTACGCGCCGGGCGACCGGGTCGCGGCGTTCTGCGTCCTCGGGGGCTTCGCGCAGGCCGTGGCCGTCGACCCGGCGATGGTCTTCCCCCTGCCGGACGACACGACGTGGTCGCAGGGCGCCGCCCTGCCGATGAACTACCTGACCTGCGACTTCGCCCTGCGCGAGCGCGCCCGGCTGCAGCCCGGCGAGACGGTGCTCGTCCACGGCGCGGCCGGCGGTGTCGGCACGGCGGCGGTCCAGCTGGCCAGGGCGTGGGACGCCCGGGTGCTCGCCGTGGTCTCCAGCGAGGCCAAGGGGGAGGTGGCCCGGGCGGCCGGCGCGGACGAGGTGCTCCCGGCCGACGGCTTCCGGGAGGCGGTCGCCGACCTCACCTCCGGCCGGGGTGTCGACGTCGTCGTCGACCCCGTCGGCGGCGACCGGCTCACCGACTCGCTGCGCGCGCTGGCCCCCGGCGGCCGGCACCTCGTCATCGGGTTCACGGCCGGCTCCATCCCCGAGGTGAAGGTCAACCGGCTGCTGCTGGGCAACCTCTCGCTCGTCGGGGTCGGGTGGGGTGCGTGGTGGACGCACCCGGCCGGCCCGGGCAGCGCCTACCTGCGCACGCAGTGGGACGCCCTGCTCCCGCTCCTGCGCGACGGCTCGGTCGACCCCGTGCTCGGTGAGGTCCGCGCCCTCGACGAGGTCGTCCCCGCCCTCCAGGCCGTCGAAGGTCGCCGGGCGACCGGCAAGGTGCTGCTCACCCCCTGACCTGCGGCGATACGACCAGCGGACACTGCCCGAAAGTCTCAGGTGGGCTTGACGCTCTCTTGACGGTCCGGGGCCCCGACGCGCGGCAGAGTGTGTCCACACCCGTGGATCAGCCACGCCCTGCCTGGGAGGTACTCCCGTGTTCGACACCATCTTCGGCATCCCCGTGCACGCCCTGGTCGTGCACGCGGTCGTCGTCCTCGCGCCCCTGACGGCGCTCCTCCTCGTGCTCTTCGCGCTCTCGGAGAAGCTCCGGGCACGCATCGGCATCGCCCTCCCCCTGCTCGCCACCGTCACCGCGATCAGCGGCTTCGTCGCCAAGGAGTCCGGCGAGGCGCTCGAGCGGCGCGTCGGCGAGGGTGAGCTCGTCGAGGCCCATGCCGAGCTGGGCGACGTCCTCCCGATCATCGTCCTCGGTGTGGCCATCCTCAGCTGGGCCATCTACCTCCTGTGGAAGCGGACCCCGCGCGAGGTCGCGGACGGCCCGCGCAAGGCCTCGGGGGCGCTGCGCATCCTCCTCGTCGTCGGGGTGCTGGCCGCCGTCGGCCTCACCGTCGACGTCGTCCTCGTCGGCCACTCGGGGGCCAAGGCCGTCTGGAGCGGCGTGGGCTCCCAGCCGGCCCAGGGCGGCGGCGACTCCGACTGACGGACCCCTCTCTCCGCGAACGCTGCGTCGGGTCAGGCGACGAGCTCGGGCTTGACCCGGGCCGCGGTCCACGTCCCCGCCCGGCGCGCGGCGAGGGCCGCGAGCGCGAGCGCGGCCAGGCCCCAGCCGCCGACGACGGCGAGGTCGAGCGCGAGCGGCGCCATGGGCCCGCCGTACATGAGCCGCCGGACGCCGTCGACCGCGTAGCTCATCGGCAGCACGTGGTGCAGGGGGTGCAGCGGTGCCGGCAGGGTCTGCCAGGGGAAGGTGCCGCCGGCGCTCACGAGCTGGAGCACCATGAGCACGAGGGCCATGAACTGCCCGACGACCCCGAAGCGCGCCATGAGGACGTGGATGACGGCGATGAAGGCCGCGGACACCCCGATCATGAACAGCCCCAGCAGGACCGGGTGCGCGACGTCGATGCCGACGCCGAGCGCGACGACCCCGAAGGCCACGAGCGCCTGCGCACCGCCGAGCAGCGCCGGTGCCAGCCAGCCCCCGAGGGCCACCCGCCAGGCGGGCTGCCCGGCGGCGAGGGCCCGCGACGAGAGGGCCCGCATCCGGGTGAAGAGGACGAACCCGCCGATCCACAGCGCGAGGCTCATGAAGAAGGGAGCGAGGCCCGCGCCGTAGCTGGCCGCGGCGGCCTCGGCGTCGCGGTCGACCGCGACGGGGCTGCCGATCGTCTGCGCCATCGCCGTGCGCTGCTCGGCCGAGGGGTCGGGGATGTCGTCGACGCCCTTCGCGAGGCCGTCGGCGAGCTTCGTCGCGCCGGAGGACAGGTCGCCGAGCCCGTCGTCGAGGTCGTGCGCGCCGGTGGCCAGGCGCGAGGTGCCCGAGAGCGCCTCCCGCTCACCGGTGGCCAGCTGCTGCGCGCCCGAGGAGAGCTTCGCGCTGCCGGTGGAGGCGTCGGCGATGCCCTGGCTGAGGCGCGGCGCCGCGGCGGCGAGCTGCTCGGCGCCGTCGGCGACGCGGTCGGCGCCGGAGGCGAGGGCGTCGAGGTCGTCGGCGGTCGACTGGACCGTCGCGTTCGCGTCGGTGACCGGCCCGGAGAGGGCGTCGACCCGCTCGAGGACGGTCTGCACCTGCTCGTCGGTGAGGCCGGCCGCGGCGAGGTCGTCGGCGAGCCGCCCCCGCGTGGCGGTGAGGTCGCCGAGGAGGGTGTCGGCGGCGTCCGCGACCTGACGGCCGGCGGCGGCGACCTTCGCGTCGCCGTCGCTCACCTGCCGTGCGCCGTCGGCGAGCTGCTTGGTCTGGCTCGGCAGGGAGGAGGTGCTCGAGCGCAGCGTCTCGAGCCCGGAGCTCAGCGCGCCGGCGCCGTCGGCGAGGTCGCCCGCACCGGCGGAGAGCTTCTTCTGCCCGGCGAGCAGCTGGTCGGCGCCGTCAGCGAGGTCGCCCGCACCGGCGGACGCCTCCTGCGCGCCGTCGGCCAGCTGCTGCGCCCCGTCGGCGGCGTCGACGACCTGGGCGTGGATGTCGGAGAAGCCCTCGAGGAAGCGGCTCGCCGCGGTGCTGCTCACCTGCTCGGCCACGGACGCGGTGACCTGGCTGACGAGCGTGTTGGCGATGGTCCGGGCCAGGTAGTTGTTCGCGTCGTTCGTGCGGATCTCGAGCCGGGCCTGCCGCGGGTCGTTCGTCGCGCTGCTCGCGAGGTCGGTCGAGAAGTCCTTCGGGAGGACGAGCACGAGGTCGTAGTCGCCTTCGCGCAGACCGGAGTCGGCGCGCTGCCGGCTCACCCGCGACCAGTCGAAGGTGTTCTTGTCGAGGAGCTCCTCGGCGACCTGGTCGCCGACCTGGAGCCGCTCGCCCCCGGAGAGGGTCGTGCCCTCGTCCTCGACGACGAGGGCCGCGGGCACCTCGCTGAGGCGGCCGTAGGGGTCGTCGTTCGCGTAGAGGTAGAGGCCGCCGTAGATCGAGGGGACGAGGACCATGGCGACGAGCGCGAGGCGGCCGACCCGGCTGGCGCCGATGCGGCGCAGCTCGGTGAGGGCGAGGCGCAGGGCGGTCACGCGGCCACCTCCTCGGTCGAGCCGAGCTCGGCGCGGACGGCGAGGCCGAGCTGGCGCATCGTCGCGTGGGTCAGCCGGACGACGACGGTGAGGCCGGAGGCCGCGTGCGCGGTGAGGATCGGCCACCACAGGCGGGGGTCGCCGCCGCGGCGGTCGGGGTTGGTGACGACGAGGACGCGGGTGGCCGCCCGCTCGGCGGCGGCGGAGGTGAGCACCCGGACGCGCTCCTGCGCGGCCAGCCGCTCGAACGGCTCGTCGGCCGCGGCGAGCACGCCGTGCCGGTCGAGGAACTCGGCGACCGCCGCACGGCCGGAGGGGCGCCCGGCGAAGGCGAGCTCCTCGGCGACGACGTGGTGCACGGCGAGACCGTCCTCGGGGGCCGAGACCTCGGGGACGTCGACGAGGGCGACGTGCCGGCGCAGCAGCCCGGCGTCGTCCAGGCCGTCGAGGAGGACGCTCCCCGCCGCCACCGGCATCCGGCCGCCGAGGGCGAGGGCCAGCGCGACCTGGCCGTAGCCGGGGTCGCCGGCCACCGGGGTGACGTGGGAGGGCGGTGCGGTGAAGGACGTCGGCCGCACGAGGGGGCTGCGCGTCCCGGCGACCGCGACGGCGTCGGCGGTGAGCTGCACGAGGGTGCTCCTGGACTGGGGGCTGGTGGTACTGACTGGTACCGGATCGGTTGGTACGGTACAGTACCAGCATGAGCCGCTCCTCCACCACCGCCGTCCCGGGCCTCGACCGCACCCGACCGGTGCGCGAGCGCCTCGAGGCCGGGCTCGCTGCCGCCGTCGCCGACAAGGGCCTCGCGGCGACGACGATCGCCGACGTCGCGCGCCTCGCCGGCACCTCGAAGCGGACCTTCTACGAGCACTTCGACGACAAGGAGGAGTGCTTCCTCGCGCTCTACCGCACCCGCAGCGGCGAGCTGATGGACGCCGTCGACGCCGCGCTCTCCCCCGGCGCCACCCCCGCCACGGTGCAGCTGCAGGACGCGGCGCGCGCCTTCCTCACCTACGTCACCGAGGACCGCGCGCTCGGCCGCGCGCACGTCGTCGACGTCCAGACCATCGGCGAGCGCGGGGTCGCGGCCCGGCAGGAGGTCGTCGACCGCCACGCCGACACGCTCCTGCGGATGCTCGACCAGGCCCGGGAGGCCGGCACGGCCGTCCGCCGGCTGAGCCACCTCGAGGCGGTCTGCGTCGTCGGCGGGCTCAACGAGGTCGCCCTGCGCGCCCTCGACGCACCCGACGACACCGCGCTCGACGAGCTCGTCGAGTCCGCCACGCGCTTCATGCAGGCCGTCGTCCTCGCCGACTGACCCGCGGCCGGCGCCGGCGTGCGCCGACTAGCTGTACCCGGCCATCAGGTTGGTGACAGACGGCTGGTCGGTGGGAGTCCGCCGAGGGCGGTGTGGCGTCGCTGAGTGTTGTACAGCTCGAGCCAGGGGGCAAGGGCGTCGGCGCGGGCTTGGTTGCTGGTGAAGACCTGCCGGTAGGCCCATTCGG
>NZ_JAHHWP010000014.1:0-286844 GCF_018729305.1 Phycicoccus mangrovi | reverse complement strand
CGAGAGCCAGAGGGCCAGGGCGAGGGTGGCGGTGGTCTGCAGGGGGGTGGGGGTGGTGTCGAGGTAGGTGGGGGCGAGGGTGAGCAGGGGCCAGTGCCAGAGGTAGAGGCCGTAGGAGATGCGGCCGAGTCCTTGGGGCAGGGGGGTGTCCAGGAGGTGGGTCTCGAGGGGGGTGGCGTGGTGGAGGCCGGCGGTGAGGGTGGCGGTGGTGCCCAGGACGGGCAGGAGGGCGGCGGTGCCGGGGAAGGGGGTGGTGTCGGTGTAGAGGAGGGCGCTGGTGGTGATGGCGGTCAGGCCGGTGAGGGCCAGGAGGGTGGTGGTGGGGGTGTGGGCCAGGAGGCGGGTGCGGGCCAGGGCGGGGGCGGCGATGGCGAGGATGCCGCCGATGCCGAGCTCCCAGGCGCGGGCGGGGGTGGCGAAGTAGGCCAGGGAGCGGGCGATGTCGGTGGTGTGGACGGCGTAGGCGAGGGAGGCGGCGGTGGCCAGGGTGAGGACGCTCAGGAGCAGGGTGGTGCTGGGGGTGGGGCGTGGGGTGTGGCGGCGGCGGAGCCAGACCAGGCCGGCGGTGGTGATGAGCAGGGGCCAGAGGAGGTAGAACTGCTCCTCGATGGCCAGGGACCAGTAGTGCTGCAGGGGTGAGGGGTCCTGGTTGGCCTGGTAGTCCACGCCGCTGTTGGCGAGGTGGATGTTCATCGCGAAGAGGGTGGACCAGAGGGCGTCGGTGGCGGTGCGGCGGGCCTGGAGGGGGGAGGCGATGAGCCAGGTGGCGGTGAGGGTGGCCAGGGTGACGAGGGTGGCCAGGGGCAGCAGGCGGCGGATGCGGCGGGCGTAGAAGTCGGTGAGGCTGATCCGGCCGCGGGTGAGCAGCTCGGTGTGGAGGTGGCGGGTGATGAGGTAGCCGGAGATGACGAAGAAGACGTCGACGCCGACGTAGCCGCCCTTCAGGAAGGGCACGCCTGCGTGGTAGAGCACGACGAGGACGACGGCCAGGGCGCGCAGGGCCTCGATGTCGGGGCGGTACCCCCGCAGCCACCCCCGCCCCAGGTCCGGGCCGGTGGCCGTGCGGGACGGGGCGGCGAGGGTCGTCACGAGGTCCTCCCGGGACCGAAGGGGGCGGGCAGGGCAGCGGCCAGCTGGGGGGCGAGGGCGCGGGCGTAGGTGGCGGTCAGGTGGCTGTTGTCGCGGTAGACGAGGGTGTCGCCGACGACGACCGCGCAGCGGGTGCTCGTGCAGAACCACGGGACGGGGTCGACGACGACCGCCCCGGCGGCCACCGCCTGCTCGCGGGTCCCGGCGCGCCGGACCGGGTCGCTCAGCGCGTCGTCGAGCGGCGGGGTGCACGAGGTGGCGCGGTCGAGGTGGGCGGCGAGGCACTCGGGGACGTCCTTGCCCGGGTACGGGGTGTCCTCGAGGACGACGACGGCCCGGCCCGCGGCCCGCTGACCGGAGACGGTGGCGCCGACGCCCTGCGCCCACGCCGTCGCGAAGGCGTCGCCGCGGGAGGAGAACACGGCGCCACTGGTGACGACGAGGTCGGCCTGCTCCGCCGTGATGCGCTGGAGGACGCGCTCGCGCCATGTGTAGCACTCTCGGTAGTCGCGCCGCAGGGTCTGGTTCTCCAGGGCCACGTCGTAGAGCGGGCACGCGCCCTTGGTCATCGACACGACGCGCCAGTGCCGCTGGCGACCCAGCAGGTCGAGGGTCGGGAGCCACTGGAAGGCGTGGGAGTCCCCGGCGAGGACGACGGTGGTCGACGCCTCGGGGTCGCCGAAGACGCAGGGGCTGCCGTCGTCGCTCAGCGTCGTCTCGAGCAGCGTCGTGTGGCAGTGCGCCGCCGCGGGCAGGGCCCGTGCGGGGTCGTCGGCGGCGGCCACGTCGAGCGACGGCGTGAGGTTGGAGGGCACCTGGACGACCTGGGCCCCCGTGGCCACCGAGTCGAGCGCCGTGAGCCCGTCGGTGAGGGCGACGGCGGCCCGCCCGGTGCCGCGGGCGTCGGGCACGAGGGACGCCGACCCGACGACCCCCACCGACGTCACCGCGACGAGCGCCAGCCCGCCGGCCACCGTGCGCCGGGCCGGCAGGCGGAGCCGGACGACGTCGCGGACCGGCGCCTCGACGACCGCGTACGACACGACCGAGAGCCAGAGGGCCAGGGCGAGGGTGGCGGTGGTCTGCAGGGGGGTGGGGGTGGTGTCGAGGTAGGTGGGGGCGAGGGTGAGCAGGGGCCAGTGCCAGAGGTAGAGGCCGTAGGAGATGCGGCCGAGTCCTTGGGGCAGGGGGGTGTCCAGGAGGTGGGTCTCGAGGGGGGTGGCGTGGTGGAGGCCGGCGGTGAGGGTGGCGGTGGTGCCCAGGACGGGCAGGAGGGCGGCGGTGCCGGGGAAGGGGGTGGTGTCGGTGTAGAGGAGGGCGCTGGTGGTGATGGCGGTCAGGCCGGTGAGGGCCAGGAGGGTGGTGGTGGGGGTGTGGGCCAGGAGGCGGGTGCGGGCCAGGGCGGGGGCGGCGATGGCGAGGATGCCGCCGATGCCGAGCTCCCAGGCGCGGGCGGGGGTGGCGAAGTAGGCCAGGGAGCGGGCGATGTCGGTGGTGTGGACGGCGTAGGCGAGGGAGGCGGCGGTGGCCAGGGTGAGGACGCTCAGGAGCAGGGTGGTGCTGGGGGTGGGGCGTGGGGTGTGGCGGCGGCGGAGCCAGACCAGGCCGGCGGTGGTGATGAGCAGGGGCCAGAGGAGGTAGAACTGCTCCTCGATGGCCAGGGACCAGTAGTGCTGCAGGGGTGAGGGGTCCTGGTTGGCCTGGTAGTCCACGCCGCTGTTGGCGAGGTGGATGTTCATCGCGAAGAGGGTGGACCAGAGGGCGTCGGTGGCGGTGCGGCGGGCCTGGAGGGGGGAGGCGATGAGCCAGGTGGCGGTGAGGGTGGCCAGGGTGACGAGGGTGGCCAGGGGCAGCAGGCGGCGGATGCGGCGGGCGTAGAAGTCGGTGAGGCTGATCCGGCCGCGGGTGAGCAGCTCGGTGTGGAGGTGGCGGGTGATGAGGTAGCCGGAGATGACGAAGAAGACGTCGACGCCGACGTAGCCGCCCTTCAGGAAGGGCACGCCTGCGTGGTAGAGCACGACGAGGACGACGGCCAGGGCGCGCAGGGCCTCGATGTCGGGGCGGTACCCCCGCAGCCACCCCCGCCCCAGGTCCGGGCCGGTGGCCGTGCGGGACGGCCCGACGAGGTCGATGACGCTCATGCCGTCGCCCCCGTCCCCGCGGTGGCCGGCTCCAGCCCGGCGCCGGCGGGGTAGAGGCCGACCTCGACCTTCTTGCGGGTCCCCCACGTGCGCTGGGGCTTGGGCGAGGAGACGGCGACGTAGTAGAGCGGCAGCAGCACGAGCATGCTGAGGACGCTGGCCAGCGGGCTGACCCACCAGATCATCAGGCGGTTCGCGAGGGGCTCGTCCTGGCGCGCGAGCAGCACGTACCGGAAGTGCGAGGCGAGCGAGATGCCGGCGGCCGTCAGCAGGGTGGACCAGAGCAGGGCGGGGTTGATCGCCCCGAGGAGGACGCCCGGGACGGCCGCGACCATCGCGACGCCGTACATGACGAGGGCGAGCACCTGGGTGAAGGTGAACCAGAAGTCGGCGCTCGTCACCGGTCGGCGGAGGAGCCAGAGGGTGCCCCAGCAGAAGGAGCGGCACCACCGCAGGCGCTGCCGGACGAGGTGCGAGAACTTCGACGGGAGAGCGGAGTACGCGACCGCGTCGGGCTGGTACTCGCAGCGCCCGAGCTCCTTGGCGAAGAGCGTCATGATGCGGTCGTCGCCGGCGCGCACCGGCCGGCCGAGGAAGCGCTGCCCGAGGAACCGGTCGAGGTTGCGGCGCGGGACCTCGCCCCGGTACGCCGCGATGATGCCGCAGTTGACCCGCACCGAGCCGAAGGCGCCCTCGGCCATCCGGCCCTGGATGAAGCTCATGACGAAGCCGATCTCGACGATCCGCGTGAACAGGCTCTGGGTGTGGTTCTGCCCCACCGCGGTCCCGGCGACGCTCATGACGTCGGGCCGGGAGAACGGGACGAGCAGCCGGTCGACGGCGTCCGCCCGCAGCACCGTGTCGGAGTCGACCGTCACGAAGACGTCGGCGTCGGAGCGGGCGTACGCGACCGCCTGGGCGTGCCGCTTGCCCTGGTTGTGGTGGCGGTGGCGGTGGACGGTCATCCCGGCGTGCTCGAGCTCGGCCGTCGCCTCGCGGACCTCGTCGGACTCGAGGACGAGGAACGGCTCGCCGTCACGCTGCGACCCGTCGTCGACGACCCACACGGCGCGCGGAAGGCGCGTCTGCCGGGCCAGGCTGCGCAGGCCCGCGGCGAGCAGGGCGGGGTCCTCGTTGTAGACCGGCACAACGACGTCGACGCGCAGCAGCGACAGGTCGACGTCGGGGTCGGCCACGTGCCGCTTGGCGGCGAGGCTGGCGACCGCCTTGAGCGCGAGGTGGCACCACATGAAGGTGAAGCACAGGGCGAAGTTCGTCAGCTTGGCCGCGTAGGCGAGGTGGTTGACGAGCAGCCCGGTGAGGAGGGCGAGCATCGCCACGCCGTAGGTGAGGTAGCCGAGTCCGAAGCTCATGAAGGGTCCTGTTCCGGCAGAGGGGGTTTCGGGCGAGGGGCGGGGTCGCGTCAGACGCGGAGCGGCGAGAGGAGCCGGACGGCCACGGCGAGACCGACGACGAGCACGAGCCCGCCGAGGGCGAGCCAGCCGTTGCCGAAGACGACGGCGTCGACGAGGGAGTGGACGCGGCTGAGCGCAGAGGACATGGCTGCTCCGGGCGAGGAGGGCCGGCCGGGTGCCGGCGGACGAGGTGGAGGAGCGGACCGGGGGCGCGTCGTCGGGCCACGGGTCTGCGGTGGGAGCCGTTCCGGCGGAACGGGATGCGGCGCCGCACGGCTCTGGTCGGCGCGACCCGCGGCTCCGGCGGCGTCGGGCGGAGCGCTGCGGGTCTGGAGCACACCGTGCCGCTCGGCGCCACGCGGGGCAAGACCCCCGGTCGGAGAATTAACGCGATGGACACACGCCGTAACAGCAGCGTCCTCAGCCGGCCTGTTCGATGGTCGACGCAGGGGACCTCCGCCCGGCCCGTCCGGCCGGCAGCTCCCCCGGGTCAACGGCGACGCGCAGAATGAACACTCGGAATCTGCTGCGACGCAGGGGAACTGACTCGTCGCTGCTCGACCGCAGGGAGCCCTCATGGACACCTACCCAGGCCCGGCGCGCCGTGCGCGCGCCGACTCCGGGCCGGCCGTCGTCGTCCTCGGCGGTGGCGTCGACCCCGCCCTCACGCACGCGCTGACGTCCCGGTTCGCCCGGCTGGGCGCCCGGGCCGTCGTGTCGTCGGCGGTCCCCGGGCCGGGCGTCCCCGACGACGACGGCTGGCGCGCCGCCGTCGCGCTGGTCCGCGACGAGCACGCCGCGGCGGTCGTGTGGGTCGTCCGCGACGACGCCGCACCGGTGCACGTCCTCGGCCGCCGGCTGGCGGCGCTCGGGCTGCGCGAGCTGCCCGTCGTGGCCGTGCCGGCCGGGGCGGGCGACGACGACCTCGCCGCCCGGGAGCGGGCCCGGCAGGTCGTCTCGTCGGTCGTGCGACGCGTCGGGGACGGACCCTCGGTGCGCGCAGGCCGGGTCCTCGTCAGCGAGGCCGAGCTGCGCGCGGAGGTCGAGCGCGAGGGCCGTGCGCCGGAGCCCGGACGGCTGCGGGCGGCGGTCGCGGTCATCGACATCGCCGAGCGGGACGCGTTGCGGCGCAGGCTCGGCGGGCACGCGGCGGAGGAGGCGCTCCAGGTCGTGGCCGGGGTCGTCGTCGACGCCGCGGTCGTGTCCGAGCTCGCCGCCCGCGACGCCCGGGGGCGCGTGCTCCTGCTCCTCAAGGACCGCGACGACCAGTGGGTCGAGCACCGGCTGGCCGAGCTGTCCGCGCGGCTCACGTCGCTCGCCCCGGAGGTCGCCGGCGAGACCGTGCACCTGACGCCGGTCGTCGGCTGGGCGCGGTCCGAGCCGGGGCTGCGCCCCGCGGCGCTGCTGGAGCGTGCCGTGACCGCCCACGACCTCGCGGGGGACGAGCTCGACCTCCGGGCCCGGGCCTGGCACCCGGGCATGGAACCGGAGGGGGAGCGGGCCGCCCGCCGTCGCCGTGCCCCGCGCCTGCGTCGCCTTCGTCGTCGGCGCACCACCGCGGCGCTGCAGCTCGCCCTCACCGTCCTGCTCGGGGTCGTGCTCCCGTTCGTCGGGCTCGTCGTGGCGGACCGGCTGGGGCGCCCCGTCGCCGACGTCGTGTTCGGCCTCGTCGTCGTCTTCATGGGCGTCACCACGCTGAGCCTCTGGCTCGAGGGTCTCGCGGCGCTGCGGCGCCCGCGGCTCCCGGCCGCGCCCGCGGGACCCGCGCCCCGGATGTCGGCCGTCGTCGCCGCCTACCTGCCGAACGAGGCGGCGACCGTCGTCGAGACGCTGCGCTCGGTCCTCGCGAGCGACCACCGGGACCTCCAGGTCGTCCTCGCCTACAACCGGCCCCACCGCCTCCCCGTCGAGGACGTGCTCGAGGACCTCGCCCGCACCGACCCCCGGCTGCTCCTCCTGTGCGTCGAGGGCAGCACCTCCAAGGCGCAGAACGTCAACGCGGCCCTCGCCCACGTGACCGGTGAGGTCGTCGGCGTGTTCGACGCCGACCACCACCCGGCGCCGGACGCCTTCGACCGGGCCTGGCGCTGGATCGCCGACGGCGCCGACGTCGTCCAGGGGCGCTGCGTCGTCCGCAACGGCGACGCCTCCCTCACGGCGCGGCTCGTCGCCGTCGAGTTCGAGAACATCTACGGCGTCTCGCACCCCGGCCGCTCGCGCCTGCACGGCTTCGCGGTCTTCGGCGGCTCGAACGGCTACTGGCGCACGGCGGTCCTGCGGCGGGTGCGGCTGCGCTCGACGATGCTCACCGAGGACATCGACTCCAGCGTCCGGCTGATCGCCGACGGCGGCCGCATCGTCTACGACGCCGGGCTCGTCTCGCACGAGCTGGCGCCGACGACCCCCGGAGCCCTGTGGTGGCAGCGACTGCGCTGGGCGCAGGGCTGGTTCCAGGTGACCCGTCGGCACGCCCGCTCGGTCGGCAACACCGTCCCGCTCACGCGTCGCCAGCGCATCGGCATGTTCTACCTCCTGCGCTGGCGCGAGCTGGCCCCGTGGGTCGGGCAGCTGAGCCTCCCTCTCGCGCTGCACGCCCTGTGGCGGGTCGACGGTGACCTCGCGCAGGTGCCGGTGACGACGGTCCTCGTGCTCGCGGTGCTCGTGCCCCTGTCGACCGCTCCCGCCCAGACCTTCTTCGCGTGGCTCAACGCGACGCCCGCCCTGCGCCGTCGGCCGCTGTGGTTCGTGGGCTACCTGCTCGCGGGGATGTTCTTCTACACCGAGTTCCGCAACGCGGTCGCCCGGGTCGCGCACGTCCGCGAGCTGACCGGCGCGCACGACTGGATCGTCACCCCCCGCTCGGGGCGGGCCCTCCCGGCGCCGGCGGCGCGGCGCGCGGCCTGACCCGACGCGCGACCGCCGACCCCCCGAAACCGCCGGTCACCCGGCCCCCGCACGCCCCCACGCAGGCGTTAGCGTGGCGGGCGGCGTCGGGCCCGGCGTCACCCTCGACGAGGAGCTGGTGGTGGTCGTGGTCGCTGCAGGAGCACAGGCGTTGGTCCAGGGGGTGCCGGCGGCGCTGCCGGCCGCGGACACGCTCATCGACGCGAGCCCGGTGGACTACCTGATCCTCGTCGTCTACTTCGTCTTCGTCCTCGGCATCGGCCTCATCGCGCGGCGTTCGGTCTCGGACTCGGTCGACTTCTTCCTGTCGGGCCGCTCCCTGCCGGCCTGGGTGACCGGCCTCGCGTTCATCTCCGCCAACCTCGGCGCCGTCGAGATCATGGGCATGAGCGCCAACGGCGCCCAGTTCGGCATCTCGACCGTCCACTACTTCTGGGTCGGCGCCATCCCGGCGATGCTCTTCCTCGGCATCGTGATGATGCCCTTCTACTACGGCTCCAAGGTCCGCTCGGTGCCGGAGTTCATGCTCCGCCGGTTCGACAAGCGCGCACACCTGGTCAACGCGATCTCCTTCGCCGTGGCCCAGCTCCTCATCGCCGGTGTCAACCTCTACCTGCTCGGCTCCATCGTCCACGCGCTGCT
Source organism: Phycicoccus mangrovi (assembly GCF_018729305.1). Lineage (NCBI taxonomy): Bacteria > Bacillati > Actinomycetota > Actinomycetes > Micrococcales > Intrasporangiaceae > Phycicoccus > Phycicoccus mangrovi. The sequence continues at coordinate 278,653 of NZ_JAHHWP010000014.1, read as the reverse complement.
CGGCTGGCCGCTGTGGATCGCGCTGGCCGTCGCCGCGGCCATCGTCCTCTCGTACATCACCCTCGGCGGTCTCTCGGCGGCGATCTACAACGAGGTGCTCCAGTTCTTCGTCATCGTCGCGAGCCTCCTGCCGCTCGTGCTCATCGGCCTGCACCGGGTCGGCGGCTACGGGGGGCTCAAGGACAAGATCACCGAGATGGCGGCCAACGCACCGGCCGAGGCCGCGGTGCCGCCCGCCGAGCAGCAGCTGAGCTCCTGGCCGGGTCAGGCGCTCACCGGGTTCGACAGCCCCGTGCTGTCGGTCATCGGGATCGTCTTCGGCCTCGGCTTCGTCCTCTCCTTCGGCTACTGGACGACCAACTTCGTCGAGGTCCAGCGCGCGATGGCCTCGGACTCCATCGCGGCGGCCCGCAAGACGCCGGTCATCGGGGCCTTCCCGAAGATGTTCGTCCCGTTCCTCACGATCTTCCCGGGCATGATCGCCGCGGTCCTGGTCCCCGAGATCGTCGAGCTGAAGAACGGGGGCAGCCCACCCGGCGGGGCCTCGGGGCAGGGGGTCGCCTACAACGACTCGCTGCTCTACCTCATGCGTGACGTGCTGCCCAACGGCCTCCTCGGGCTGGCCCTCACCGGCCTGCTCGCCGCGTTCATGGCCGGCATGGCGGCCAACATCTCGGCGTTCAACACGGTCTTCAGCTACGACCTGTGGGAGAACTACATCCGCAAGGACCGGTCCGACGACTACTACCTGAGGATCGGGCGCCTGGCCACGATCGGCGCGACCGTCATCGCCATCTTCACGGCGCTCATCGCGAGCTCGTTCAGCAACATCATGAACTACCTCCAGACCCTCTTCGGCTTCTTCAACGCGCCGCTGTTCGCCACCTTCATCCTCGGGATGTTCTGGAAGCGGATGACCCCGGCCGCCGGGTGGAGCGGGCTCGTGTCGGGCACGCTCTCCGCCGTGGTCGTCGCGTTCCTCAGCGAGGACGCGTTCGGGTCGGCCTCGCTCGGGGTCCTCCCCCTCTCCGGCCAGGGCGCGGCGTTCGTGGCCGCCTCCACGGCCTTCGTCGTCGACATCGCGGTGTCGGTGGCGGTGACCATGGTGACGCAGCCGAAACCGGTCGAGCAGCTCGTCGGGCTCGTGTACTCCGAGACGCCGGTGGAGACCCGCACGGACCCGAACGAGGCGTCCTACCCGTGGTACCGCCGCACCGTGCCGCTCGCCGGCGTGGCGCTCGGCATCGTCGTCGTCCTCAACATCCTCTTCTGACCGGGAGTCGTCATGGCAGAGAAGCACACGGCCGGAGCCTTCGACATCCGCAACGTCATCGGTGGCCTCCTCGCGATCTACGGCGTGATCCTCACGGGCATGGGGATCTTCGCCGACCCCGAGACCGACAAGACGGGCGGGCCCAACGCCAACCTCTGGGCGGGCCTCGCCCTGCTCGTCGTCGGGCTCGGGTTCGTCGCGTGGTCCCGGCTGCGGCCGGTCGTCGTCCCGGAGGACGTGGAGCAGGTCACCGACGACCCGACCCGCCCGGCGCCCAAGAAGCGCCCGCGCGCCGGGCACTGAGCCGTGGGCGGCGTGACGAGGGTCGGTGACGTGCCGGCCCACATGGTCGTCCCCGTGGGCGAGGGCCCGTGGCCGGGGCTCGTGCTCGTCCACGAGGCCTTCGGGCTCGACGAGAACATGCGCGCCCTCGCGGACCGGATGGCGGGTGCCGGGTTCCTCACCCTGGCCCCTGACCTCTTCTCGCGCGGGCGCCGCTCCGCCTGTCTGCGGGCGACCTTCACGGCGCTGCGGCGCGGGCACGGCCCGGCGTTCGACGACGTCGAGGCCGCCCGAGCGCAGCTCGTCGGCGACGAGCGCTGCACGGGCCGGGTCGGCGTCATCGGCTTCTGCATGGGCGGGGCCTTCGCGCTCGCCCTCGCGCCGCGACCCGGGTGGGACGCCGCGTCGGTCAACTACGGGATGCTCCCGAGCACGCCGGAGGCCCTCGACGGCGCCTGTCCGGTCGTCGCGAGCTACGGCGGCCGCGACCGCAGCCTGAGCGGCGCCGCCGAGAAGCTCGAGGTCGCCCTGGCGGCCCGCGGGGTGCCGCACGACGTCCGCGAGTACCCGGGCGCGGGGCACTCGTTCCTCAACCCCACCGACTCGGCGCCGTGGTGGATGGCCCCGGTGACACGCCTGGTCCTGCACGCGGGCCCGGACCCCGTGGCGGCCGCCGACGCGTGGGAGCGCATCGACGCCTTCCTCGCCGAGCACCTCGGCGCCCCGGCGGGCTAGACGACGCGGCCCCGGTCCGCCCACCGGGGGAGGAGGCCGTCCGGGTCCTCGACGACGCCGCCGCGGTTCCACAGGGCGAGGTGCAGGTCGACGGCCGGACCGGCCAGCGTCGCCGCGCCGCCCGGTGCCCCGTCGGCGGGCGCGAGCCGTCGGGCGGTCGTCGCGTCGGCGCCCACGGCGACGAGCCAGCGGTCGCCGGTGTCCGCGGCCGAGACGAGCGCCTCGTACGGGTCGCCCTCCGCGCGAGGGCCCCTGCCGCGGCGCGGCCAGAAGCCGACGAGGAGCTCTTCGACCGCGTCGGCCGCCACCGCGGGGGTCCACCAGGCGTCGTCCGCCGTCGGTGCCCGCCCCTCGCGCGCGGCGAGCACGTCGAGCGCGTGCACCGCGGTCTCGTGGTGCTGGCGGCGGGCCCAGAACAGGCGGGCCGGCGGCGCCTCGCGCAGGAAGGTGAAGGCCTCGAGGTCGTCCGGCGCGTCGTCGAGCGTCGCGAGCAGCTCGTCGGCGCCCGCACGCAGCCAGGCCGTCACGTCCGGTGCGGCGCGCCCCTCCGGCTCGAGGTCCGGGATGTCGACCGCGCGCGGGTCGCCGCCCCGCAGCATCGCCGTCGCCCACCGGTGCACGGCGCCCTGGTGCACGACCAGGTCACCGACGGTCCAGTCTGGGCAGGTGGGGACGACGGCCTCCGGGCCCGTCTCGCCGGCCCACCGCACGAGACGGTCGGTGGCGTCGGCGAGCCCGGCGAGGTGGGTGTCGAGGTCGACGGCAGTCATCCCGCCAGTGTGCCGTCGCGGCGCACGTGGGCGCGAGGGGCCGTCCGGCTCAGGCGAACTGCCAGGAGCGCTTGCTCAGGCCGAACCAGAACCCGTCGATGACGCTCGTCCCGGCGGTGTCGCCGTGGACCGACGCCGCACCGAGCGCGACGTAGAGCGGGGCCCAGTGCTCGGTGCGCGGGTGCGCCTCGCGGGCCGCGGGGGCCTTGGCGAGGAAGTCGAGGACGGCGTCGACGTCACCGGCCGCGACCGTCTCGGCGGCCCAGTGGTCGAACTCCGCGGACGGCGTGGGCGGTGCGGCGTCGGACCCGGCGCGCGGGTCGAACCAGCCGAGGTTGTGCGTCGTGAATCCGGACCCGACGATGAGCACGTTCTCGTCGCGCAGCGGGGCGAGGCGCCGGCCGAGGTCGAAGAGGCGGTGCGGGTCGAGGGTCGGCATCGACAGCTGGACGACGGGCACGTCGGCGTCGGGGTACATCTCCTTGAGTGGGACGTACGCGCCGTGGTCGAGGCCGCGGGTCGGGTCCTGGTGCAGCGTCTCGCCGGCCGGGGCCAGCAGCCGCGCCACCGAGCGGGCGACCTCGGGCGCACCCGGCGCGTCGTAGGTGACGTCGTAGTAGCGCTGCGGGAAGCCCCAGAAGTCGTAGGTGAGCGGCACGTCGCCGGTCGTCGCCGAGACCGAGACCGGGGCCTGCTCCCAGTGGGCCGAGACCATGAGGACGGCGTCCGGGCGGGGGAGGTCCGACGACCAGCCGGCCAGCTGCGAGGTCCACAGGGCGTCGTCCGCCAGGGGCGGGGCGCCGTGGCTGAGGTAGAGCACGGGCGGGCGGCTCGACGCGGTGGTGTCGGTCATGGCGGTCTCCTCGGACAAGTTGTTGAACATTCAACCACATGCCGCCCGCCGGTGTTCCCTACTCGGCGTCGTGGACGAGGATCGCGACCTGCGTGCGGTTCTCGAGCCCGAGCTTGGTGAGGATGCGCCCGACGTGCGCCTTGACGGTCGCGACGCTCAGGTGGAGCGCGCCACCGATCTCGAGGTTGCTCTGGCCGCGCCCGAGGGCCAGCGCGACCTCGCGCTCGCGCTCCGTGAGGGACGACAGCGCCCGCCGCGCCCCGGCCCGTCGGCGCTCCACGGCGTCCCCGCCGTCGCGCCCGGCGACCGCCGCGATGAGCGCGGTCGTCGCGCGTGGCGAGAGGGTCGGCTCGCCCGCCGCGACCGCGTGCACCGCCTCGACGAGGCGGGCCGGCGGGGTGTCCTTGAGGAGGAAGCCGTGCGCGCCGACCCGCAGCGCCCGCAGGACCATCTCGTCGGCGTCGAAGGTCGTGAGCACCAGCACCTTCGGGGCGTCGGGCAGCGCGAGCAGGTCACCCGTCGCGGCGATGCCGTCGCGCCGCGGCATCCGGATGTCCATGAGGACGACATCGGGACGGGTGCGCCGCACGAGGTCCGCGGCGTCGGCGCCGTCCGCCGCCTCGCCGACCAGCTCGAGCGCCGGGTCGCCGCCGAGGATCATCGTCAGGCCGGCGCGCACGAGCGGGTCGTCGTCGACGAGGGCGACCCGGACGGTGGCGGTGCTCATGCCGCCCACGGTAGCGAGGCCCGCACGACGAACCGGCCGTCCTCCGGCCCGTGCCGCAGGACGCCACCGAGGAGGTCGACCCGCTCGTGGAGACCGAGCAGCCCGAGCCCGGCCCCGGGCAGCGCCGCCCCGGCGCCCAGCGGCACGGGGTTGCTGACGACGACCTCGACCGCGCGCCCCGCCCGCCCCTCGACCGAGACCGTGACCGGGCACCCGGGGGCGTGCTTGCGCGCGTTGGTCAGCGCCTCCTGCACGAGCCGGTAGACCGTCCGGCCGGTCGTCGCCGGGACCTCGCCCTCGGTCCGGTCCTCGTAGGTCAGGCGGGTCCCGGCGGTCCGGGCCTCGGCGACGAGGTCGGGCAGGTCGGTGAGCCCCGGCTGCGGCCGCTCCGGCGCGAGGGTCGCGTCGACGGCGTCGGCGCGCAGCACCCCGAGGACGTCACGCAGGTCGCGCAGCGCCAGGTGTGCGTTCTCCTCGATGGTGCGGGCCGCCTCGGCCTGCTGCTCGACCGAGAGGTCGGTCCGGTAGGTCAGTGCGCCCGCGTGCATCGCGACGAGCGAGATGCGGTGGGCCAGGACGTCGTGCATCTCGCGGGCGATGCGGGTCCGCTCGGCGGACCGGGCCGCCGCCACCCGGGCGTGCTGCTCCCGCTCGCTCGTCTCGGCCCGGTCCCGGAGGGTGACGAGGTGCTCGCGGTCGGTGCCCACGGACCACCCGACGGCGAGCACGACCGCGACGAAGAGGGACACGACCAGCCCGGCGGCCCACAGCGGCAGGGGGCTCGGCTCCGGGTAGACGGCTTCGAACACGAGGGCGGCCACGACGGTGGTGCCGCCGACGAGGAGCAGCTCGCGCGGGCGTCGCCGGGTGGCGAGCGAGCAGAGGGCCAGCGTCGCCGGCCCGAAGGCCATCGGCGAGACGGCGGTGAGCGCGGCCGTCGCGAGCGCGACCGGCAGCGGCAGCCGACGCCGCGCGACGACGACGAGGACGACGAGGAGCAGGCAGAGCACGGGGTCGCCGACGAGCACCCAGACGGTCAGCGGGTGGTCGGCGAACCCCGCGTCCTCGAGCGACTCGAGCGTGAGGACCCAGAGGGTGAGGCTCGCCAGCAGCACGACGACGACGCGCCACGCGTGGCCCCACCAGGAGAGCCGGGGGGCGGGCGTCGCGGGAGGCATCCGGCCACTCTAGGAGCGGCCGGTGGGGCGCCGCGTCGGCCGGAGGTCCGCCTCGGCCCGCCACGGATGTAGACCGAGGTCTACCCCGGAGCAGACCGCCGGGCGATGCGGCGCACCCCGACCCGCCCCGAGGCTGGAGCCATGATCAGAGTCGAGAACCTCACCAAGCGCTACGGCCGCGTCACGGCCGTCGACGGCGTCACCTTCGAGGTCCGGGCGGGGTCGGTCACCGGCTTCCTCGGCCCCAACGGCGCCGGCAAGTCCACCGTCATGCGGATGCTCACCGGCCTCACCCCACCGACGAGCGGCCACGCCACCGTGCTCGGTCGCGACTACCGCGACCTCGTCGACCCCGGCGCCCACGTCGGCGTCATGCTCGACGCCTCCGCCCAGCACCCCGGCCGCACCGGGCGCGAGGCGCTCGTCCTGGCCGCGCTGACCATCGGCGTCCCGCGCAGCCGCGTCGACGACGTCCTGCGGCTCGTCGGGCTGAGCGACGACGAGGCCGGCCGGCGCGTCCGCACCTACTCCCTGGGGATGCGCCAGCGCCTCGGCCTCGCCGGGGCCTTCCTCGGCGAGCCGGAGGTGCTCGTCCTCGACGAGCCCGCCAACGGCCTCGACCCGCAGGGCATCCACTGGATGCGCACCCTGCTGCGCGGCTTTGCCGACCGCGGTGGCGCGGTCCTCCTCTCCTCGCACCTGCTCCACGAGGTGCAGGCCGTCGCGGACGACGTCGTCGTCATCGGGCGAGGCCGGGTCGTCGCGAGCGGAGCCGTCGCCGAGCTCGTCGCCGGGGAGGGCACGCGCGTGTCGTCCGAGGACGACGCCGCGCTCGCCACGGCCCTCCGGTCCGCCGGCCACGAGGTGACCCGGACCCCGGAGGGGGTGGTCGTCGACGTCGAGCCCGCCGTGGTCGGACGGGCCGCGCTGGCCGCCGGGGTCGTCGTCACCGACCTGCGGCCGCACGGCGCGCAGGGGCTGGAGGAGCTCTTCCTCCGGCTGACCGCCGACGACGCGCGGGAGGTGGCGGCGTGAGCACCGCGACCCGCAGCCCCGGGACGTCGGCGCGCGCCGCGTCCCCCGCGGCCGGCCGCACCGGACGGCCCGGTGTCCCGCTCGCGCGGCTGGTCCGCGTCGAGGTCCGCAAGCTCGTCGACACCCGGGCCGGCCGCTGGCTGCTCGGCGTGACCGCCGGGATCGCCGTCGCCCTCGTCGTCGCGTTCCTCGTCTGGGGCTCGGCGAAGGACTCCTCGTACGCCGGCCTGCTCGGGCTCGCCGCGCTGCCGCTCTCGGTCCTCCTGCCGGTCCTCGGCATCATGGCGGCCACCGCCGAGTGGTCCCAGCGGACCGGGCTCGTGACCTTCGCCCTCGAACCGCACCGCGGCCGGGTCGTGGGGGCCAAGGCGCTCGCCGCCGTCGTCCTCGGGCTCGTCGTCCTCGTGACCACGGCGGCCGCGGTCGCGCTGGCCCGGCTCGTCGGCTCGCTCGTCGGGGGCGGAGCCACCGAGTGGCGTGTCCCCGGCGCGCTGGCCCTCGGGCTCGCGCTCGCGCTCCTGGTCTTCCTCGTCCAGGGCGTCGGCTTCGGTCTGCTCCTCCTCAACACGCCGCTGGCCATCGCCGCGTCGTTCGTCCTGCCGGTGGCCCTGAGCATCGTCGGCGGGCTCACCGAGGGGGCGCAGCGGGTGACCGCGTGGATCGACCTCTCGCTCGTCACCGAGCCGCTCATGGCCGGGACCATGCAGGGCGAGGACTGGGCGCACCTGGGCACCTCGGTCCTCGTCTGGGTCGCCCTCCCGGTCGCGGTCGGCACCTGGCGGGTGACCCGCAAGGAGATCGCCTGAGGGGCGGGCGCGGGTCGCGTCGCGGGTTTCCGCGAAACGGCCCGCGCCGCCCCCGTCGCGTGCCCTAGCGTGAGGGGTACAGATCGGGCTTGTAGGGGGCCCGGCCTCGCCGAAAGAGCAACCTCGTGACCGACCAGCTGCAGCGTCCTGCTCCGTCCACGACCACCGAGCACGTCACGAGGGGCCTGGTCCTGGCCCTCGTCGTCGTCTCGTCCGCGGCCGCCGCCGCGCTGCTGCTGCGGGGCCTGCCGTCGGTCGCGCCGCTCATCGCCGTCATCGTCGCAGTCGGGGCGTGCGTGGCGTACACGCTCGGCGCCGGCGCCGCCCCCCGCCGGGGCGTCCCCGCGCTGCTCGTCGTCGTGGCCGGCGGGCTCGTCGCCCTGGCGTGGGCGAGCGCCGCCGCCACCTACGTCCCGGTCCTCGTCATCGGGCTCGTTGCCGCGGCGGCCGTCCTCGCGCAGCTCCACCGCAGCCACCGCTGAGGCTCCCCGGGCGCCGTCCGCCGGCGACCCGGGTGTGCGGGCGGTGGCTCCGGAGCGCTACCGTCGGGCCGTCACCACGTCCGAGCAGCGACGAATCCGCTGCACGTGGCCGACGGAACAGGCAGGTGTGAGGCATGGCATCCGGACGCAAGCTCGTCATCGTGGAGTCCCCGGCGAAGGCGAAGACCATCGCCGGCTACCTCGGCAGCGACTGGGACGTGGAGGCCTCCGTCGGCCACATCCGCGACATCCCGACCCCGAGCGAGATGCCGGCGGAGATCAAGAAGGGCCCGTTCGGCAAGTTCGGGGTCAACGTCGACGACGACTTCGACCCGTACTACGTCGTCGACGCGGACAAGAAGAAGAAGGTCCGCGAGCTCAAGGCCCTCCTGAAGAACGCCGACGAGCTCTACCTCGCCACTGATGAGGACCGCGAGGGCGAGGCCATCGCGTGGCACCTCTTCGAGACCCTCCAGCCCAAGGTCCCGGTCAAGCGGATGGTCTTCCACGAGATCACCCGCGAGGCGATCCAGCGGGCCGCCAACCAGACCCGCGACATCAACGTCGCCCTCGTCGACGCGCAGGAGACCCGCCGCATTCTCGACCGCCTCTACGGCTACGAGGTCTCGCCGGTGCTCTGGCGCAAGGTCAAGGCCGGCCTGTCCGCCGGGCGCGTCCAGTCCGTCGCCACCCGCCTCGTCGTCGAGCGCGAGCGCGAGCGGATGGCGTTCGTCCGCGCCTCGTACTGGGACGTCGACGCCGACGTCACCCCCGGCGCCGACGAGGACCTCTTCACGGCGCGCCTCACCGGCGTCGACGGCAAGCGCGTCGCGACCGGCCGCGACTTCGCCGACGACGGCACCCTCAAGGGCGAGCGCTCCGTGCAGCTCGACGAGGAGCGCGCCACCGGCATCGCCGAGGCGCTGCGCACCGCCGAGGTGACCGTCGCCGAGGTCTCCGAGAAGCCGTACACGCGCCGCCCGAGCGCCCCGTTCACGACGAGCACCCTCCAGCAGGAGGCCTCGCGCAAGCTGCGGCTCAACTCGCGCAACGCGATGCGCGTGGCCCAGCGGCTCTACGAGAACGGCTACATCACCTACATGCGGACCGACAGCACCGCGCTGTCCGACACCGCCCTCACCGCCGCCCGGCAGCAGGCGCGCGAGATGTACGGGGGCGACTCCGTGCCCGACGCGCCGCGCCGCTACGAGAAGAAGGTCAAGAACGCCCAGGAGGCGCACGAGGCCATCCGCCCGGCCGGTGACCGCTTCCGCACGCCGGCCCAGGTCGCGGGCGAGCTGCGCGGCGAGGAGTTCCGCCTCTACGAGCTGATCTGGATGCGCACCGTCGCCTCGCAGATGGCCGACGCCCGCGGCTCCACCGCGTCGGTGCGCCTCGCCGCGACGCTGCGCGACGGCGCCCCGGCCCGCGAGGTCGAGCTGTCCGCCAGCGGCACCGTCATCACCTTCCGCGGCTTCCTCGCCGCCTACGAGGAGGGGCGCGACGACGCCCGCACCCGCGACGACGACGAGCGCCGCCTGCCGAAGCTCGGCGCCGGGCGCCGCCTCGACGTCAAGCGCGCCGAGGCGAACGGCCACGAGACCTCGCCGCCGGCCCGGTACACCGAGGCGACGCTCGTCAAGGCGATGGAGGAGCGCGGCATCGGCCGGCCCTCGACCTACGCCTCGACGATCGGCACCATCCAGGACCGTGGCTACGTCTCCAACCGCGGCTCGGCGCTCGTCCCGTCGTGGCTCGCGTTCGCCGTGACCCGCCTCATGGAGGAGCACTTCGGGCGGCTCGTCGACTACGACTTCACCGCCTCGATGGAGGAGGACCTCGACGCCATCGCGCGCGGCGACGAGCAGCGAGCGGCGTGGCTGCGCCGCTTCTACTTCGGCGACGAGGCGAGCTCGGCCGAGGGGCTGCGCTCGCTCGTCGAGGACCTCGGCGACATCGACGCCCGGGCCATCTCGACGATCGACATCGGCGACGGCGTCGTCGTGCGCGTCGGCCGCTACGGGCCGTACGTCGAGGAGGTCGTGCCCGCCGGCGTCGACCCGTCGACCGGTGAGGTCACCGACGCCGCCGCCGCGGACTCCGCTGCGGCACAGCCGCGTCGCGCGACCATCAACGACGACATCGCCCCCGACGAGATGACGCCGGCCATCGCCCGCGAGCTGCTCGAGCGCGCCGCCGACGACGGTCGCGTCCTCGGCCAGGACCCCGACACCGGGCGCGACATCGTCGCCAAGGCCGGCCGCTACGGCCCCTACGTCACCGAGGTGCTGCCCGAGGAGGAGCAGGGCAAGGGGAAGTCGAAGGTCAAGCCGCGCACCGCGTCGCTCTTCAAGGACATGGACCTCGGCACGATCGAGCTCGACACCGCGCTGCGGCTGCTGTCGCTCCCGCGCGTCGTCGGGACGGCGACCGAGGAGGACGGCAGCACCGTCGAGATCACCGCGCAGAACGGTCGCTACGGGCCCTACCTCAAGAAGGGCAGCGACTCGCGGTCGCTGACGACGGAGCAGCAGCTCTTCGACATCACGCTCGAGGAGGCGCTGGCGATCTACGCCCAGCCCAAGCAGCGTGGGCGGGCCGCGGCCAAGCCGCCGCTCGCCGAGCTCGGCACCGACCCCGTGTCCGGCAAGCCGGTCGTCGTCAAGGACGGGCGGTTCGGCCCGTACGTCACCGACGGCGAGACGAACGCGACCCTGCGCAAGGACGACGACCCCGAGAAGATCACGCCCGAGCGCGGGTACGAGCTCCTCGCCGACAAGCGCGCCAAGGGCCCCGCCAAGAAGACGGCGCGCAAGACGGCCAAGAAGACGACGAAGAAGACCGCGACGAAGAAGACCGCGGCCAAGAAGGCCACGACGAGGAAGACCACCGCCAAGGAGGCCTGACCGGGCCGCGCCCCCGCCTCTTCTCCGGAGCCGAGGGCGCTCGTGGTCGTCCCGGCGACCGCTCGCGCCCTCGACCCCGATTGCGGCCAGGGTTACCGGCCAGTAGGTTCGAGGCATGGCCTTCGACCCGCAGACCCTGACCACCGCCTCGCCCGCCGAGTTCGTCGCGGCGGTGAAGCGGGCCTCCGACGGCGAGATCCGCGACGCGTTCGCCGGCGAGCACCGCACGGCGATGCTCGACGCCGTCTTCGGGCGCTTCCCCGAGCAGTTCCGGGCCGACAAGGCCGGTGACCGTACCGCGCGCATCGACTTCCGGGTGACCGGCGGACCGGGGGACACCAGCGACACCTACGCCGTCGTCGTCGACCGCGGCTCGTGCACCGTCGAGAAGGCGCCGACCGCCGAGCCCGACCTCTCGCTCATGGCCGGCCCGGTGGAGTTCCTCAAGCTCATCTCGGGCACCGGCAACCCCGCGATGATGTTCATGATGGGGAAGATCAAGGCCCGCGGCGACCTCGGCCTCGCGACCGCGCTGGCCAACTGGTTCGAGACCCCCAAGGCCTGAGGGCCCTCCGGCCGCCCCGACGCACCACGCGTATCGGGTGACCCGATACGCCTGCGCTTCACCCGGGAACGGTTCCGGGGTGGAGCGCGCCCGTATCGGGTGACCCGATACGCGGGTGACGCGTGGGAAGAGGACCTCGTCGCTGCGGGCGATCTCGGCGGTGGCGCGACGTAGCGTGGCGGGATGTCCCTCGTCACGAGCTCCGGCTACGCCCACGTCCGCCTCACCGTCACCGACATCGAGCGCTCGGTCGACTTCTACGACCGGGTCTTCGGCTGGCCGAAGGCCGTCGACGCCCGCGAGCACCAGGGCGAGCCCGGTCTCGAGGACGCCCCCGAGAAGTTCTACGGCGGCGTCGTCTACCAGACCCCCCAGGGCACGCTCTTCGGCCTGCGGCCGGTCGGCTCGCAGGCATTCCGCTCCGACGTCACCGGCCTGGACCACGTGAGCTTCGCCGTGGACTCGCGCGCCGACCTGGACGCCGCCTCCCGGGAGCTCGACGGTGCGGGCATCACGCACGGAGAGGTCGTCGAGCTGGCGGACGCCGGCATCGCCATCCTCTCCTTCCAGGACCCGGACGACGTCAACCTCGAGCTCACCGCGCCGTTGTCCTGAGCCCGTGCCCGAACCGGCTTGACCCTCACGCGACGTGAGGCCCCACTGTGGTGCCATGACCACGACGAGCCAGCACACTGCAGGCATGGAGCTGACGGTCGGGCAGGTCGCCGAGACCTTCGGCGTCACGGTGCGCACGCTGCACCACTACGACGCCGTCGGTCTCGTCGTCCCGTCCGGCCGCACCCCCGCGGGCTACCGCCTCTACACGGACGCGGACCTCGCCCGGCTCGCGACCGTCGTCACCTACCGCCGGCTGGACCTGCCCCTCGACGAGGTGCGCGCCCTGCTCGACGGCGAGGGGACGCCCGTGGAGCACCTGCGCCGCCAGCGCGCCGCGGTCGTGTCCCGGCTGGGCGAGCTCGAGGAGCTCGTCCACGCCATCGACCGAGCACTGGAGCGAGAGATGACCGAGCAGCCCGCCACGACCGAGGACCTCAGGGAGCTCTTCGGGGACGGCTTCCGCGAGGAGTACCAGCAGGAGGCGGAGGAGCGCTGGGGCGACACCGACGCCTGGCGGCAGTCCAAGCGCCGCACCGACTCCTACACCAAGGCCGACTGGGAGGCGGTCAAGGAGGAGCAGGACCGGGTCAACGCGGAGCTCGTCGCCGCGCTGCGGGCCGGCGAGCCGCCGACCTCGCAGCGGGCGATGGACGCCGCCGAGGCGCACCGGGTGCAGATCGAGCGCTGGTTCTACGACCTCGACCACGCCTTCCACCGGAGCCTCGGGGACATGTACGTCTCCGACCCGCGGTTCACCGCCACCTACGAGGAGCAGGCGCCGGGCCTCGCGCAGTACGTGCGCGACGCCATCCACGCCAACGCCGACCGGCACGAGCGCCCGGCCGGCTGAGGCCCGCTCCACCCGTCGAGCGCACAGGACACGCCGCCGGCACCCCGGTGCCGGCGGCGTGTCCTGTTCCGTCGACCGGGGGGAGAGGGCGGGGAGGTACTAGGACCAAAGCCCGATGGTGGGTGTCCATCGGTCACGGGCACCGTTCTCGTCATCGGGCCGACGAGCGGCCCACCTCAGTACCAGGAGCACCCCATGATCCGCACGCAGTCCCTGTCCCGGGTCGCCGCCACCGCCGCGGTCGCCGCCGCCCTCGTCGCCGGCGCCGCCCCCGCCACCTTCGCGAAGTCCCCCGAGTCCAAGGCCTCCGGCACCTGCAGCCAGGGCGCCACGTGGAAGCTCAAGGCCAAGGCCGACAACGGCCGGGTCCAGGTCGAGCTCGAGGTCGACTCCAACCGCAACGGCCAGAGCTGGGCCTGGACGCTCCGCGACAACGGCACCAAGGTCGGCTCCGGCACCGCGGTCACCGTCGCGCCGAGCGGCTCCTTCACCGTTGCGCGCCGGATCGCGAACCGCGCCGGCACCGACACCATCACCGCCGTCGCGACGCACGCCGGGCAGACCTGCTCCGCCCGAGTCGTCTTCGCCGGCTGACCGCACCTGTCACACTCCACGAAAGGACCAGGACCGTGCGACGCATCGCCCTCATCACCCTCGGAGCCGCCGTGGCCGTCACTCCCGCCCTCCTGGGCGTGCTCGGCAACGCCTCCTTCGCCGAGCGGCTGCCCGTCCGGGCGCCCTCGAGCGTCAGCTCCAGCCCGTCGCCGTCGGCCACCTCCGACGACCCGGCCACGCACGACGCGGGCGACGACCACGGCGGTGACCGCCCGCGCGGCACCTCCGACGACCCGGCCGACCACGACGCGAACGACGACCACGGTGGCGACCGCCCGCGCGGCACCTCCGACGACCCGGCCGACCACGACGCGAACGACGACCACGGCGGCGACCGCGTCCGGTCGGGCGACGACTCGAGCAGCTCCGGTCACCGCTCGGGCCGCCAGCGCTCCGGTGGCAGCAGCTCCAGCGGCAGCAGCTCGACCAGCGGCCGCTCCCACGGCGGTGGCTCCGACGACAGCGGGGCGGACGACTCCTCCAGCGGCTCCTCGGGCCACGGCTCGGACGACTCCGGCTCGGACGACTCGGGCCGCTCGCGGCACGGCGGCGACGACGGCTCCGGCCACGACGCCGGCGACGACCACGGTGGGGACTCGGGTGGGCACGGATCCGACGACTGATCCCACGGTCCCGTCCCCGGTCGAGGTCCCTGCCCCGGCCGGGGGCGTTCCGTGCCCGGAACCGGTGTGGGTCACGGTCTCCCGCCCGGCGGCGCTCGACGCAGCCGAGGCTCCGGTGCACCCCCGCCGCGTCCTCGCCCAGCTCGCGCTCGGTGTCCTCGCGGCTCTCGTCCTCGTCGGCGTCCTCGGCTCCCTCGCCGCCCGGCAGCTGGCCGAGCGCGAGGCCGTCAACGACGCCGCCTCGATGGCCGGGGTCATCGCCGAGGCGGTGGTCCAGCCGGCGATGACCGAGGAGCTCATGGCCGGCGACCCCGCGGCCGCCGACGCGTTCGGGGCGACGCTGGAGCGCAGCCTCGACCGCGAGACGGTGGTCCGAGTCAAGCTCTGGCGGCCCGACGGCTACGTCCTGTGGGCCGACGAGCCCCAGCTCGTGGGGCGCACGTTCGCGCTCGACGAGGGGCAGCGTGAGGCCCTCGACGGTCCCACCACCGTCGCGGAGGTCTCGGAGCTCGACGCGTCCGAGAACCAGTTCGAGCAGGGCGACCGGCTCGTCGAGGTCTACCGGCCCGTGTGGATGCCGGAAGGGGAGACCGCGCTGTTCGAGATCTACGTCTCCTACGACCCCGTGGCCAGCCGCACCGGCGAGCTGTGGCGCGGCTTCGCCGGGGTGACGGCGAGCAGCCTCGTGCTCTTCGTCCTCATCGTCACCCCGCTCGTCCTCGCCCTGCTCAAGCGCGTCCGCAGCGCGGAGGCACGCCAGGTCGCCTTCCTCCAGCGGGCGGTCGACGCCTCGGAGGTCGAGCGCCGGCGCATCGCCGCGACCCTCCACGACGGCCCGGTCCAGGAGCTCGCGGCCACCTCGTTCACCGTCTCCGGCGCCTCCGCGACGGCCGCGGCCCGCGGCGAGAGCGCGCTGGCCCGCGACCTCGACGCCGCGGCGACCGCGGTGCGCGCGAGCATCCGCTCGTTGCGCACGCTGCTCGTCGACCTGCACCCGCCGAGCCTGTCGCGGGCCGGGGTGGTCGCCGCGTTGACCGACCTCGCGACGTCCGTCCGGGCCGACGGCGTCGTCGTCCGGCTCGACACCGACCCCGAGGCCGACCTCGCCCTCACCGCCGACGCCCAGCGGCTCGTCCACCGCGTCGCGCAGGAGTGCGTCCGCAACGCCGCCCGCCACGCGGGCCCCGCCGAGGTCGTCGTGTCGCTGCACCGCACCGGCCCGGGCACGGTCGAGCTCGAGGTCCTCGACGACGGGCTCGGCTTCGACGTCGAGGCCGTCCTCGCCGACCCCGAGCCCGGGCACCTCGGGACCGCACTGATCGCCGACGCCGCGTCGGTCCCGGGTGCGACACTGCGGGTGGCCAGCTCGCTGGGCGCCGGGACGCACTGGCGCCTCGACCTCGACGGCCCGATGGGAGTGCGCGCATGATCCGGGTGCTCGTGGCCGACGACCACCAGCTGGTCCGGGCCGGGGTGCGCACGCTCCTCGACGCCGAGCCCGACATCACCGTCGTTGCCGAGGCCCGCGACGGCGCCGAGGCGGTCGAGTCGGCGGTCGGCACCGAGCCCGACGTCGTCCTCATGGACCTCTCGATGCCCGTCCTCGACGGGGTCGAGGGCACCCGCGGGGTGCTGGCCGCGCTCCCGGCCACCCGCGTCCTCGTCCTCACGAGCTTCTCCGACCGTGACCGGGTCCGCGAGGTCCTCGCCGCCGGGGCCATCGGGTACGTCCTCAAGGACTCCGAGCCGGCCGACCTCGTCGCGGCGGTCCGCGCGGCCGCGCAGGGACACGTCCCGATCGACCCGCGGGTCGCGGCCGCCCTCCTGCCCGGCACCGGCGACCCGGTGCGCGACGGCGAGGCCGTCGGGCTCTCCCCGCGCGAGACCGAGGTGCTCCGGCTCGTCTCGCAGGGCCTGGCCAACAAGCAGATCGCGCGGGCCCTCGGCATCACCGAGCGCACCGTCAAGGCGCACCTCGGCCGGGTGTTCCGCGAGATCGGGGTCGTCGACCGCACGAGCGCTGCCCTCTGGGCGCGCGACCACCTGCCCACCCCCTGACCCGCGCCGGGACGACCGTCGGGGCGCTGGCCTAGGCTCGCGGCGTGAGCGCACGGGACGGGGTCTTCATCGCCTTCGAGGGCGGCGACGGGGCGGGCAAGTCGACGCAGGTCGGGCTGCTCGCCGAGGCCCTGCGCGCGCACGGTCGCGAGGTCCTCGTGACCCGGCAGCCCGGCGGGACCGACCTCGGGGCGGCCATCCGCGACCTCGTCCTGCACGGCGACCACGTCTCGCCGCGGGCCGAGGCGCTGCTCTTCGCGGCCGACAAGGCCCACCACGTCGACCTGGTCATCCGGCCGGCGCTCGCCGCCGGGCAGGTCGTCCTCACCGACCGCTACACCGACTCCTCCGTCGCCTACCAGGGGGCCGGGCGCGACCTCGGGGCCGCCGAGGTCCACGACCTGCAGATGTGGGCCGTCGACGCCCTCGTCCCGGACCTCACGGTCGTCGTCGACGTCGACCCCGCCGAGGGGCGCCGGCGCCGCGGCGAGGTCCACGACCGGCTCGAGGCGGAGGCCGACGCCTTCCACGCCGCGATCCGCGAGCACTTCCTCGCGATGGCCCGCGGCAACCCCGAGCGCTACCTCGTCGTCGACGGCACGCAGCCGCCCGACGCGGTGCACGCGGCCGTCCTCGACCGGGTCCGCGCGACCGGGGCCCTCGACGCCGTCGACGGGGGAGCGCCGTGAGCGTCTGGCGCGACGTCATCGGGCAGGAGGCCGCGGTCGCCGTCCTCGAGCGGGCCGTGCAGGACCCGGCGTCGATGACCCACGCGTGGCTCTTCACCGGGCCGCCGGGCTCGGGCCGGTCGGTCGCCGCGCGGGCGTTCGCGGCCGCGCTGCTCTGCCCGCGCGGCGGCTGCGGCGAGTGCCGCGAGTGCCGCACCGCGCTCGACGCCACGCACGCCGACGTCGACGTCATCGCCACCGAGGGGCTCTCGATCAAGGTCGAGCAGGCGCGCGACCTCGTCCAGCTCGCGGCCCACCGGCCGAGCGTCGGCCGCTACCGCGTCATCGTCGTCGAGGACGCCGACCGGCTCACCGAGCGCGCCGCCGACGCCCTCCTCAAGGCGCTCGAGGAGCCGGCCCCGCGCACCGTCTGGATGCTCTGCGCGCCGTCGGTCGAGGACGTCATCATCACGATCCGCTCGCGCTCGCGGCACGTACGGCTGCGGACGCCGTCGGTCGAGGCCGTCGCCGACCTCCTCGTGCGCCGCGACGGCGTCGACCACTCGATGGCGCTCTACGCCGCCCGCGCCGCGCAGTCGCACGTCGGGCTCGCGCGCCGCCTCGCCCGCGACGAGCAGGCCCGCATCCGCCGCCACGACGTCGTGTCCATGGCCGGCAAGATCGTCTCGGTCGGCGAGGCCGTCGGGGCCGCGCAGGACATCGTCACGATCGCCCAGGAGGAGTCGGCCGCCGCGTCGGGGGAGCGCGACGCCGCCGAGCGGGCCCGCCTGCTCGAGGTGCTCGGCGCCGACCCCACCGCGCGGACGCAGCCGCCGCACGTGCGCTCGCAGGTCGCGGCGCTCGAGCGCGAGCAGAAGACGCGCGCCACGCGCTTCACCCGCGACGTCGTCGACCGCGCCCTCGTCGACCTGCTGTCGGTCTACCGCGACGCGCTCGTGCACCGCACCCGCGCCGGCGCCGCCCTCGTCAACGAGGACAGCCGGGCCGTCGTCACCCGCGTCGCCGAGGCGTTCACGCCCGAGCAGCTCCTCCAGGCGATGGACGCCGTCGGCACGGCGCGCGAGCGCATCGGGGCCAACGTCGCGCCGCTGCTGGCGCTCGAGGCGATGGCGCTCTCCCTGCGTCTGCCCCGCTGAGCCGACCGGGGCGCGCGCCCGCGGCTCACCAGGTGCCGGGTGACCTCGGCGGGGCCGGCGGACGGTCGTCCCGGGCGGGACCCACCGCGCTCGCGTCCCCGTCCTCGCGCAGGTGGGGCGGGACCTCGCCCCGGCCCAGGGCGGCGGCGTCCAGCGCCAGCTGCTCGCGCTCCTGCGGCCCGAGCTCGTCCAGGCGGCGCAGCCCCTGCTCGACGAGGGGTGCCGCGAACGCGCTGAACCCGTCGTCACCGGCGAGGTCGCGCAGGGCGGCGCGCCCGGCGAGGACGTCCTCGATGCGGCGCCGCACACCGGCGTCGTCGGCCCGGTCGCGCAGGACCTCGAGCGAACGGCGCAGGTGGGTCTGCAGAGGGCCCGGCAGGGTGCCGCCCGGCAGCAGCGGCGGACCGTCGGTGCGCCCCTCGGCGCTCACGACCGGGCCCCCGACGGGGCGACGTTGTTGTCGAAGGCGTCCGGGATGTCGACGAGGTGCCAGTCGCCGGCCGACCCCATCGTCGCGGAGACCGTGTCGACGAGGACGTCGACGATGGTCATCGCGCCCTCGATGAGGCCGATGATCTTCTGGATGTTCGAGATGATCTCGGTGATGCCCCAGTAGGTGGCGGCGGCGCCGATGGCCCCGCCGACGAGCGTCCACGAGCCGCCGGCCGTCGCGGCCGCGCTGATGCCCGCGGCGATGAGCAGGTCGATGAGGGTCTGGACGACGTTGCCGACGTCCTTCGCGACGCCGTAGAGACCGTTCGCGACGTCGTCGTAGCCCTTGGCCGCGATCTCGAGCATCCCGGCGGCCTTCTCGAGCGCCACGCTGTGGCTGACCATCGTGGCCTGGGCGTCCCGCCAGGCGTTGCCGTCCCAGTGCTGGTCGAGCACGGCGGACGCGGAGTCGACGGCGCCGGACATGCTCTCGCAGAAGCCCTTGAGGTTGCGCATCGCGGCGGCGGAGGTGGCGACCCGCTGCCAGTCGCCGGCGAGCCACGTCTGCGCCTTCTCCTGCAGGTCGAAGCCCCCGTCGGCCTTGTCGAGGACGACGAGGGCCCAGTGCCCGAGCGAGAGCCAGTCCGCCATCCCCAGCGCCGCGTCGAAGGTCGACGGGATCGCCTCCGCGGGAACGGGTTCGTACAGCCAGCTCGCGGGGTTGTACCCGCCCCCACCGGTGGTCGCGTTGACCATCAGTGACCCCAGTAGCTCGTGTCGAGGCGCTGGGCCGCGGCGGCGTCGAGGGACTCGTAGCGCTCGGCCGACGCGAGCAGCGCCGCCGCCGTGCCGCTCATCGCCCGCTCGATGTCGGCCATGAGGTCCCGGACGCCGGTGTCCATCCCCGTCGTCACGTCGACGAAGCGCTCGAAGACCGCGCCGCCGGAGGGGTCGAAGTCGACCCACCGCGAGGCGTAGGACATCGCCTCGGTGGCGTCGTCGCCGAGCCCCCCGAACTCGGTCGCGGCCTCGCGCAGCCGCGCCGGGTGGACCCGGAACCTCTCGTCCCGCGGGCTGCTCGCGCTGCTCTCGTCCCGGTGCGTCATGGACACCCCTCCTCGTCGTCGGTGCCCCACCCTGCCCCGGAGGGGAGGGGGCGGCAATGGGCAGGACTCCCCGGTTGCGGCCGATTCGTGACCTCCCCGGCGAGAAGGCTCCCATGCTGCTCGCCTAGGGTGCGCCCATGACCCCGCGCCGCCTCGCCCTCGTCGCGGGCGCCGTCGCCGTGTCCACCGCCCTCGCCGGCTGCTCGGTCGTCGACGGCCTGCGCGGCCAGGGGAGCGCCCGGCCCTCGGTGTCGGTGAGCCCCCAGACGCCGCCACCGGGCACGCAGGGGCTGGACCGGTTCTACTCGCAGCAGCTCGCCTGGACGGGGTGCTCCGGCGCCGAGTGCGCCCAGCTGACGGTGCCCGTCGACTACGCGCAGCCGACCGGGGCGACGATCGAGATCTCCGTGCTGCGGGTCCCCGCGAAGAAGTCGGGCCAGCGCCTCGGCTCGCTCGTCGTCAACCCGGGCGGACCGGGCGGCTCGGGGGTCGACTACGCGCGCGCCGCGGACTTCATCGTCGGCAAGGACGTCCGCAACCGCTACGACGTCGTCGGGTTCGACCCGCGGGGCGTCGCGCGCTCCTCGCCCATCGACTGCCTCTCCGACGCCGGGCTCGACGCCTTCCTCGGGGCCGACCCGACGCCGGACGACGCCGGCGAGGAGCAGCAGTTCGCCGCCGGCGCGGCCGGGTTCGCCGCGTCCTGCGCCAAGAACGCCGGCCCCCTGCTCGCCCACGTCTCGACCAAGGACGCCGCGCGCGACATGGACGTGCTGCGCGCCGCGCTCGGCGAGGAGAAGCTGACCTACCTCGGCAAGTCGTACGGCACCTACCTCGGGGCCACCTACGCCGAGCTCTTCCCGCAGCAGGTCGGCCGCTTCGTCCTCGACGGCGTCGTCGCCCCCGACCTCACCTCCGCCGAGATCAACCTCGGCCAGGCCGAGGGCTTCGAGCGCGCGACCCGGGCCTGGGCGCAGTACTGCGTCTCGGAGGGCGACTGCCCCCTCGGTGACTCGGTCGACGCCGTGATGGAGGGGTTGCGCGCCTTCCTCGCCGACGTCGACGCCACCCCGCTGCCGAAGACCGGCGACGGCTCGGTGCCGGCGCTGACCGAGGGCTGGGCCTCCCTCGGCATCGCGGCCGCGATGTACGACCAGGGCGCGTGGCGGACCCTCGTCGACGCGATGACCGACGCCGTCGACGGTGACGGCACCGCCCTGATGCAGCTCGCGGACCAGTACGCCGACCGAAACCCGGGCGGCGGCTACGCGGGCAACATCATGGAGGTCATCTACGCGGTCAACTGCCTCGACAAGCCGGAGTCCGACTCCGTCCCCGAGCACCAGGCGCTCGCCGACGCCGCCGCCGAGAAGGCGCCGACGTGGGGTCGCTACCTCGCGTGGAGCTCCCTGCCGTGCGGGTCGTGGCCGTTCGAGCCGACGAACGAGCCGCACGAGGTCCGGGCCGAGGGCGCCGAGCCGATCGTCGTCATCGGCACGACCCGCGACCCCGCGACGCCGTACGAGTGGTCGGTGCGTCTGCGCGACCAGCTGGCGAAGGCCTCGCTCATCTCGTTCGACGGCGACGGGCACACCGCCTACACGCGCTCGAACTCGTGCGTCGACGACGCGGTCGACGGCTGGTACGTCGACGGGAAGCTCCCCAAGGACGGCCTGCGCTGCTGACCCGCTCCCTCGTCGCGGGCTACACCGCAGTACGTGTCGTCCTGGCGACACCTACTGCGGCGTAGGGCGCGACCGAGGCAGCCCGGGGGAGCGGGCCGGGCGGGTGTCGCCCGGGTCGATTCGCGATCGCCGCGCCGATGTCCATATACTCGTCCGGCGCGCCCGGTCCGCCGCGTGCGCACGCCGCCTTAGCTCAGTCGGCCAGAGCGATTCACTCGTAATGAATAGGTCATCGGTTCGATTCCGATAGGCGGCTCCACCCGAAGGCCCCCTCGACCCCGCGTCGAGGGGGCCTTCGCACGTCTCCGACCCCACTGATTGCGAGTTCCGCCGCTCGACACCCCGTCCACGGGCGGGTCGACCGGCGGAACTCGCAAGAAGTCGGGAGGTGCGGGGCGGGGGCTGTCGAACGTCGGCCAACGGCGGGTCAGGGGCGCGGCGCCGGGCATAGCGTGGCGAGATGACCAGACCCGTGCCGCTGCCCACCGCCCCCGGCCAGGAGTCGGTGTGGGACTACCCGCGCCCGCCGGCGGTCGAGCCGAGCGACGAGCCGGTCGAGGTCTGGTTCGGCGGTGTCCTCGTCGCCCGCTCCACCCGCACCCTGCGCGTCCTCGAGACGAGCCACCCCCCGACCTACTACCTGCCGCGCGAGGACTTCACCGAGGGCGCGCTACGGCGGGCGCACGGCTCGTCGTACTGCGAGTGGAAGGGCGAGGCCGTCTACTTCGACGTGCTCGGCCGCCGCGAGGTCGCCGAGTCCGCCGCGTGGACCTACCCGCACCCCAACCCCGGCTTCGCGACGCTCGTCGACCACGTCGCCGTCATGCCCGCCGCGATGGACCGCTGCGTCGTGGCCGGCGAGGTCGTCACCCCGCAGGAGGGCGGCTTCTACGGGGGATGGGTGACCAGCCGCGTCGTCGGGCCGTTCAAGGGCGGACCCGGCACCTGGGGATGGTGAGCCCGGACCGCCACCAGCCCCGGGAGACGACGGACCCCCGGTCGCACCGCGTCGGTGCGCCGGGGGTCCGGTGTCGTCGTCGGTCAGTCGTCGCTGAGCGGCTGGTCCTTGGTCGCGAGCTCGGCGCGCGCCTTCTCGGCGGCCGCCTGCATCTCCTCGGGGGTGTGCGCGGAGGTGACGGCCTCGACCGGCACCTCGTGGTGCGCCGGCATCCGCCAGCGGGCGGTCGTCAGGCCGGCGGCCTTGGCGCGCTGGAGGGCCTCGGTGATGCACTGCTCGGCCTCGTCGCGGCCGGCCCAGTGGGCGCCCTCGACGGACTTGCCGGGCTCGAGGTCCTTGTAGGTCTCGAAGAAGTGCTGGATCTCGAGGCGCTCGAACTCGTTGACGTGCTCGAGCTCGGTGACGTGGCTGCGGCGCGGGTCGCCCGCGGGGATGCAGAGGATCTTGTCGTCGCCGCCGGCCTCGTCGCGCATGTGGAACATGCCGATCGGGCGGGCCCGGACGATGCAGCCGGGGAAGGTCGGCTCGTCGAGGAGCACCAGCGCGTCGAGCGGGTCGCCGTCCTCGCCGAGGGTGTCCTCGATGTACCCGTAGTCCGACGGGTACGCCATCGCGGTGAACAGCATCCGGTCCAGCCGGATGCGCCCCGTCTCGTGGTCGACCTCGTACTTGTTGCGGTGACCCTTGGGGATCTCGATGGTGACGTCGAACTCCACGGTGGAAAGACTCCCTCTGCTGCGTGACCTAGGCTCGTCCGACAGTCTGGCGCATGGAGGGCCCAGGGGACGAAGGGAGGCCGGGTGAGACGTGTCATGCTCGCCGGCGCGAGCGCCCTCGTCCTCCTCGGCGGCGCCGGCTACGTGGCCGCCGACGTGTACGACGTGGTTCCCGGCGTGCTCACCCTGGACCGCCCGGTCGCCCTCGCCCCGACCCCGGCCGGGAGCGCCGACGGCGACGACGCGGTCGCGCTGCTGCCCACCGTCGCACCGTCCCCGGCGGGGACCGACGGGACGAGCGCCCCGGTGCCCTCGGCCGCCGGGCTGGCCGCCGCCGTCGCCGGGGCCTCCGACGACCCGGCGCTGCGGAAGGGCCTCGGCGTGAGCATCCGGGACGGCGTGACCGGGGAGGAGCTGTGGTCGCGCGCACCCGGCACCCCGCGCCCGCCGGCCTCCACCGCCAAGCTCCTCGCGGCCTTCGCCGTCGCCGACACCCTCGACCTCTCCGAGCGCGTCCCGACGAGCGTCGTCGCCGCCCCGGGCTCGCGCGACCTCGTGCTCGTCGTGCGCGGCGACATGCTGCTCGCGCCCGGTCGCGGGGACGCCGACGCCGTCGCCGGCCGTGCCGGACTGGCCGACCTCGCCCGCCGGGTGGCCCGCACGCTGGTGGCCGACGGGCGCACCGACGTGACCCTGCGCCTCGACACCTCCTTCGCGCCCGGGCCCCGGGTGCCCCCGACGTGGAACCCGAACGACGTCCGCGACGGCTTCGCCGGGCCGGTCGTCATGACCGGGCTCACGACGACCCGCGCGACCCCCGCCCGGCCGGCGCCCGACCGGCCCGAGGACGTCGTCGCCCGCACCCTCGTCCAGCGGCTGCGCGCCGAGGGGGTCACGGCCCGCCTGCGCCCGACCTCGACGTGGTCGCGGCCGGCCCCCGCCGACGCGATCGCCCTCGGCACGGTCGAGTCCGCCACCTACGGCGAGCTGCTCGGGCTGGCGCTCGCCGAGAGCGACAACTCGCTCGCCGAGAGCCTCGTCCGGCAGGCCGCCGCGACGCTCGGTCGGCCGACCGAGGACGCGGACGCCAACGCCGACCTCGTCCGGGCGCGACTCGAGGCCGCCGACGTCCCCACCGCCGGGATGCGCCTCGAGGACGCGAGCGGCCTGAGCCCCGGGCAGGCCGTGGCGCCCGCGACGCTCTCGGCGGTCCTCGGTCTCGCGGTGCGGGGCGAGCCCGCCCAGCTGCGCGGGGTCGTCGCCGGGCTGCCCGTCTCGGGCCTGTCGGGCACGCTGGTGCACCGCTTCTCGGCGGACGCGACGCGCGACGTGCTGGGCGTGCCGCGCGCCAAGACCGGCACCCTGCGGGCCGGCTCGTCGCTGGCGGGCACGACCGTCGATGCCGACGGCCGGCCCCTGACCTTCGTCGTCCAGGTCGACGGCTTCCCCCGCACCTACGACGGCACGCTGCGCGCCCGCGCGGCGATGGACCGCGTCGTGGCCGCCGTGACCCGGTGCGGCTGCGACGGCGGATCCGGCTGACCCGGATGAGAGGCTGAGCCCGTGGGATACGTCGACTGGGAGTTCGCGAAGAGCACCGGCCGCACGCTCGTGCCGGCCGGTCCCGTGGTGTCACCGGCGCAGGCGCGGGCCGAGGTCGAGGCCATCCGTGCCGCGGCGCGGGCGGCCCGGCAGCCGGTGGCCGAGACCGCGCGGATGCACACCCCCGCCGACGCGCCCGACGCCCTCGTCGTGGACCGAGCGACGTGGATCGCCGTCAACGCCGACTCGATGTCCGCGCTGCTCGACCCCGCGGTCGACGCGATCGTCGGCAAGCGCGGCGTGACCCCCGGCGCGACCGCGCAGGCCATCGGTGGCAAGGTGACCGGCGCCGAGGCCGGGGCGCTCCTCGCGTTCATGGCGAGCAAGGTGCTCGGCCAGTACGACATCGCCCCCGGGGGCACCCCGGCGCTGCTGCTCGTCGCCCCCAACCTCGTCGCCACGGCCCGCGAGCTCGGGGTCGACGCCGCCGACTTCCGGGCCTGGGTCTGCATGCACGAGGAGACCCACCGCGTGCAGTTCACGGCCAACCCGTGGCTGCGCGACCACCTCGTCGCGCAGGCGCGGCGCCTCGCGGTCGACCTCGCGCCCGACTCCGAGCGCGTCCAGGAGATCGTCTCGCGCGTCACCGAGCGCCTGCCCGAGGTCTTCTCCGAGGGCGGCACCGGCATCACCGAGCTCTTCGCGACCCCCGAGCAGCGCGAGCAGCTGGCCCGGGTCACCGCCGTCATGTCGCTCCTCGAGGGGCACGCCGACGTCGTCATGGACGACGTGGGCCCGGCGCACATCCCGACCGTCGCCGAGATCCGCTCGCGCTTCACGGCCCGCCGGCGCGGCTCCGGGGCACCGGACCGGCTGCTGCGCCGCCTGCTCGGCCTCGAGGCCAAGATGCGCCAGTACCGCGACGGCGCCGCGTTCGTCCGCGGGGTGCAGGAGCAGGTGGGCGTCGACGGCTTCAACGCCGTGTGGACCTCGCCCGAGACCCTCCCGCTGCCGCAGGAGATCGCCGACCCCGCCGCCTGGGTCCGCCGCGTCCACGCCTGAGGGCACCCCGATGGCGCGCGCGTGGGGCCGCCCGCACCGGGCGGTCGCCGCGGTGCGCTCGGCCGTGCGCGGCACGCTGGCGGAGTGCGGCCCCGGCGACCTCGTCCTCGTCGCCTGCAGCGGAGGAGCCGACTCGACGGCCCTCGCCGACGCCGCCCGGTTCGAGGGCGAGCGGGCCGGCCTGCGGGTCGGGGCCGTCGTCGTCGACCACGGCCTCCGGGAGGGCTCGCGCGAGGTCGCCGAGGAGGCCGGTGCGCGCCTGCGCTCGCTCGGGCTCGACCCGGTGTCCGTCGCCTCGACGTGGGTGGTGGCCGACGGCCCGGACGGGCTCGAGGCGATGGCCCGCCGGGCCCGCTACCGCGTCCTCGACGACGCCGTGCGCCACCACGGGGCGCGCCTGGTCCTCCTCGGCCACACCCGCGACGACCAGGCCGAGCAGGTGCTCCTCGGCCTGGCCCGGGGCTCCGGCGCGCGCAGCCTCGCCGGGATGCCCGCCGCCCGCGGGCCCTACCGCCGGCCGCTGCTCGGCCTCACCCGGGAGCAGACCCGCGCCGCCTGCACGGCCGAGGGCCTCGCGTGGTGGGAGGACCCGATGAACGAGGACCCGGCCTTCGCCCGGGTCCGGGCCCGCCGCGCCCTGCGCGACCTCGAGTCCGACCTCGGCCCCGGGCTCGTCGCGGCGCTGGCCCGCAGCGCCGACCGGCTGCGCGAGGACGCCGACCACCTCGACGCCCTCGCCGACGAGGCGGCCGCGGCCCTCGGGCCCGGCCCGTGGGCCGTCGAGGCGCTCGCGACCCTGCCGCGCGCCGTCCGCACCCGGGTCTGGCGGCGGCTCCTCGTCGCCGCCGGCGCCCCGGCCGGGCAGGTCTCGTCGCGTCACGTCGACGCGTGCGACCGGCTCCTGACGCACTGGCGTGGGCAGGGCGCCGTCCACACGCCGGGGGACCTGCGGGTGCAGCGGGCCGACGGCCGGGTGTCCATCGGTCCCCCCGCTCGGGTTGAATAGGGCGCGACCCACCCATCCCCTTCACCAGGAGCCGACGTGGACGCTGCCCACATGGGAGCCGACCTCGAACGAGTCCTCATCACCGAGGACGAGATCCACGCCAAGCTCGAGGAGCTGGCCGGTCTCATCGCCGACGAGTACGCGGACAAGGACCTCCTCCTCGTCGGGGTCCTCAAGGGCGCCGTCATGGTCATGGCCGACCTCATGCGCGCGCTGCCGATGACCGCGCCCGTCGACTGGATGGCCGTCTCGTCGTACGGCTCGGGGACCAAGAGCAGCGGCGTGGTCCGCATCCTCAAGGACCTCGACACCGACATCAGCGGCCGCCACGTGCTCATCGTCGAGGACATCGTCGACTCCGGTCTCACGCTGTCGTGGATCAAGTCCAACCTCGAGTCGCGCAGCCCCGCCTCGGTCGAGATCTGCACCCTCCTGCGCAAGCCCGAGGCCGCCAAGGTCGAGGTCGACGTCAAGTGGGTCGGCTTCGACATCCCCAACGAGTTCGTCGTCGGCTACGGCCTCGACTACGCGGAGGCCTACCGCGGCCTGCGCGTCGTCGGCACGCTCGCCCCGCACGTCTACAGCTGACCCCGCGCCCGCCGCCGACCCGTGACCGACCGGGTCCGGGTTCGACGGCGGAACACGAGCGCGGACGGGCTCGTTGCTAGCGTGTACCAGTCCCGGACGGACCGCCCGGGCCACTCTCGACGAGCACCAGGAGGGTGGGGCCCCGCGCCCCGCGACCAGATGGACTTCAAACGCATTCTCCGGGCCCCGGTGTTCTGGGTGCTCGCCGCCCTCGTGCTCCTCCTCCTCGTCTTCACCGTCGGTGGGAACGGGGGCTACACGACGATCACGACGGCCCAGGCCGAGAAGCTCATCACCGACAAGAAGGTCGAGTCGGCGGTCATGAGCACCGACAACGTGCTCACCCTCGACCTCAGGAGCGGCCAGACCTTCTCCGACCCCGAGAAGAAGATCTCGGGCGCCACGCAGGTGCGGGCCGAGTACGTCGACGCCCGCGCCGCGGACCTCGTCGCCGAGCTCAAGTCCAACCTCCCCGACGGCTACGACGACAAGGTCGAGGGCGACAGCGCCTTCTGGACCCTGTTCATCAGCTTCTTCCCCGTGCTCCTGCTCGTCGGCCTCTTCTGGTTCCTCATGACCCAGGCCCAGGGCGGCGGCTCGCGTGTCATGCAGTTCGGCAAGTCCCGCGCCAAGCTCGCGACGAAGGACACCCCCAAGGTCACCTTCGCCGACGTCGCCGGCGCCGACGAGGCCGTCGAGGAGCTCCACGAGATCGTCGAGTTCCTCCGCGAGCCGGCCAAGTTCCTCGCGGTCGGCGCGAAGATCCCCAAGGGCGTGCTGCTCTACGGCCAGCCCGGAACCGGCAAGACCCTCCTCGCGCGCGCCGTCGCCGGCGAGGCGGGCGTGCCGTTCTACTCGATCTCCGGCTCGGACTTCGTCGAGATGTTCGTCGGTGTCGGCGCCAGCCGTGTCCGCGACCTCTTCGAGCAGGCCAAGGCCAACGCCCCGGCCATCGTCTTCGTCGACGAGATCGACGCCGTCGGCCGCCACCGCGGCGCGGGCCTCGGCGGCGGGCACGACGAGCGCGAGCAGACGCTCAACCAGCTGCTCGTCGAGATGGACGGCTTCGACGTCAAGACCAACGTCATCCTCATCGCGGCGACCAACCGCCCCGACATCCTCGACCCCGCGCTGCTGCGCCCGGGCCGCTTCGACCGCCAGATCGCCGTCGAGAACCCCGACATGATCGGCCGCCACCGCATCCTCCAGGTGCACGCGGCGGGCAAGCCGATGGCCGCGAACGTCGACCTCCTCGCCGTCGCGCGCCGCACCCCCGGCATGACCGGTGCCGACCTCGCCAATGTCCTCAACGAGGCGGCGCTGCTCACCGCGCGCGGCGACAAGAAGCTCATCGACGACGAGGTCCTCGACGAGGCCATCGACCGCGTCATCGCCGGCCCGCAGAAGCGCACGCGCATCATGTCGGCCAAGGAGCGCAAGATCACGGCCTACCACGAGGGTGGCCACGCCCTCGTCGCGGCGGGGATGAACCACCTCGACCCCGTGACCAAGGTGACGATCCTGCCGCGCGGCCGCGCCCTCGGCTACACGATGGTCATGCCGGTCGACGACAAGTACTCGACGACCCGCAACGAGATCCTCGACCAGCTGGCCTACGCCCTCGGCGGCCGCGTCGCGGAGGAGATCATCTTCCACGACCCGACCACCGGCGCCGCGAACGACATCGAGAAGGCCACGGCGATGGCCCGCAAGATGGTCACCGAGTTCGGGATGAGCGAGCGCGTCGGCGCGATCAAGCTCGGCCAGAGCCAGGGCGAGCCGTTCCTCGGCCGCGACATGGGCCACCAGCGCGACTACTCCGAGCAGGTCGCCGCGGTCGTCGACGAGGAGGTGCGCAAGCTCATCGACTCCGCGCACGACGAGGCGTGGCACGTCGTCAACGACAACCGCCACATCCTCGACCGCCTCGTCCTCGAGCTCCTCGAGAAGGAGACGCTCAACGCGGCCGAGCTCGCGACGATCTTCGAGGACATCCACAAGCGGCCGCGTCGCCCGCTGTGGCTCTCGAGCGAGCACCGCACCCTGTCCGACATCCCGCCGGTCCTCACGCCGGCCGAGGAGGCCGCCCTCGCCGGGCGCGCCAACGGCTCCGGCGCCCCCCACGGCGCCGTGGTCACCCCCGGCGACCCGGCCACCGAGGCCGCCATCGACGCCCGGGCGCAGGACGGTGCCGGACCCTCGGAGCACCCCGCGTCCGAGACCGTCGAGGTGCCGGAGGGTGGGCGTGTCGAACCCTGACCAGGAGGTCGTCATGACGCAGGGCACCGGCACGACCCGACCTCCGGTCGACGTCGCGCGCGCCGAGGCCGCGGTCCGGGAGTTCCTCTACGCCATCGGCGAGGACCCGGACCGCGACGGCCTGCTCGACACCCCGAAGCGGGTGGCCAAGGCCGCGCACGAGCTGTACGCCGGCCTGTGGCAGGACCCCGCCGAGGTGCTGTCGGCGACGTTCCCGATCGAGCACGAGGAGCTCGTCATCGTCCGGGACATCCCGATGTACTCGACGTGCGAGCACCACCTCCTGCCCTTCCACGGCGTCGCGCACATCGGGTACATCCCCGGCACCGACGGCCGCGTGACGGGCCTGTCGAAGCTCGGCCGGCTCGTCGAGGTCTACGCCCGGCGCCCGCAGGTGCAGGAGCAGATCACGACCCAGGTCGCCGACGCGCTCGTCGAGCACCTCGGGGTGCAGGGCGTCATCGTCGTCATCGAGGCGGAGCACCTGTGCATGTCGATGCGCGGCGTGCAGAAGCCGGGCTCGCGGACGATCACCTCCGCGGTGCGCGGGCAGCTGCGCGACGTGGCCACGCGGGCAGAGGCGATGTCGCTGCTGCTCGGCGGGAAGCGGTGACCGGGGCGGTGCCCCTCCCCACCGGCCGGCCCGGTCGGCCGCTGGTCCTCGGCGTCGTCAACGTGACGCCCGACTCCTTCAGTGACGGCGGCGAGTGGTTCCAGCCCGAGGACGCCGTCGCGCACGGCCGGCTCCTGCGCGAGCAGGGCGCCGACGTCCTCGACGTCGGTGGCGAGTCCACCCGGCCGGGGGCCGAACGGCCCTCCGAGGCCGAGGAGCTGCGCCGGGTGCTGCCCGTCGTCGAGGCGCTGGCCGCCGACGGCCCCGTGTCGGTCGACACGATGCGCGCCTCGGTCGCCGCCGCGGCGCTCGACGCCGGTGCCACGCTCGTCAACGACGTCTCGGGCGGCCTCGCCGACTCCGACATGCTGCCGCTGGTCGCGGAGCGCGGCGTGCCCTACGTCGCGATGCACTGGCGCGGGCACAGCGCGGGGATGCAGGACCGCGCCCGCTACGACGACGTCGTCGCCGACGTCGGCCGCGAGCTGCAGGGACGGCTCGACGCCGCGCTGGCCGCGGGGGTCGACCCCTCGCGGCTCGTCCTCGACCCGGGCTTCGGGTTCGCGAAGCTCGCGGCCCACAACTGGGAGCTGCTGCGCCGGCTCGACGAGGTGCTCGCCCTCGGGCAGCCGGTGCTCGTCGGCACCTCGCGCAAGAAGTTCCTCGGTCTCGTCGGCCGCGAGGGCCGCGCGGAGCGGACGCCGCTCGAGCGCGACGTCGCGACCGCCGTGACGACCGCGCACGCCGCCGCCCACGGCGCGTGGGGCGTGCGCGTGCACGACGTCGTCGCGGCGGTCGACGCCCTCGACGTCGCGCAGGCCCTGCGGGGCACCGGGGTCGACGCGTGATCCCCGCCGGCACCTCGCGCGACCGCGTCACCCTCAGCGGGGTGCGCGGGCGCGGGTTCCACGGCGTCTTCGAGCACGAGAAGCGCGAGGGCCAGGAGTTCGTCGTCGACGTCGAGATCGCCGTCGACCTCGCGCCGGCCGGTCGGACCGACGACCTCGGCGACACCGTCAACTACGGTGAGATCGGGGCCGCGACCCTCGCGCGCATCGAGGGCGAGCCGTTCGACCTCATCGAGCGGCTTGCCGAGGTCGTCGCGCAGGACGCGTTGCGGCACACCGCCGTCGACGAGGTCGTCGTGACCGTCCACAAGCCGCAGGCGCCGGTCGGCGTGCCGTTCGGCGACGTCACCGTCCGGGTCGTGCGCCACCGCGAGCCGGTGCCGGTCGTCGTCGCGGTCGGGGCCAACCTGCCGCACGGCGCCAGCGCGCCCGCCGACACCGTGCGCTCGGCCCTCGAGGCGCTGGCGCACCATCCCGCGGTCCACGGGCTGCACGCCTCCGGCGTCGTCGGCACCGACCCGGTCGGCGGGCCCGAGCAGCCGCGCTACGCCAACGCCGTCGCGACGATGCGCACCGCGCTCTCGCCGGCGTCGTTCCTGCGCGAGCTGCACCGGCTCGAGGCCGCGTTCGACCGGGTGCGCGAGGTCCGGTGGGGCGCACGCACGCTCGACCTCGACCTCGTCCAGTACGGCGACCCGGCCGACGGCACCGACGTCGTGTCCGACCGCCCGCACCTGCAGCTCCCGCACCCGCGGGCCCACGAGCGCGGCTTCGTGCTCGCGCCCTGGCACGACGCCGACCCGTCGGCGGTGCTGCGGCACGCCGGCGGGGTGGTCGCCGTGGCCGACCTCCTGGCGGGCCTGGACACCTCCGACATCACGCCGCTGGACGAGGAGATCTCTTGAGCCGCAACGGCATCCGCCTCCAGGTGCTGGCCCTCGTCGCGCTCGTCACGGCGGTGCTCGGCTGGCTCGTGGCCTTCGTCGTCACCCGCGACGGCACGCTGCTGCAGCGCCCCCCGTGGGCGGCCGGCGTCCTGCTCGTCGTCATGGGTGGGCTCGTGCTCTGGCTGGCCCGCCCGGTCCGGCGCCACCTGCGCAGCGGCCACCGGACGTCGGTCGAGGCGCTGCGCGCGGCGCGGACCGTCGTCCTCGCCCAGGCTGCCGCGCTGACCGGGGCCGCGGCCTCCGGGTGGTACCTCGGGCAGCTGGCGAGCCTGCTCGGCGACCTCTCGCTCGTCGCCAACCGCGACCGGCTGCTCGTCTTCGGCCTGATGCTGCTCGCGTCGGTGCTGCTCGTGGTCGCCGGCATGGTCGCGCAGGCGTGGTGCCGCATCGACCGCGACGACGACGAGGACCGCACGGGCCCGGCGGACGAGCCCGCCCCCCACCACTGACGCCGGCGGCCCGTGCAGGAACTGACGAAAGCGTCGATTCCTGCACACCGAGGGCTGGGGTGACGGTGTCCCGGGCGTGCAGGAACTGACGAAAGCGTCGATTCCTGCACACCGAGGGCTGGGGTGACGGTGTCCCGGGCGTGCAGGAACTGACGAAAGCGTCGATTCCTGCACGCCCGGGGACGCGCGCGGGCACTGACGCCGGCGACTACTTGTCGACGTCGCCGACGACGAAGAACATCGACCCGAGCACGGCGACCATGTCGGCGACGAGGCAGCCGGGCAGCACCTCGGTGAGGACCTGCACGTTGTTGAACGACGCCGAGCGCAGCTTGAGCCGCCACGGCGTCTTCTCGCCGCGGGAGACGAGGTGGTACCCGCTGAGCCCCAACGGGTTCTCGGTCGCCGTGTACCGCTCGCCCTCGGGCACCTTGAGCACCTTGGGCAGGCGCTGGTTGACCGGTCCGGGCGGCAGGGTGCGCAGCCGGTCGAGGCAGGCGTCGGCGAGGTCGAGGCTGACGTGCACCTGCTCGAGCAGCACCTCGAGCCGGGCCAGGCAGTCGCCCTCGGTGCGGGTGACGACCCGGCCGGGCCCTCCGGGCGCGAAGAGCTCGGCGTAGGCGAGGTAGGGGTCGTCGCGGCGCAGGTCGAGGTCGACGCCGCTCGCGCGGGCGATGGGGCCCGAGACGCCGTACGCGTGGACCGTCGCGGGGTCGAGCACCCCGACGCCCCGGGTGCGCGCGAGGAGGATCTCGTTGCCGACGAGCAGCGACCCGAGCTCGGGCAGGCGACGGCGCACGGCATCCACCGCGTCGGCGACCCGGCCGAGCCAGCCGGCCGGGACGTCCTCCTTGAGGCCGCCGACCCGGTTGAACATGTAGTGCATCCGGCCGCCGGAGGCCTCCTCCATGACGGCCTGCAGCTCCTCGCGCTCGCGGAACGCGTAGAACACCGGCGTGATGGCGCCGAGCTCGAGCGGGTAGGAGCCGAGGAACATCAGGTGGTTGAGGACCCGGTTGAGCTCGGCGAGCAGCGTGCGCAGCCAGACCGCACGCTCGGGCACCTCCATCCCGAGCATCGCCTCGACACCGAGCACGACCCCGAGCTCGTTGGAGAAGGCCGAGAGCCAGTCGTGGCGGTTGGCGAGGACGGTGATCTGCCGGTAGTCGCGGACCTCGAAGAGCTTCTCGGCCCCGCGGTGCATGTAGCCGACCACCGGCTCGGCGGCGACGATGCGCTCACCGTCGAGGACGACCTTGAGCCGGAGCACCCCGTGCGTCGCCGGGTGCTGCGGACCGATGTTGAGGACCATGTCGGCCGTCGCGAGCCCGCCGGCCCCGACCGCGACGTCGAGGGCCCGCGGCGCGTGCTGCTCGGTGGGGGCGTGGGGGCTCACGCGGCCAGTCTGCCGCACGCCCCGGGGGCTCATCCGGCGCGCACGCGGGCGAGCACCCAGCGGAAGCCGCCGAGCCCGGCCGGGTCGGTCAGCGCGGTGAGCGCCGAGGTGCGCGCCAGCGCCGCGAGGTAGGCGGCCGGGTCGGTGCGGGACAGCCCGTGGTCGGGCACGACGGGGCGGCCGAGCAGCCGGTGCAGGGCCTCGCGCTGCGTCGTCAGCTCGTCGTGCCGGAGCGAGTCGACGGCGACGTGCGCGGTGACGTCGCAGGAGCCGTCCGGCACCGGGTCGACGCCGACGCCGTCGCGGTAGCCGATGAGGGTGCCCCGGGCGGGCCGGTCGGCCGCGGTGTGGCCGTAGTCGACGGCGAGCACCACCCCGCGCTTGACGCGGCCGAGCAGGTCGGCCCAGGCGCGGTCGCGCGCCAGCCCGACCTCGACGCGGTCGCCGGGGGCCAGGTCGTCGGTGGGCCAGTGGGCCGCGCACCACGCGGCGTCGGCGGGGTCGAGCGGGCCGCCGAGGGACTCCTCGCCCGAGCGGGGGTCGACCAGCACCGTGCGCGGCCGGCCGGCCCGGTCGATCTCGGCGACGGTGCAGGGCACGACGTCGAGCCACTCGTGGGCGACGACGAGGACGTCGTCGAGGTCGACCAGCGCCTCGGGCAGCACCGCGCCGCCGGGCGAGGTCGTCCACCCGACGCCGGCGGGCAGGGAGACCGGCCGGTCGACGACGTCGACCCCGGTGAGCCGCAGGTCGGGCCGGTCCGCGTGCAGCGCCTCCAGGAGCTCACCGCGACCGGCGCCGACGTCGACGACGTGGGTCGCGCCCTCGGTGTCGGCGAGGCGAGCCAGCGCCTGCGCGAGGAGCGCGCCGGGCCCGCCGTGCGCCGAGGTGGTGAAGTGGCCCGCCGGTCCCTCGGGCCGCCGGTAGAACCCGTCCGGTCCGTACAGCGCGTCCTGCCACGCGTCACGCCACGGCACGGGGTCCACCCGCCGCACGCTACCGGTGCGCGACGGCGGTAGCGTGCGACGGGTGGACGGCCTCGAGCACCCTGCCCGCCTCACCGTCGGCGTCGTCGGCGCCGGCCGCGTGGGGGCGGTCCTCGGCGCGGCGCTCGCCCGCGCCGGGCACCGCGTCAGCGGCGTCTACGCCGTCTCGGACGCCAGCCGCGACCGCGCCGCGACCCTCCTGCCCGGCGTCCCGGTCGCCGACGTCCCGACCGTCGTCGAGGGGGCCGAGCTCGTGCTGCTCGCCGTCCCCGACGACGCCCTCGGGCACCTCGTCCGTGGGCTCGCGGCCACGGGGGCGTGGCAGGCCGGCCAGCTGGTCGTCCACACGAGCGGCCGGCACGGCACGACCGTCCTCGAGCCGGTCCGCGAGCACCACGCGATGCCGCTCGCGCTCCATCCGGCGATGACGTTCACCGGCACCGCGATGGACCTCGACCGGCTCGTCGACTGCGCCTTCGGGGTGACCGCCGACGAGGCGCTGCGCCCGGTCGCGGAGGCCCTCGTCCTCGAGATGGGTGGCACCCCCGTCTGGGTCCCCGAGGAGGACCGGCTCGCGTACCACGCGGCGCTCGCCCACGGCGCGAACCACCTCGTCACCCTCACCGCGGAGGCGATGGAGGTCCTCGCGCGCGCCGGGGTGCCGGACCCCCGGGCGGTGCTCGCCCCGCTCATGCACGCCGCCCTCGACAACGCCCTGCGGATGGGCGACGCCGCGCTCACCGGGCCCGTCGCGCGCGGCGACGTCGGCACGCTCGCCGACCACCTCCGCGAGCTCGGACGGACCTCGCCCGAGGTGCGCCGCACCTACGTCGCGCTCGCCCGGGCGACGGCGCTGCGGGCCCTCGACAGCGGGCGGCTGTCGCCGACCGCGGCGGAGCCGCTCCTCGGCGTGCTCGGCACCGACTGACGCGCGCCCGGCCGACCGGGCCCACTTTCGCCGAATCGGCCACGGCCCCGGGTCGATCGGCGATACGGTCACGCCGCGGTCGAGGGGACCGCCGTCGACCGAGGGAAGTTCCTGCATGCGCCGAAGCCTCACATCCGTCCTGGGCACGGCGGCTCTCGCCGCCGGCCTGCTCGTCGCACCGGCGGCACCGTCCGGCGCCGCCGGGTCGTCGCTGTCGCTGCCGGGCTTCACCGACCTGGCCGTCGACGAGGCCCACGACCGGGTGCTCATCACCTCCGGGACGGCCTCGTCCGAGGTGACCGTCCTCGGGCTGGACGGCACGCCGCGCACCCCGGTCAGCGGGCTCGCGGGGGCCCAGGACGTCGACCTGGCCCTCGACGGGTCGGTGTTCTACCTCGCCCTCACCTCCCAGCGGGCCGTCGGCGTCGTCGACGGGACGAGCCTGGCGGTCAGCCGCATCGCGCTCGGCAGCGGTGTCTGCCCGAGCTCGGTGGCGCAGCAGGGCAGCGTCCTGTGGTTCACCTACGACGACTGCACCGGAGGGTCCTGGCGGCTCGGGTCGGTGCAGCTCGGCGACTCGAGCGTCACGCTGGACCTCGCGCCGGAGGGCGTCGCGCCGCAACGCGTCGAGACCTCCACCGGGCTGGCCGGGAAGGTCGTCGTCCAGGTCTCCGGCGGGCTGGCGGTCCTCGACGTCTCGGGGGGACCCGCCACGGCCGCGCTCGCGGGCCCGACGGTCACCACGGACGCGCGCGACTTCACCGTCACGCCCGACGGCGCCGAGGTCATCGCCACGGACTACTCGCCGTACCGCCACGTCGGCTTCTCGACGGACGACCTCACCGAGCGGACGGTCTACCCGAGCGACGCCTACCCCAACGCCGTCGCCGTGCGCGCCGACGGGCTCGTCGCGGCCGGCATCTCCGGCTGGTACGAGCCGGACGTCTACCTCTACCGCCAGGGCAGCGGCAGCCTCGTGCGCTCCTACGAGCTCGGGGGCACCCTGCACGAGCTGGCCCCCCGGGGCCTCGCCTTCGGGGCCACGGACCTCTACGTCGTCGACAGCGGCTGGGACGGGTCCGGCACGACGTCGTGGACCTACCGTCGGATCACGCCGCGCCAGGCGACGAGCCTGTCGATCACGCGGGGTGCCTCCACCTACTCCTACGGCGCCACGGCCAAGGTCACGGTGCACGTCTCGCACCCGGGCGCGACGGTCGCGGTCTACGCCACGCCGTACAAGGGCACGAAGAAGCTGGTCAAGGAGGCCGCGACCGACTCCCGGGGCAACCTCACCGTCACCCTGCCCGTGACCGTGCGCACCGCGTTCTCCGTCGCGTACGCCGGTGACGCCGACCGCGACCCGGCGACCGCCGGGACCCACGTCGACGTGCGGGCCAGGGTCGCGACGACGATCACCAAGGTGGTCGGGCGGTCCGGCTCCTACCAGCTGGTCCGGGCGAGGTCGAAGCCGTACGTCGTCGCCAAGGTCTCCCCGTCGCACGCCGGCCAGTGTGTGAAGTTCCAGGCGCAGACCCCCAAGGGGCGCGGCTGGGGCTACACGTGGACGTCGTCGTGCGTGAAGCTCGACAGCACGAGCCGCAAGGGGCTGTACTTCGGCCCCGAGTGGGCCGCCGGTGAGCGCGTGCGGACGCGGGTCCTCTGGACGGGGGACACGAAGAACGCCGCCGTCTGGTCGTCGTGGACCTACCTCAAGTTCGTCCGCTGAGCCGGTGACGGGCCCGCCGGGACCTCCCGGCGGGCCCGTCGCCGCGCGGGTGCGCAAGGATGCGGGCATGACGTCGCAGTCGACCGATCCCAGAGCCGTCCCGACGGTCGCGATGACCCGCGAGGAGCTCAAGGCCGCCCGTGAGGCCCTGCCCAGCCGGGACGTCGCCGTCGTCATGACGATGGGGGCCCTGCACGAGGGGCACGCGCAGCTCATCCGCGCCGCCCGGCAGCGCCACGACCACGTCGTCGTGACGATCTTCCTCAACCCGCTCCAGTTCGGGCCGAAGGAGGACCTCTCCCGCTACCCCCGCACGTTCGACGACGACATGGCCATCTGCACGGCGGCCGGCGTCGACGTCGTCTTCGCGCCGACGCCCGACGTCGTCTACCCCGACGGCGACCCCGGCGTCCGCATCTCGGCCGGCCCGCTCGGCGAGCTGCTGGAGGGTGCCTCGCGGCCCGGCCACTTCGACGGCGTCCTCACCGTCGTCGGCAAGCTGCTGCACCTGACCGCCGCCCGCAGCGCCTACTACGGCCAGAAGGACGCCCAGCAGCTGCTCCTCATCCGGCGGATGGTGCGCGACCTCGACGTGCCGGTCGACGTCGTGTCGGTCCCGACCGTCCGCGAGGCCGACGGGCTCGCGATGAGCAGCCGCAACACCTACCTCACCCCGTCCGACCGCGAGGTCGCGCTCTGCCTCAGCCGTGCGCTGCGGGCCGGCGCCGACGCCGCCCCCTTCGGCCCGTCGGCGGTCCGGCGGGCCGCCCGCGAGATCCTCGTCGAGGAACCCCTGGCCCTCGTCGACTACCTCGTGCTCGTCCACCCGCACACGCTCGCGGACGTCCCGGAGTGGTACCGGGGCGAGGCGCTGCTGGCCGTCGCCGCCCGCATCGGCACGACCCGGCTCATCGACAACACCCCGCTCGTCGTCGGACCGGGGGGTGGCGCCCTCGACGTCTTCTCCGACGTCCCGCACGCCCGCGCCGATGTCTGAGCCCGCGCCGGCCGTGGAGGAGGGGCCGGGCACCGCGGTGCTGCCCGGCTCGCCGCTGCTCCCGCGCCGCCTCGCCGCGCCGGCCCCGGGCTGGACGGTCGAGGCGGACGTGGTCGTCGTCGGGTCGGGCATCGCCGGGCTCACCTGCGCGCTGCGGCTGCGCGAGCGGGTCGAGCGCGTGCTCCTCGTGACGAAGACGGTGCTGTCGGCGGGCTCGACCGCGTGGGCGCAGGGCGGCATCGCCGCGGCCCTGCACCCCGAGGACACCCCGCAGGAGCACCTCGACGACACCCTCGTCGCCGGCGTCGGGCTCTGCGACGTCGAGGCCGTGCGGGCGCTGGTCACCGAGGGGCCCGACCGCGTCCGCGAGCTCGTCGCGCTCGGCGCCGAGTTCGACCGCGACGCCGGCGGCGACATCAAGCTGACGCGCGAGGGCGGGCACCACCGCGACCGCATCGCGCACGCCGGGGGCGACGCCACCGGCGCCGAGATCTCGCGGGCGCTCATCGCCGCGCTGCGGGCCGTCGTCGACGACCCCGGCATCGAGGTCGTCGAGCACGCGCTCGTCGTGGACCTCCTGACCGACGCCGAGGGGGCCGTCGGCGGCGTGACGCTGCACGTCATCGGCGAGGGCCAGGTCGACGGCGTCGGCGCGGCGCGCGCCCGCGCCGTCGTCCTCGCGACGGGTGGGCTCGGGCAGATCTACACCTCGACGACGAACCCGCCGGTCGCGACGGGTGACGGGATGGCAGCCGCCCTGCGCGCCGGCGCCCGCACCACCGACCTGGAGTTCGTGCAGTTCCACCCGACCGTCCTCTTCCTTGGCGAGGGCTCGACCGGCCAGCAGCCACTCATCTCCGAGGCCGTGCGCGGCGAGGGCGCCTTCCTCGTCGACGACCGCGGCGAGCGGTTCATGGTCGGGCGGCACGAGCTCGCCGACCTCGCGCCGCGCGACGTCGTGGCGCGCGGCATCCTCGACGTCATGGGGGAGCGCGGGCTGCCCCACGTCTGGCTCGACGCGCGCCACCTCGGCGGCGACTTCCTCGAGGAGCGCTTCCCGTCCATCGTCGCCCGGTGCCGCGAGCTCGGGTTCGACCCGGCGACCGACCTGCTGCCGGTCGCGCCGGCGCAGCACTACGCCTCCGGCGGCGTCGAGACCGACCTGCGCGGGCGGACCTCCCTCGACGGTCTCTACGCGTGCGGCGAGGTCTCCTGCACCGGCGTGCACGGGGCGAACCGCCTGGCCTCCAACTCGCTGCTGGAGGGCCTCGTGTTCGCCCACCGCATCGCCGACGACGTCACCGAGCGGCTCGCGGCCGGCGACCTGCCCCGGCGCGAGCCGGACGACGACGAGGACGGCGGCGCCGACCTCCTCGACTTCTCCGAGCGGATCTCGGTGCAGCGCACCATGACCCGCGGATGCGGCCCGCTGCGCAGCGCGGACTCGACGACGCGGACGCTGCTCGACCTCGAGGCCCTCTCGACGGTGCCGGCGGGGGACGCCGAGCCGGGGCCGGGGACCTGGGAGACGACCAACCTCCTGCACCTCGGGCAGGCGCTCGCGCTCCTGGCCCACCGGCGGGAGGAGACCCGCGGCGGCCACGTGCGCACCGACCACCCGCGGCGCGACGACGACCGCTGGCTCGTGCACCAGTCCGTCGTCCGGGGCGCCGACGGGCGGCTCGACGTGCTCGAGCGACCCGCCCTCGACCCCCTCGGAGGAGCCCTGTGAGCGACCTCGGCTTCCCCCTCGACGACGCCCGGCTCGTCGTCGAGCGCGCTCTCGACGAGGACCTCGGCACGTCGAATTCCGGTGGGCGCGACGTGACCACGCTGTCCACGATCCCCGCCGGGCAGCGGTCGGTGGCGCACGTCGTGGCCCGTGCGGACGGCGTGCTCGCCGGCCTGCCGGTGGCCGCGCTCGTCTGCGAGGCGGTGGCCCGCCGGCTCGGGACCGGTGCCGTCGAGGTCGAGGAGCACGTGGCCGACGGGGAGCGCATCGCACGCGGCGAGCACCTGGCGACGCTGCGCGGGTCGACCCGCACCACGCTCGTCGCCGAGCGGACGCTGCTCAACGTCCTCTCGCGCACCTCGGGCGTCGCGACGCACACCCGGCGCTGGGCCGACGCGCTGGAGGGCACCGGGGCGACCGTGCTCGACACCCGCAAGACGACCCCGGGGATGCGGGCGCTCGAGAAGTACGCGGTGCGCTGCGGCGGGGGCACGAACAAGCGGATGGGCCTGTACGACGTCGCGATGATCAAGGACAACCACAAGCTCGCCGCCGGCGGGCTGGGCGCGGCGTACGCGGCGGTGCGGAGCGCCTACCCCGACGTCGACGTGCAGGTCGAGGTGACGACGACGGCCGAGGCGCT
This sequence comes from Phycicoccus mangrovi, assembly GCF_018729305.1. Taxonomy (NCBI): domain Bacteria; kingdom Bacillati; phylum Actinomycetota; class Actinomycetes; order Micrococcales; family Intrasporangiaceae; genus Phycicoccus; species Phycicoccus mangrovi. Next base: position 237,830 of record NZ_JAHHWP010000014.1, on the reverse strand, counting down.
GGAGTCGGTCGCGGTCGGCGCGCGGTTCCTCCTCTGCGACAACATGTCCCCCGACCTGCTGCGGGCCACCGTCGAGGCCGTGCGCGCCACCGGCGAGCACGTCGAGCTCGAGGCGACCGGCGGGCTGACGCTCGAGGTGGTGCGCGCGTACGCCGAGACCGGTGTCGACTACCTGTCGGTCGGTGGGCTGACGCACTCCTCGCCGATCGTCGACATCGCGCTCGACCTCGACCCCTCGGACGCCTGACGCATCAGGGGCGCGGCCACTCGCGCACCACGACGCACACCGTCGTCGCGTCGAGCAGGGCGAGCTCCCGGGCGCCCCACGGCCGCAGGGTGGGCCTCGGCAGGTTGGGGTGGAGCAGGTCCGGCCGGCGCGCGGCGACGTCCGCGAAGACGGCGTCGAGGTCGTCGGTCTCCAGACCGAGCTCGGGCCGCTCGGCGTGGGCCGCGGCCTCGGCGTTCTCGGCGAGCTGGATCTTCGCGCCGTCCCGTTCCAGGACGACGAACCCGCCGTCGCGGTGCACGACGTCCATCCGCAGGCCGTCGACGAACAGGTCGAGACCGACCTCGAGGTCGGCGTAGAAGACGGTCGCCACGAACCGGGTCAGCATGCCGCCAGTCTGCGTGGGCAGGAGGCCCCCGCGGAAGACCTAGGCTCGGTGGATGCGCCACGAGCTCGCCGTGCAGCACGGCCCCGAGGACGACCGGATGCGCCCCGGCGCCGCCTACCGGCTGATGACGTCGGCCGTCGTGCCGCGGCCCATCGCGTGGGTGAGCAGCCGGTCGGCCGACGGTGTCGACAACCTCGCACCGCACTCGTTCTTCACCGTCGTCAGCACCGACCCGGCGATGCTCGCGTTCACGTCGGTCGGTCGCAAGGACACGCTGCGCAACATCGAGGCCACCGGCGAGTTCGTCGTCAACGTCGCGCCCGGTCCGCTGTTCGAGGTCGTCAACGCGACGAGCGCCGACTACCCGCCGGAGGTCGGCGAGTTCGACGCCGAGGGCGTGACGCGCGAGCCGTCGCTGACCGTTGCCCCGCCGCGCGTCGCGGGGTCGCCGGTCGCCTTCGAGTGCCGGCTGCACGAGGTGCGCCCGACCGGAAACTGCTTCGTCGTGGTCGGGCTCGTCCTGCACGCGGCGGTCGACGCCTCGGTCGCCGCCAGCGACGACATGGTGCGGCGTCCGCACGTGGACATCGGTGCGCTGCAGCCCTGGTCGCGCCTCGGCGCCGACGAGTGGGGGCTGCTCGGCGAGATCCGCGAGATCGAGCGGCCGAGGTACGACGGCTGATGGCGACGCCCGACTTCATCGTCTCGCTGCGGCGCTCGGTCGGTCACGAGCTGCTCTGGCTGCCCGGCGTCACGGCGGTCGTGCTGCGCGGCGACGACGTCCTCCTCGTCCGCCGCGCCGACACGGGGGAGTGGACGCCGGTCACGGGCATCTGCGACCCCGGCGAGCACCCGGCGACGACCGCCGTGCGGGAGTGCCTCGAGGAGACCGGCGTCCGCTGCGAGGTCGAGCTGCTCGCGTGGGTCGACGTCACCCCGGTCATCGAGTATCCGAACGGCGACCGGTCGCAGTACGTCGACCACACCTTCCGCTGCCGCTGGCTCGGCGGGGACGCGCACGTCGCCGACGACGAGTCGTCGCAGGTCGCCTGGTTCCCGCTGCGGGCGCTGCCGCCGATGGCCGCCGACCACCGCGAGCGCATCCGCACCGCCGTCGCGCACACCGGCCCCACCCGCCTCACCTGACACCCCCCTCCTCCCCGCGAACGTGTGTGAAATCGCCGGAGGACACCGGCGGTTCAACACACGTTCGCGGAGGAGTGGGGGAGGGGATGGGGTCAGGAGCGGCGCCAGCGGAGGGCCACGGCGTAGTCCACCTCGAGCCCCTCGTGCTCCGCGAGGACGGCGTCGGCCGGCCCCGGCGGCAGCTCGATGCGGACGACGGCCTCGAGGTCCTCGCGCCGGTCGAAGGTCCACCGGATGGTCAGCGCCTGCGTCGTGAAGCCCTGCCGGTCCCAGAAGCGCTGCACGGCGACGGGGTCGTAGGCGGGGTAGGCGCGCGCGAACCATCCGCCGAAGGTCGAGCGCGTCGCGTCGTTGTCGACGAGGCAGGCGACGCCGCCGGGCCGGAGGACGCGCTCCAGCTCGGCGAGCCCCGGCTCGCACCCGGCGCCGAAGAAGTACGCCCAGCGCGCGTGCACGACGTCGACGGAGGCGTCGGCGACCGGCAGCGCCTCGGCGCTCGCGGCCACGACCCGGGCGCGGGACCCCTTGGCGCGCAGCCGGTTCGCCGCCCGGCGAACGAGGGGCAGGTGCGGCTCGACACCCAGCACGGTCGCGCCGCGCTCGGCGAACCGCGGCAGGTGGAACCCGGTGCCGCAGCCGACGTCGACGAGCACCGCGCCGCGCAGGGGGTGCAGCGCGGCGATCGCGGCGTCGATGACGCCGGCGCGGTCGGACGCGAGGTTCTCGAGCTCGTAGACCTCGGGGGTGTCCCAGATGTTCGGGCTGCGGATGGCCCGACCGGACCCGCTCACCCCTCGCGGCGTCCCCGCGCCGTCCGGCCGGCGACCGGGTGCGCCGGCTCGTTCGCGCCGTCCTCGTCACCGGGCAGGGCGTTCGTGCCCCGGCGGCGCTTGACCCGCTCGCGCCGTCCCCCGATGGTCCCGGCCTCGGCCGTGGCGGGGTGGACGAGCAGCGGGATGAGCTTGCGGGCGCCGGCCGACTGCGCGTGGCGGACGACGGCGAGGTGCGCCTCGCAGCGGACGACGAGCTCGTCGTAGCCGGCCTGCCCCATGAGGGCGACGAGCTCGGCGTGGCTGCTGCGGTAGACCGGCTCGCGTCCGACGTGCGCCTCGGGGTTGGAGGAGCAGTACCAGTCGAGGTCGTGCCCGCCCGGGCCCCACCCGCGGCGCGTGTACTCGGCGATGGTCACCTCGAGGTACGAGGTGTCGTCGGGCTGCTCGACGGTCCGGTACGAGCGCCGGATCGGCAGCTGCCAGCAGACGTCGGGCTTGACCTCGTGGGGCTGCTGACCGGTGAGGACGGCGTGCTGGTGCAGCGCGCACCCGGCCCCGGCGGGAAAGCCCGGCCGGTTGAGGAAGATGCAGGCCCCGTCGACGACCTTGGTCTTGCGGTCGCCCTCGTCGTCGACCTCGGTCCACGCCGAGCGGCGGGCCGGGCTCTTGTCGCCGTGCTTCCCGTGGCCCGGGTGGTGCTGCCACTCGTCCTCGCCGAGCTCGGCCACGACGGCGCGGACGCGCTCGAGGTCGTCGTCGTCGGTGAAGTGCGCGCCGAGGGTGCAGCACCCGTCGTCGGGCCGGTCCGCGTAGATGCCGCGGCACCCGGAGCCGAAGATGCAGCTCCAGCTCGAGGTCAGCCACGTGAGGTCGACCCGGAAGCGCTGCCCCGGGTCGTCGGGGTCGGCGAACTCCGCCCAGGTGCGGGGGATGTCGAGGGACGCTTCGGGCACGCGCCCACCCTATGCACGGTCGGCCGCGGGATGGGCGCGGTGGGGCCGCGCCACCCCGCAGCGGATACCTTGTGCCCATGCGCCTCGGGGTCGTCGACGTCGGTTCGAACACCGTCCACCTCCTCGTCGTCGACGCCCATCCCGGGGCCCAGCCGCTGCCGGCGAGCAAGCACAAGATCGACCTGCGCCTGTCCGAGCACGTCACCGACGAGGGCCTCATCGCCGACGACGGCCGCGACGCGCTCGCCGACTTCGTCGCGGAGTGCCTCGCCGTCGCCGAGGACCAGGGCGTCGAGGACCTGCGCGGGTTCGTCACGAGCGCGGTCCGCGAGGCGCCGAACGGCACCGAGGTCCTCGCCCACGTCGCCGAGCGCACCGGCGTGCGGCTCGACGTCCTGACGGGCGAGGAGGAGGCCCGGCTGACCTTCCTCGCCGTCCGCCGGTGGTTCGGCTGGTCGGCCGGCACGCTGCTCGTCGCCGACATCGGCGGCGGCTCCCTCGAGCTCGCGATGGGCATGGACGAGGAGCCCGACGTGGCGATCTCGGTCCCCCTCGGCGCCGGCCGCGTCACCCGCGACCTCCTGCCCGGCGACCCGCCCTCGCCCGACGACCTGCGCGAGGCCCGCCGCCGGGTGCGCGCCACCATCGCCGCCGAGCTGCGACCGCTCGCCAAGGCCGGCGCACCCGACCTCGCCGTCGGCACGAGCAAGTCGATGCGCTCGCTCGCCCGCATCTGCGGCGCCGCGCCGAGCTCCGAGGGGATGTACGCACGCCGGCTCCTGCCGCGCGAGGCGCTGCTCGAGTGGCTCCCGAAGATCGCCGCCATGACCGCGCGCGAGCGGGCCGACCTGCCCGGGGTGTCGACCTCCCGCTCGCGGCAGGTCCTCGCCGCCGCCGTCGTCGCCGACGCCACGATGGACCTGCTCGGCCTCGAGGCCCTCGAGATCTGCCCGTGGGCGCTGCGCGAGGGCATCCTCCTGCGCCACCTCGACCGGATGCGGTGACCGTGCCGGGCCCGCGCACCCCGCGCCGCCGCCGACCGGCGGCGCCGCGGGTCGCGCTCTCGACGTCGTCGGTCTACCCGCTCGGCTGCGCCGCGGCCTTCGCCACAGCGGCCCAGCTGGGCTACGACGGGGTCGAGGTCATGGTGTGGACGGACCCGCTGACCCGGGAGGCCGGGGCGCTGCGCCGGCTCGTGGAGCACCACGGCGTGCCGGTCGTCTCGGTGCACGCGCCCACGCTGCTCGTGACCCAGCGGGTGTGGGGGACCGACCCGTGGGAGAAGGTCGACCGCTCGCTCGACCTCGCCGCGGAGCTCGGCGCCGGCACGGTCGTGCTCCACCCGCCCTTCCGCTGGCAGCGCGACTACGCCCGGGGGTTCGCGGACGGGGTGGCCCTGCGCGAGGAGCGCACCGGCCTGCGGCTGGCCGTCGAGAACATGTACCCGTGGAAGGCGGGGGCCCGCTCGCGCGAGGTGGAGGCCTACCTGCCGCACTGGGACCCGGTGCCCCAGCCCTACGACCACGTGACGCTCGACCTGTCGCACACCGCGACCGCGGGCTCGGACGCCCTGTCGATGGCCGCCTCCCTCGGACCCCGGCTCACCCAGCTGCACCTCGCGGACGGCTCCGGGGCCCCCCGCGACGAGCATCTCGTGCCCGGTCGCGGCACCCAGCCCTGCGGCGAGGTGCTGGAGGCCCTCGCGACGCGGGGGTTCGCGGGCGACGTCGTCGTGGAGGTCTCGACCCGCCGGGCCGACGACGAGCGCCGCGACCTCGACCTCGCGGAGTCGCTGGCCTTCGCCCGGCTGCACCTCGCCCCGGTGTCCTCCTGAGGGGAGGGACCGGGGCGGTGCGTGGCGGGGCGGGGTCAGCCCGAGGTGCCGACCGACGAGACGACGAGCTGCGGCGAGCCGCCGGTCGAGCCCTGGCAGGCCTGGACGGACTGCTTGACGAACGCGGCCTCGGTCGACCCGGGCGGGTAGACCCGGAACCCGTCCGCCGTCGTCGGGGCGCAGCTGCGCTGGGGGTAGTTGCCCGCGTTGGCGACCTGCAGGAGGGAGGTCGTCGAGCGGCCCGGGGCGAGGGTGACCGTGCGTGCCGTGCCGGTGCGCTCGGCGGCGGACCCGAGCTGCGTGCCGTCGCCCCGGCCGACGAACGAGACGCCCGGGAAGCCGTCGAGGACGCAGCTGCGTGACCCGGTGTTGCGGAAGCTGATCAGGTAGTACGTGCTGCCGGCGGCCGCGCCACCGGACGGGCTCCGGACGCCGACGTCGAGCGAGCCGAGCGGGCACCGGCCGACCCGGCCGGACGACGAGGTCGAGGTCGGGGATGCGCCGGACCCGGACGAGGCCGTCGGCGAGGAGCCGCCGGTGGAGCTCGCGGAGCTCGACGGGGTGGAGCCGGTGGGGGAGATGCTCGGCGAGGCCGACGGGTCGGCGCTGCTGGTCGCGCTCGGGCTGCCGGACAGGCCCGTCGTGGCGCTGCCGGAGGACTCGAGGCCGTTGCCGCAGGCGGTGAGGCCGAGGGCGGCGACCAGGGCGGTCGCCGCGAGGACGGGACGGAGGCGTCGTGTGCTCATGCCGACGACGCTAGGACGGCGAGGTCTCCGGCACGCCTCGCCGCGGTCACCGTCACGCACCGGTCCGCTCACGGTCCGGTGACCCGGCCGTGACCTCGTCGTGAGGTGGGTCGGAGGGCCTCTCGGGCAGCCGGAGCCGCGCGAGGGCGCCACCGCCGGACGGGTTGTCGAGCGCGAGCGTCGCCCCGAGCACGCGGGCCTGCCCGGTCGCGATGACGAGCCCGAGACCGTGCCCGTCGCGGTCGGTCCGGCTGTGCCGCAGCCGCTGCGGCCCCTCCCGGAGCAGGGACGCCTCGAAGCCGGGGCCGTGGTCGCGCACCTCGACGACCCGGCCGTCCTGCACGACCTCGACGGGGGGCGCCCCGTGCCGCAGGGCGTTGCGGACCAGGTTGCTGACGACCCGGTCGACCCGGCGCGGGTCGGTGACCACGCCGGCGCCTCCCTGGGTGCGGACGGTGACGGCGCCCTCCGGGATCTCACCGGACGCGACGCCGCGGCGGACCACGCGGTGCACGACCTCGCCGAGGTCCACCTGCTCGGCGAGGGCCCGCTCGCGACCGCCGTCGAGACGGGCGACCTCGAGCAGCTCCTCGACGAGGGCAGCGAGGGCCCGGGCGCGGTCCCGCACGAGATCGGCTGCACGCGAGGGCTCCAGCAGCTCGGCGGCGGTGAGCAGACCGGTCACCGGGGTGCGCAGGTCGTGGGCGACGTCCGCGGTGAAGCGCTGCTCGGCGCGGACCCGGTCGGCCAACCGGGCGGCCATCGCGTCGACGGCGTCGGCCAGCGCGCCGACCTCGTCGTGCCGCTCCCCGACGACGCGGCGTAGCGACGTGGGGTCGTCCCCGGAGGCCACACCGCGCGCGGTGTCCGCGGCCCGGCGCAGGCGCTGCGCCAGCCGGCCGGCGGTCACCCAGCCGACGAGGCCCGCGACGAGCACGACGACCGCCCCGGCGAGCAGCAGCGCGCGGTCGACCTGCGCGACCGTGCCGTCGGCCGGGACGAAGCGCGTCCGCGTCGAGAGGACCACCTCGCCGTCGCGCGCCGCCGCCCACACCGTCCGCACCGCGCCACCGGTCACGAGGGTGGCGCGGGCACCGTCGGCACGCACCGCGTCGCGCAGCTCGGCGGGCACCGCCGGGTCGTCGACGCGCGCGTCGAAGGCGAGCAGCCCGGTGGCCGTCCGGACGTCGACGGCGGCGGAGATCCGGTCGGCGGCGGTGCGCCGCGCCGTGTCGACCTGCTCGCGCAGGACGAGGAGGTGGACGGCGACCCCGAGGGCGGCCACGGCGGCGAGCGCGACGAGGATGACGGCCGTGGCGATCCGGCCGCGCAGGCCACGTGCGCGCCGGCTCATCGGACCAGCCGGTAGCCGAAGCCGCGGACGGTCTCGACCCGCTCGGCGCCGACCTTGGAGCGCAGCCGCTGGACGTGGACGTTGACGACGTGGTCGTCGTCCTCGGTGTCGCCGTAGCCCCAGACCCGCTCCAGCAGCGCGCGGCGCGAGAGCACGCGGCCGGGCTCGTCGGCGAGCTCGAGGAAGAGTCGCATCTCGGTCGGGGTGAGGCGCAGCACCTCGTCGCCGCGGCGCAGCTGGACGGCCCGGCGGTCGAGGACGAGGTCGCCGAACGTCTCCGGGCCCGTCCCGTCGGCGGACGTGGCAGCGGGCTCGGTGGCGGTCGCCTCCCGGTCGGCGGCGGAGCGCCGCAGGGCGTTGCGCAGCCGGGCGCGCAGGACCTGGACGTCGAAGGGCTTGGTCACGTAGTCGTCCGCGCCGGCCTCGAGCCCGCCGACGACGTCGAGGCTGTCGGTGCGCGCCGAGACGAGGACGACGGGCACCTGGTCGCTCTCGCGGATGCGCCGCGTCAGGCTCGCGCCGTCGAGGCCGGGGAGCATCACGTCCGACACGACGAGGTCGAACGGCGGTGCGGCACAGCGCCAGGCGTCCCACGCCTCCAGCCCGTCGGTGTGCCAGACGACGTCGTAGCCGTCGCGCTCCAGGTGGGCGGCCGTGGCCTCCCCGATGACGGCGTCGTCCTCGACGAGGAGGACGCGGCGCCGTCCGGTCGCGGTGGTGCTCTCGCTCACGCGGCCACAGTAGGCGCGTCGTCGCGCCCCGTGGCCCGACGGGACGCCGGCGGTGCTCGACACGGCGCGCGGGCGGTGCCATCGTCGGGGTCATGACCGACGACGCGATCGTGGTCGACGACCTCCGGGTGGTCCGGGGCGGGCGCGAGGTGCTGCCCGGCCTGTCGATGACCGTGCCGCGCGGTGAGATCGTCGGGCTCCTCGGTCCGAGCGGTGGCGGCAAGTCCACGCTGATGCGGGCCGTCGTCGGCGTCCAGGTCGTCGCGGGCGGCACGGTGACGGTGCTCGGCGAGCCGGCCGGGTCGCCGGCGCTGCGGCGCAGGGTCGGCTACCTCACGCAGGCCCCGAGCGTCTACGCCGACCTCACGGTGCGCGAGAACGTCCGCTACCTCGCCCGGGTCGTCGGCGCCGACGCCGCCGCGGCCGAGCGCGCCATCGCCGCCGTCGACCTGACCGACCACGCGGACGCCCGGGCCGGGGCGCTCTCGGGCGGGCAGCTGTCGCGGGCCGGGCTGGCGTGCACGCTCGTCGGCGACCCGGACGTGCTGGTGCTCGACGAGCCGACGGTCGGCCTCGACCCCGTCCTGCGCCGCGACCTGTGGCGCATCTTCCGTGGTCTCGCCGCCGACGGTCGCACTCTCCTCGTCTCGAGCCACGTGATGGACGAGGCCGTGCGCTGCGACCGGCTCGTGCTGCTGCGCGCGGGGCGGGTGCTCAGCGACTCGACGCTGCCCGGCCTCCTCGAGCGCACCGGCACCACCGACGCGGAGTCGGCCTTCCTCGCGCTCGTCGACGCCGACGACGGGCGGCCCACGGACGCACCACCGGAGGGCTATCGGGGCCGGCACGCGGGGGAGGCGTCGTGAACGCCCGGATCACGCTCGCGACGGCGGCGCGCATCCTGCGCCAGCTGCGCGGCGACCACCGCACCGTCGCCCTCATGCTCGTCGTCCCCTGCGTGCTCCTCGGCCTGCTCGCGTGGGTCTACGCCGACTCCCCGGTCGACGTCTTCGACTCCGTCGGGCCCGCGCTGCTCGGCGTCTTCCCGCTCGTCGTCATGTTCATCGTCACGAGCATCGCGACCCTGCGCGAGCGCACGACGGGCACGCTCGAGCGGCTGCTCACGACGCCGCTCGGCAAGGGCGACCTCATGCTCGGGTACGCGCTGGCCTTCGGGGTGATGGCGCTCGTCCAGGCCGTCGTCGCCAGCGCGTTCGCGGTGTGGGTGTGCGGGCTCGACGTCGCCGGCCCGGTCTGGCTGCTCGTCGTCATCGCGGTCGTCGACGCGGTCCTCGGCACCGCGCTCGGCCTGCTCGCGAGCGGGTTCGCGCGCACCGAGTTCCAGGCCGTGCAGTTCATGCCCGCGTTCGTCCTGCCGCAGTTCCTGCTCTGCGGTCTCGTCGTGCCGCGCGACCGGATGCCCGGGGTGCTCGAGGCGGTGTCGGACGTCCTGCCGCTGTCGTACGCCGTGGACGCGATGAAGGACGTGGCGACGCAGACCGACCCGCTCGGCGACGTGCTGCCGAGCCTCGGGGTCATGCTGCTCTGGATCGTCGTCGCGCTCGTCCTCGGCAGCCTGACCCTGCGCCGCCGCACCCCCTGACACCGACCGGTGTGCAGGATTCGACACTTTCGTCGATTCCTGCACGGTCGGAGGGTGGGCGGTGTGCAGGATTCGACACTTTCGTCGATTCCTGCACGGTCGGAGGTGGGCGGTGTGCAGGATTCGACACTTTCGTCGATTGCTGCACGGTCGGGGGGTGGGCGGTGTGCAGGATTCGACACTTTCGTCGATCGGTGCACGGTCGCCGGGCGCGCACCGCCCGACGCGCGCGTCGAGCGGTCCCGGGCGCCCCTGCGGTCCGGTGCGGGCCCGCCGCCGGGCTAGCCTGCTCGTCGTGGACGCCTCCGACCTGCTCCGTGGAGCACTGCTCCAGATCTCCGGCTCCGACGCGGTGCGCACCGCCGTGACGAAGGCGCCGGTCAGCCGGTCGGTCGTCTCCCGCTACGTCGCCGGCGACCTGGTGCCCGAGGCCGTCGCCGTCACCGGCGAGCTGCGCGGCACCAACCGCCTCGCGACCATCGACTACCTCGGCGAGGACGTCACCGACCGCGCGCAGGCCGAGCGCACCCGCGACACCTACCTCGCGCTCCTCGACGCGCTCGCCGAGGCCGACCTCGCGCGCTTCGGCGCCGCCGAGGTCAGCGTCAAGCTGAGCGCCGTCGGGCAGGCCATCCCCGGCGACGGGGACGCCATCGCCCTCGAGAACGCCCGCGCCATCTGCGAGGCGGCCGACCGCGCCGGGACGACGGTGACCCTCGACATGGAGGACCACACGACGACCGACCGCACCCTCGAGGCCGTGCGCGCGCTGCGCGCCGACTTCCCGTGGGTCGGGGCGGTCCTCCAGGCCTACCTCCACCGCACGGAGGCCGACTGCCGCGACCTCGCCGGCCCCGGCAGCCGGGTCCGGCTGTGCAAGGGCGCCTACAAGGAGCCCGCGTCCGTCGCGTACCAGGACGGCGGCGAGGTCGACCTCTCGTACGTCCGCTGCCTCAAGGTGCTCATGGCGGGCGAGGGCTACCCGATGGTCGCCAGCCACGACCCCCGCCTCGTCGAGATCGCCGAGGCGCTCGCGTCGCACCACGGCCGCGCGCCCGACTCCTACGAGTTCCAGATGCTCCTCGGCGTGCGCTCCACCGAGCAGAAGCGGATCGCCGACCGCGGCCACCAGATGCGCGTCTACCTGCCCTTCGGCGAGGACTGGTACGGCTACCTCGTGCGCCGGCTCGCCGAGCGGCCGGCCAACCTGCGCTTCTTCCTGCGCTCGCTCGCCGGCAGCAGCTGAAACCCCCGCGCCGCCGACGCGGCCGGACGGCATACTCGGCGCCATGGCCACGACTGCGATCTTCGGTGCCGGTGTCATGGGCGAGACGCTCCTCTCGGGGTTGCTGCGCGCGGGGCGACCGGCCGACTCCCTCGTCATCACCGAGCGCCGGGCCGACCGCGCCGCCGAGCTGACCGAGCGCTACGGGGTGCGCGTCCTCGAGAACGCCGAGGCCGCCGCCGCGGCGACCACGCTCGTCCTCGTCGTCAAGCCGCAGGACATGGGGGCACTCCTCGACGAGATCGCGCCGCACGTCGAGCCCGGTGACCTCGTCGTCAGCCTCGCGGCCGGCATCACGACCTCGTTCGTCGAGTCCCGTCTGCCGGAGGGCCGTTCGGTCGTCCGGGTGATGCCCAACACGCCGGCCCTCGTCGACCAGGGGATGGCCGCCGTCTCGGCCGGAGCGCACTGCGGGCCCGAGCACCTCACCGAGGCGCAGTCGCTGCTCGCCGCGACGGGCAAGGTCGTCGAGGTCCCCGAGAAGCTCCAGGACGCCGTCACCGCCATCTCCGGCAGCGGCCCGGCCTACATCTTCTACGTCGTCGAGGCGATGATCGAGGCCGGTGTCGTCCTCGGGATGCCGCGCTCCACCGCCACCGAGCTCGTCGTCCAGACCCTGTACGGGGCCGCGACGATGATCAAGGAGACCGGCCAGCACCCGACCGTCCTGCGCGAGCAGGTCACCTCGCCGGGCGGCACGACCGCCGCCGCGCTGCGCGTCATGGACGACCACAAGGTGCGCGCCGCGTTCATCAGCGCGATGGAGGCCGCCGCCACCCGCAGCCGTGAGCTCGCCGGTGGCTGAGGCGGCGCCGGGCCTGCACCCGGGCATCCGGGTCGAGCCGGTCACGGACGCGACGTGGCGCGCCTACCGCGACGTGCGCCAGGCAGCGCTCATCGACAGCCCGCGCGCCTTCTGGACGACGTACGCGCAGAGCGCGGCCCGCACCGACGACGACTGGCGGGCGCTCGTCGCCACCGGCCCGGCCCTGTGGCTCGCCTGGGACCTCGACCGCCCGGTCGGCACCGTCGGCCTCGCCCATGGCGACGACCGGCCGGGCGACGAGGTGTACCTCGTCGGGATGTGGGTGGCCGGCGCGGCGCGGGGGAGCGGCGCGGCCGCCGCCCTCGTCGACGCCGCGCTCGCGCGGGCCCGCGCGGACGGCCGCCGCCGCGTCGTCCTCGACGTCGCGCGCGAGAACTCCCGCGCCCTGCGCTTCTACCTGCGGCGCGGCTTCGCCCTCACCGGCGAGACCGGCGCGATGCCGTGGGACCCCACGTGCGTCGAGGAGCGGATGGTGCTGGAGCTCGGGTGACGGACCCGCGGAGCACCCGCTGTTCACCTCCCCGGTTGCCGCACACCGTGGGTGTCGTGGGAGAGTGACGGCCATGAGCGACATCACGGTCCGCACCCTGGGCGCCGAGGAGTGGGAGCAGTACCGCTCCATGCGCCTCACGGCGCTGCGCGAGTCGCCCGAGGCGTTCGTCGCCTCCCACGACGAGGAGGAGGCCGAACCCGAGGACTTCTGGCGCGCCCGGATGGAGCGCTCGACCCGGCTCCTCGCCGAGCGCGACGGCGAGCCCCTCGGCATCGCGAGCGTCGGGGACGTCGACGAGGACCGCCCCGACCACGCCCAGCTCTTCGGCCTGTTCGTCACGCCCGAGGCGCGCGGGACCGGTGTCGCCGCCGCGCTCGTGCGGGCCGCCTCGCGCGTCGCCGCCGAGGACGGCCGCCGCCAGCTCCTCTACTGGGTCGGCACCGACAACGGCCGCGCGGTCGCCTTCGCGAGCAGCTTCGGCTTCCGGCCCACCGAGAGCCGTCGCCCGATGCGCGTGGTCTCCGAGGACGACGGCGAGGAGGAGGTCGCGATGACCCTCTCCCTCGCCGGCGACCGCGGCGGCATCCCGACCGCGATCTGAGCCGCGCCGGCCCGGCTACGGCCGGGCGGCGAGGCGCTCGATGAGCGTCGTCGGACCGCTGACGATGAGCGTGTCGTGCGCCGAGACCTTCGTCGTCGGCACGGCGTAGGTGAAGTCCTCGCCGGGCGCCTTGACGCCGACGACGGTGACGCCGTACTTGCTGCGGACCTGGCTCTGCTCCAGCGTGAACCCGATGGTCTCGGTCGGCGGCCGCATCTTGACGATGGCGAACCCGTCGTCGAACTCGATGTAGTCCTGCATCCGCCCGCCGACGAGGTGGGCGACGCGCCGGCCGGTGTCGGCCTCGGGGCGGACGATGTGGTGCACGCCGATCCGGTCGAGGATGCGGGCGTGCTCCGGCGAGAGCGCCTTGGCCCAGATGGCGGGCACCTGGGCGTCGACGAGGTTGGCCGCCGCGAGCACGGAGGCCTCGACCGAGGAGCCGATGGCGACGACGGCGATCTGGAAGCGGCCGGCCTTCGCGTCGCGGATGACGCCGGCGTCGCTCGCGTCGCCGTGGACGACCTGCGAGATGCGGCCGAGGAACTTCTCGGCGAGGAAGCCGTCCTTCTCGATCGCGGTGACCTTGTGCCCGAGCCGTCGCAGCTCGAGGGCGGCGGCGGCGCCGAAGCGACCGAGGCCGATGACGAGGACCTCGTCGTCGCGGGCGTTCCTGCCCATGGGTGCGTTCCTCCCGGTGGTGGGTCCGTGCGGTCCCAGACTGCCACGGACCGACCACCGAGTAGCGTGCAGCCATGGCCCCACGGACGAGCGTCATCTGGGATGACGTGTTCACCGCCTACGACTTCGGTCCCGGCCACCCGATGGGCCCCGTCCGCCTCGACCTCACGACGCGCCTCGCGCGCTCGCTCGGCGTCCTCGACCACGTCGACCTCGTGAGCCCCGGTGTCGCCGACGACGACCTGCTCGCGACCGTCCACGACCCCGCGTACGTCGAGGCGGTCAAGGTCGCCTCGGCCGACCCGGCGCGCGCCGACGTCCACCGCGGCCTCGGGACCGACGACGACCCGGCGTTCCGGGGGATGCACGAGGCGTCGGCCCGGATCGTCCAAGGCACCGTCGAGGTCTGCCGGCGCGTCTGGGAGGGCGAGGCCGAGCACGGCGTCAACTACTGCGGCGGCCTGCACCACGCGATGCGCACCCACGCGAGCGGCTTCTGCATCTACAACGACATCGCCGTCGGCATCCAGTGGCTGCTCGACCACGGCGCCGAGCGCGTCGCCTACGTCGACATCGACGTCCACCACGGCGACGGCGTCGAGCGCGCCTTCTGGAACGACCCGCGGGTCATGACGATCTCGCTCCACGAGAGCGGTCAGCACCTCTTCCCCGGCACCGGCTGGCCGGCCGACGTCGGCGGGCCCGACGCGCGCGGCACGATCGCCAACGTCGCCCTGCCGCCCGGCACCGGCGACGCGTCGTGGCTGCGGGCCATCGACTCGGTCGTGCCCCACCTGGTCCGCGCGTTCCGGCCCGACGTCCTCGTGACGCAGCACGGCTGCGACACCCACCTCGAGGACCCGCTCGCGCACCTGGCGATCACCGTCGACGCGCAGCGACGTGCCCACGACGAGCTGCACTCCCTCGCGCACGAGGTGTGCGGCGGGCGCTGGGTCGCGCTCGGCGGCGGGGGCTACGAGCTCGTCGACGTCGTGCCGCGCTCGTGGACGCACCTGACGGCGATCGCGGCGCACGCGCCGGTCGACGTGCAGACGCCCGTCCCGCAGGACTGGCTCGACCACGTCGAGTCGCTGCTCGGGCGGCCCGGGCCGCGGCGGATGGGCGACCTGCCGAAGGACCGGCTCCCGATCTGGGTGCAGCCGTGGGGGATGGGGCACAACCCGGACAACCCGCTCGACCGCGCGGTGTTCGCGACCCGTCAGGCGGTCTTCCCGCTGCACGGCCTCGACCCCTGGTTCGACTGACGCCGCCCGCCCGGGGGGCGGCCGTCCGGCCGGGGCCGAGCGCCCGAGAGGCGGTTCGGCCGATCGGCCCGACACGCCGAAATTTCGCTGGCGCACACGGCGTGTCGGCTGGACAACGTCCACGAGTGCGTCCATTCCCCTTCACAGTGGTCACAACTGCCCCTATGGTTGCGACAGCACGCCACAGGGAGCTGTCCGGGCTGGGTCCGGCACTGCGGCGGGCAGAAGATCGAGGTCCAGATGTCCACGGAGCGTCAGCTCGGCGAGGTGCGCTTCCTCACCGTCGCCGAGGTCGCCACGATCATGCGCGTCTCGAAGATGACGGTCTACCGCATGGTCCACGCCGGTGAGCTGCCGGCGATCCGGGTCGGCCGGTCCTTCCGGGTCCCGGAGGACGAGGTGCACGCGTACCTGCGCAGCTCGTTCGTCGACACCGCGTGACCCGGTCCACCGACCGACGAGGGGCGTCCCGCCGACCGGCGGGGCGCCCCTCGTGCACGACCCCCGTCACCGGGTCCGGCCCCCGCGGTTTGGGACCGGTGGGGGCCCGCCGGTAGGGTGGGCCGCCGTACCCCCGTACCACCGTGAGGAACACCCATGGGCTCTGTCATCAAGAAGCGGCGCAAGCGGATGGCGAAGAAGAAGCACCGCAAGCTGCTGCGCAAGACGCGTCACCAGCGTCGCAACAAGAAGTGACCACGCGTCACCTCTGAGCGTCGAGGGTCCCCGGCCGATGCCGGGGACCTTTGTCGTCCCCGGGGAGCCCGTCCCGCGACCACGTCCCGGCTCCCCCTGTGGGTCCCGGGAGCGCCCCGGTAGTCTCGGTCCCGTCGGACCGGCATGGGAGGAGTCGCGGTGGCGAAGGTGGTGCTGGTCACCGGGGTGTCCCGGTACCTCGGGGGGCTGCTCGCGCGGCGGGTCGCGGCCGAGCCGGGCGTCGAGCGCGTCGTCGGCGTCGACGTCATCCCGCCGCCGCACCCCGTCCCCGGCGTCGAGTTCGTGCGCGCCGACATCCGCAACCCGATGATCTCCCGCGTCATCGAGTCCTCGGGCGTCGACACCGTCGTGCACATGAACGTCATCGCGACGCCGACCTTCGTCGGGGGCCGGACCCCGCAGAAGGAGATCAACGTCATCGGCACGATGCAGCTCCTCGCCGCGTGCCAGAAGTCCTCGACCGTGCGGCGCCTCGTCGTCAAGTCCTCCGCCGCGGTCTACGGGTCGACCCCCCGCGACCCCGCCCTCTTCACCGAGGACATGGACGCGCGCCGCACCCCGAGCAGCGGCTTCGGCAAGGACTCGATCGAGGTCGAGGGCTACGTGCGCGGGTTCGCCCGGCGCCGCCCCGACGTCGACATCCTCATGCTCCGCCTCGCCAACGTCATCGGCCCGCGCATCCGCACCTCGATCACCGACTACTTCTCGATGCCGGCCGTCCCGGTCCCGCTCGGCTACGACGCCCGGATGCAGTTCCTCCACGAGGAGGACGCCATCGACGCCCTCGTGCTCGGGGCCACCGGTGACGCGACCGGGGTCGTCAACGTCGCCGGCGACGGCGTCGTCACCGTCCTGCAGGCCGTCGCCCTCGCCGGCCGGCCCGCGGTCCCGCTGCCGCTCGGGAGCGCCTCGCTGGTCGGCGGGGTCACCCGCCGGCTCGGGCTCGCCGACTTCTCGCCGGACCAGATGTCCTTCCTCGCCTACGGCCGCGGCCTCGACACGACGCGGATGCGCGCCCGGCTCGGGTTCGAGCCCCGGTACACGACCCGCGAGGCGTTCGAGGCCTTCGCCGCCACCCTCGGATCCCAGGGGCCGGGGCTCGGCTCGGTCGTCGACGCCGTGAGCGGTGTCGCCGGTGCCGCGAGCCAGTCGGTCCTCACGGCCCTCGGTGCCGGGAGCGTGCGCTGATGGCCGCTCGCCCGGGAGCCCTCGCGGCCGGTGCCGCGCGCGCCGGTGGCGAGCGGGCCCGCCGCCGCTCGACGCCACTCATCGGGGCCGAGCCGGTGACGGCCGCACCGGCGAAGCGCACCGCGCCGGCGAAGAAGGCCGCGACGAAGGCCGCGCCGGCGAAGCGCTCCGCGCCGGCGCCGAAGACCGCGAAGAAGGCCGCGCCGGCGACGAAGGCCGCGCCGGCGAAGAAGGCCGCGCCGACGGCACCGGCTGCGTCGAGGGACACCACCCCGGCAGCACCGGTCCGCAAGCACCGGCCGGCCCCGAAGGTCACCTCGGCCCCGTCGCCGCGCGCGACGACGCAGGCCGGTGAGCGCACCGGAGCGGGTCGTCTCACGCCCCGCGAGAAGGCCCGGCGCGACGCCGCGGCCCGCCGGCCGCACCTGCGGGTCGCGGAGCCCGCCGCGCCCCCCACCGCGCCCCGGCGCCGGGCCGCGTCGTCCGCGCCGAGCGCCCCGACCCCCGCGGCGACGACCACCCCGCCGCTGGCCGCCGTGCCTCCGCTCGACCCCACCACCGCGTCGGCGCCGGGACGCTCCGGCCTGCCCGTGCCGGACCTCGCCGACCTCCTGGACGCCCTCGTCGTGGGTCTGCGGGTCGCGGCGGAGGCGGCCGGCGTCGCGCCCGAGGACGTCGAGCGGCGCGTCGCGCAGGTGCTGGCCTACCTGCGCCGCCGGGTCGAGGGCGACTACGAGGTCGACGACTTCGGCTACGACGAGCACTTCACCGAGAACGTCTTCTACCCGATGCTCCGGCCGCTCTACCGGCACTGGTTCCGGGTCGAGGTGCGCGGCATCGAGAACATCCCCGCCGAGGGCGGTGCCCTCGTCGTCTCCAACCACTCGGGCACGATCGCGCTCGACTCCCTCATGGTGCAGCTGGCCATCCACGACGAGCACCCGCAGCACCGGACGATGCGCGCCCTCGGCGCCGACCTCGTCTTCCAGACCCCGTTCGTCGGGACGATGGCCCGCCGCTCCGGCTCCACCCTCGCAGCGAGCGAGGACGCCGCGCGTCTCTTCGGCCGCGGCGAGCTCGTCGGCGTCTTCCCCGAGGGCTTCAAGGGCACCGGCAAGCCGTTCAGCGAGCGCTACAAGCTGCAGCGCTTCGGCCGCGGGGGGTTCGTCTCCGCGGCGCTCGCCGCCGGGGTGCCGATCGTCCCGTGCTCGGTCGTCGGCGCCGAGGAGACCTACCCGATCATCGGCAACATGGGCAGCCTCGCGCGGCTGCTCGGCCTGCCCTACGCGCCGGTGACCCCGACCTTCCCGTGGCTCGGCCCGCTCGGGATGGTGCCGCTGCCGAGCAAGTGGATCATCGAGTTCGGCGCCCCGATCGACACCTCCGGCCACGACGAGGGGGCCGCCGAGGACCCGATGCTCGTCTTCGACCTCACCGACCAGGTGCGCGAGACCATCCAGCAGACCCTCTACACGCTGCTCATGCAGCGCCGGTCGGTCTTCTTCTGAGCGCCGTGGGCACCGCGCCGTGAGCACCCCCGAGCCCCGCGTCACCCTCGTCACGCGCGAGGGCTGCCACCTGTGCACGAGCGCCCGCGAGACGGTCGCCCGGGTGTGTGCCGACCTCGGCGTCGGGTGGCGCGAGGTCGACGTCGACGGCGACCTCGACCTGCTCGGACGCTGGTCCGAGGAGGTGCCGGTCACCCTCGTCGACGGGCGCCAGCACGACTTCTGGCGGGTCGACGAGACCCGGCTGCGGGCGGCCCTCGCGACGCCGCCCCGAGGGGAAGCATCGGGCCCGACCGGACGTTGAGCGCACTAGCACATCGTCGTCGTGAGGCACGTCACCGGGGTCCCGCGCAACTTTGTGCCTCCCTTCACAAAGTCGTAGGCTGACCGGGTTCCGCGGGCGACCGTGCGGCGTCCCGCCGTGCCTCTCGCCGCAGCCCGTGACCCGCGAAAGGAGTCGGTGACCGCCTGTGTCCACCGCAGCAGCCACCCGCCGGGGCATCCCGGACGCGTCGGTGGCCCGTCTGCCCGGGTACCTGCGAGCCCTCACCGCCCTCGCCGACGCCGGCATCGCCTCGGTCAGCTCCGAGGAGCTGGCCGGCGCCGCCGGGGTCAGCTCGGCGATGCTCCGCAAGGACCTCTCGCACCTCGGCAGCTACGGCGTGCGCGGGGTCGGGTACGACGTCGAGCGGCTCGCCTCCGAGATCGCCGCGGCGCTCGGGCTGACCCAGGACTGGCCGGTCGCCATCGTCGGGATGGGCAACCTCGGGCGGGCGCTCGCCGCCTACCGCGGGTTCGCCGAGCGCGGCTTCCGGGTCATCGCCCTGCTCGACCGCGACCCGCGGGTCGTGGGGGAGGAGGTGTCGGGCCGCGTCGTGCGCCCGATGACCGACCTCGGCGCGCTCGTGCGCGACGACGGGCTCTCGGTCGGCGTCATCGCCACCGCCTCCGACGGCGCGCAGGACGCCTGCGACGCACTCGTCGCGGCCGGCATCCGCTCCGTGCTCAACTTCGCGCCGGTGCTGCTGTCGGTCCCCGACGACGTCGCCGTGCGCACCGTCGACCTCTCGACCGAGCTGCAGATCCTCGCCTTCCACGGCCAGCGCAACGCCGTTGCCGAGGCGGTGGCCCCGTGAGCCTCGTCGTCCTCGGCCTCTCCCACCACGGGGCGCCCCTCGGGCTGCTCGAGTCGGTGGCCCTCGACGGTCCCGCCGCGACCGACCTCGAGACCGCCGTCCTGCGCTCGGAGCACGTCACCGAGGCCGTCGTCCTCTCGACGTGCAACCGCACCGAGGTCTACGCCGAGAGCCTGACCTTCCACGGCGCGCTCGTCGACATCACCAACGCTCTCGCACAGGCCTGTTCGGTCGACCGCGCCGAGCTGCAGCCCCACCTCTACGTGCACTACGAGGACCGCGGCATCGCGCACGCCTTCACCGTCGCGGCCGGCCTGGACTCGATGGCCGTCGGCGAGGCGCAGATCCTCGGCCAGGTGCGCCGCAGCCTCTCGCGCGCCCAGAAGCACGGCCACGTCGGCCCCGCCCTCAACGGGCTGCTGCAGCAGGGACTGCGCGTCGCCAAGCGCGTCCACTCCGAGACCGAGATCGACCTCGTGAGCGGCTCCCTCGTGCAGGCGGGCATCACCCGCGCCGAGGCCGTGCTCGGGGGCCTCGGCGCCCGGTCCGTCCTCGTCGTCGGCGCCGGCGGGATGGGGGCGCTCGCCGCCACCACGGTCTCGCGGCACGGCGCCCGCGAGGTCGTCGTCGTCAACCGCAACCCCGACCGCGCGGTCGGCGTCGCCGAGCGGGTCGGCGGCCGCGCCCGTCCGCTCGCCGAGCTGACCGAGGCGCTCGCGGACGCCGACCTCGTCATCGCCTCGACCGGCGCCCGGGGCCAGGTCGTCACCGCCGACCACGTGCGGGCCGCCCTCGCCACCCGCGGCGGACGCCCGCAGGTGTACGTCGATCTCGCCCTGCCGCACGACGTCGAGCTCGACGTCGACACCCTCGAGGGCGCCACCCGCGTCGGGCTCGCCGAGCTCGGTGAGGACCTCGCGGAGGCCGGTTCCGCCCCGCAGGTCGCCGTGGCCCGCGAGCTCGTCACCGCCGAGGTCGCCACATACCTCGTCCAGCGCTCCGCGCAGGCCGTCGCCCCCACCGTCACCGCGCTGCGCGCCCGCGCCGGCGAGGTCGTCGACGCCGAGCTGACCCGCCTCGAGCGGCGCACGCCCGGCCTCGACGAGCACGAGCGGGCCGAGGTCCGCCGCGCCGTCGAGCGGGTCGTCGACAAGCTGCTCCACACCCCGACCGTCCGGGTCAAGGAGCTCGCCCGCGACGGCCAGGGCGGCAGCTACGCCCGCGCCCTCTCGGACCTGTTCGACCTCGACCCGCGCGACGTCTCGCTCGTCTCGGCGCCGCCGGCCATCCCGGGGGAGGACGCATGACCGCGCTGCGCCTCGGCACCCGCCGCTCCGCCCTTGCGACGACCCAGTCCTCGTGGGTCGCCGACCGGCTGCGCGCCCTCGGCCACGAGGTCGAGCTCGTCGAGATCACGACGGAGGGCGACCGCGACCGCACGACCCCGCTCGCCCAGCTCGGCGGCACCGGCGTCTTCGTCTCCGCCCTGCGCGAGGCGCTCGCCGACGGCCGGGTCGACCTCGCCGTCCACTCGCTCAAGGACCTCCCGACCGCGCCCGATCCCCGCGTCGACGTCGCCGCCGTCCCCGTCCGCGAGGACGTCCGCGACGCCCTCGTCGCCCGCGACGGCCTGACCCTCGGCGAGCTGCCGGCCGGTGCCACCGTCGGCACCGGCTCGCCGCGCCGCCGCGCGCAGCTCGAGGCCCTCGGCCTCGGCCTGGTCCTCACCGACCTGCGCGGCAACGTCGACACCCGGCTGCGTGCCGTCCACGAGGGCCGGCTCGACGCCGTCGTCCTCGCGGCGGCCGGCCTGCGCCGGCTCGGCCGGGCCGACGAGGTGACCGAGCTGCTCGACCCGCTCCAGGTGCTGCCGGCCCCCGGCCAGGGCGCCCTCGCGGTCGAGGTCCGCCGCGACGACGACGCCACGCGCGCCGCCGTCGCCCCGCTCGAGGACGCCGACGCCCGCGCGTGCGTCACCGCCGAGCGCACCCTGCTCGCCGAGCTCGAGGCCGGGTGCTCCGCCCCGGTCGGCGCGCTCGCCGAGGTCGTCGAGGGGGTGGACGGGCCCGAGCTGTCGCTTCGGGCCGTCGTCGCCGCCCCCGACGGCTCCCACGACCTGCGCCGGTCCCTGACCGGTGACCCCGCCGAGGCCGCAGACCTCGGCCGGAGGACGGCCCGCCTCCTCCTCGAGGACGGCGCCGCCGACCTCATGCCCACGTCCACCGACCGATCCGTCACGGAGCGTGCCCAGTGAGCCCCACGCGCTCGTCCACCCGCCCCTCCCGCGTCCCCGCGCGCGTCGCCTTCGTCGGCGGCGGGCCGGGCGACCCCGGCCTGCTCACGGTGCGTGCCGTCGAGCTGCTCGCCGCGGCCGACGCCGTCGTCATCGACCAGGTCGCCCGCGAGGCGATCGCCCTGCGGCACGCCCGCGAGGACGTCGAGGTCGTCGACGCCGGTCATGGCGACCAGGGCGAGGCCCTGACCCAGGCCTCGCGCGCCAAGCTCGTCGTCAAGGCGGCCAAGGCGCACGCCGGCGGCCTCGTCGTCCGCCTCATGGACGGCGACCCGGCCGTCTTCAACGGGCTGGCCGAGGAGGCACAGGCGCTCGTCAAGGCCGGCATCTCCTTCGAGGTCGTGCCCGGTGTCAGCAGCCTGAGCGCGGTGCCCGCCTACGCCGGCGTGCCGCTCACGGCCAAGTCCACCTCGGCCGTCCACGTCGTCGTCGCCGGTCCGGGTGCGCCGGCCGTCGCCGGCGGGGTCGACCCCTCGGTGACCGTCGTCGTCCTCGGCGCCCCGGACCGCGCCGCCGTCGCGCTCCAGGCGCTGCTCGACGCCGGCCGCGACGCCGCCACCCCGGTCGCCCTCACCGAGCGCGGCACGACGACCGAGCAGCGCACGCTCGTCACGACCCTCGGCGAGGCGCCGGGCGTCATGGCCGACAGCCGCTTCCCCGTCCTCGCCGTCGTCGGCGACACCGTCCGGCTGCGCGACGCCCTCTCGTGGTTCGAGACCAAGCCGCTCTACGGCTGGTCGGTCCTCGTGCCGCGCACCAAGGAGCAGTCGGGCACGATGACCGCGCGCCTCGAGCACCACGGCGCGCACGCCGAGATCGTCCCGACCATCTCGGTCGAGCCGCCGCGCACGCCGCAGCAGCTGGAGCGCGCGGTCAAGGGCATGGTCACCGGCCGCTACGAGTGGGTCGGCTTCACGTCGGTCAACGCCGTGCGCGCCATCCGCGAGAAGTTCGACGAGTTCGGGCTCGACGCGCGCTCGTTCGCCGGCCTCAAGGTCGCCGCCGTCGGCGGCGTCACGGCCGACGCGCTGCGCGAGTGGGGCATCAACCCCGACCTCGTGCCCACGGACGAGCAGTCCGCCCAGGGCCTGCTCGACGCGTGGCCGCCGTTCGACGCCGACCTCGACCCCATCAACCGGGTCTTCCTGCCGCGCGCCGACATCGCCACCGACACCCTCGTCGCCGGCCTGCAGGCCACCGGCTGGGAGGTCGACGACGTCACGGCCTACCGCACCGTCCGGGCCGCCCCGCCGCCCGCGCCGGTCCGCGACGCCATCAAGTCCGGCGCCTTCGACGCCGTGCTCTTCACGTCGAGCTCGACCGTGCGCAACCTCGTCGGCATCGCCGGTAAGCCGCACCCCAGCACGGTCATCGCCTGCATCGGGCCGGCCACGGCGAAGACCGCCGAGGAGCACGGCCTGCGGGTCGACGTCCTCGCGCCGGAGCCGAGCGCCGCGGCGCTCGTCGACGCGCTCGCCGACCACGGCCGCTCGATCGCCCTCGACGCCGCCGAGGCCGGCGAGGAGGTCGTGCGCCCGAGCCAGCGTCGCGCCGGCGGCCGGAAGCGCGCCACGTGACGGCGGGCCTGCCGCTGCCGGGGGCGCCGTTCCCGGTCGGCCGGCCGCGCCGGCTGCGCCGCACCCCGGCGCTGCGGCGGCTCGTCGCCGAGACGCGGCTGCACCCGGCCGAGCTCGTCCTGCCGGTCTTCGTCCGCGAGGGCATCGACGCGCCGGTCGCCATCTCGTCGATGCCGGGCGTCCTCCAGCACACGCTCGACTCGCTCGTCGAGGAGGCGCGGCGCTGCGTCGACGCCGGGCTCGGCGGGATCATGCTCTTCGGCGTGCCGTCGGCCAAGGACGGCCGGGGCTCCGGCGCCGACGACCCCGACGGCATCCTCAACGTCGGGCTCTCGCGGGTCGTCGAGGCGGTCGGTGACGACCTCGTCGTCATGAGCGACCTCTGCCTCGACGAGTTCACCGACCACGGCCACTGCGGCGTGCTCGCGGCCGACGGCTCGGTCGACAACGACGCGACGCTCGAGCGCTACGCGTCGATGGCCCTCGCGCAGGCCGCGACCGGCGCGCCCGTCCTCGGCCTGTCCGGGATGATGGACGGCCAGGTCGGGTACGTCCGGGCGGCCCTCGACGCCGCCGGGTACACCGACACCGCGATCCTCGCGTACGCCGCGAAGTACACCTCGGGGCTCTACGGGCCCTTCCGCGAGGCCGTGCAGTCCTCGCTCGTCGGGGACCGCTCGACCTACCAGCAGGACCCGGCGAACGGTCGGGAGGCGCTGCGCGAGCTCGAGGCCGACATCGCCGAGGGCGCCGACATCGTCATGGTCAAGCCCGCCGGCCCGCACCTCGACGTCGTGGCCGGGGCCGCCGCGGTCTCGCCGGTGCCCGTCGCGGCCTACCAGATCTCCGGCGAGTACGCCCAGATCGAGGCCGCCGCAGAGCGCGGCTGGGTCGACCGCGAGCGGGTGATGATGGAGGCGCTGCTCGGCATCCGCCGCGCCGGCGCGAGCATCATCCTCAGCTACCACGCCATCGAGGCCGCCCAGCGCCTCTGAGCGCAGACGCCCGTCCCTCCTCGGGTGCCGGCTACACCGCAGTACGTGCCGCTGCAGCGTCAGTTACTGCGGTGTAGCCCGCGCTCGGACGGGTCGCGGGGTCAGTGCTCGTGGGCGTGGGGAGCCTCGCCGGTGACCGCGACCATCTCGCACGTGCGGGCTTTCCGCGGTTGGAGCGGGTGTCGGACAGCGATTACCCCGCACGTGCGGGCTGTTCGCGGTGGGTGCTGGGTTCCGACAGCGACAACCCCGCACGTGCGGGGTCGTCCGGCGGTCGCGGTCGGCCGAGAGGAGGTGACACGCAGAGGGATGGCCTCGCTCGTCCGCGTGTCGCCACCCCTCGCGGGCGCCGGCCTGGCGTGGGCCGGGCTCAGGCGTCGCCGGCGTCGAGGCGGGCGCGCAGGCGCTCGATGCCGCCGCGCAGGAGCTCGCCGTAGCCGTCGTCGCCGAGCAGGTGGGCCGCGGTCTCGGCGGCCTCGAGCTCGCGACGGGCCTCGACGACGCGCCCCTGGCGGCGGTAGCCGTCGCCGAGGTTGAGGTGCAGGCTGGGCGCGAGGGCCGCGGCCGAGGGGATGCCGACCGGCGCCAGGGCGTCGTCGGCCAGGTGCGCGTGCTCGCGCAGCGCGACCTCGTCCCACGCCACCTCGTCGACGAGCTCGGGCTCGAGGTCCGCGAGGTAGTGCGCCAGCACGCAGCGATGGGCGTGGTCGCCGGACCCGGTCCCCTCCCAGGCGGCGAGCATCCGGGCCCGTCCTGCCTCGCGCTCGCCGCCGAGCGCCTGCGTGACGCCGGCCAGGACCTCGCTCCACTCCGTCATGCCGCGGACGCTACGGGCCGCCACCGACGGGGCCGCGGGTCGGACCGGACGGCGGACCGCCCGCCACGCGGTGCGTGACGGGCGGTCCGGGGTGGGGCATCCCGTCGTCCCTGCACGACGGGATGCCCGGGCGGCTCGCCGGAGGGAGCGGAACCGGGGAGGGGCCTCGCTCAGGCCTGCTTGGCGAGCTGGAGGTCGATGACGAGCTTGATCTTCTCGGAGACGAGGACGCCGCCCTTCTCGAGGTTCGCGTTCCAGGTGAGGCCCCACTGGGTGCGGTCGAGCTCGCCGGTGGCCTCGAAGGCCGCCTTCTCGTTGCCCCACGGGTCGGTCGCGACGCCGCCGAACTCGACGTCGAGCGAGACCGGCTTGGTGACGCCCTTGATCGTGAGCTCGCCGGTGAGGGTGGAGCCGTCGAACGAGGTCGAGCGGAAGGTCATGTCGGGGTGGTTCTCGGAGTCGAAGAAGTCGCCGCTGCGCAGGTGGCCGTCGCGGTCGGCGGTGCCGGTGGCGACGGAGGCGGTCTTGATGGTGACCTCGGCGGTGGAGTCCGCGAGGGACTCACCGACGACGACGGTGCCGGCGACGTCGGTGAACGAGCCGCGGACCTTGCTCACCATGAGGTGGCGGGCGACGAAGCCGACCTCGGTGTGGGTGGGGTCGATGGTCCAGGTGCCGGTGGAGAGGCCGGTGAGGGTGTCGGTCATGGGTGGTGCTCCTTCGAGAGGGTGGGGCGTGCGGTAGTTGACGCTTCAACTATGCACCATCTCCGAGTATTCCGCCTCCCGGGTCGTGGGACGATGAACCCGTGGAGACGACCCGGTGGCTGGCGAGCGACGAGCAGCGGTGGTGGCGCGCCTACCTGCGCGGCAACCGCGAGCTCGACGTCGCCCTCGACCGCGACCTCT
This sequence comes from Phycicoccus mangrovi, assembly GCF_018729305.1. NCBI lineage: Bacteria > Bacillati > Actinomycetota > Actinomycetes > Micrococcales > Intrasporangiaceae > Phycicoccus > Phycicoccus mangrovi. Next base: position 211,786 of record NZ_JAHHWP010000014.1, on the reverse strand, counting down.
CCCGCGAGGGCGTGAGCCTCTCGGACTACGAGCTGCTCTCGATGCTCTCGGAGGCCGAGGGCCGCCGGCTGCGGATGTCCGCCCTCGCCGAGCTCATCGTCCAGTCGCGCAGCCGGGTCACGCACACCGCGGCCCGCCTCGAGCGCCGCGGCTGGGTGCGCCGCACCCCGGCCCCCGACGACGGCCGCGGCGTCGTCCTCGAGCTGACCGACGAGGGCCTCGGCGCCGTCGAGCGGCTCGCCGCCGCGCACGTCACCAGCGTCCGCCGCCACCTCGTCGACGTCCTCACGCCCTACCAGTTCCGCGCCCTCGGCGAGGCGATGGAGGCCGTCCGCGACGCGTACGCCAGCGACCCGACGACCCCGGCATCCCCCTGCGAGCCCTGCTGACCCGACAATGGGGAGGTGACCGACACCTCCACCGCCCCCGCCGCCGCTGACGAGGCCCCGGCCTCCGCCGCCCTCCTCGCCCGGGCCCGCGCCGTCACCCCCGGCGGCGTCAACAGCCCGGTCCGCGCCTTCCGCTCGGTCGGCGGCACGCCCCGCTTCATGGTCCGCGGCGAGGGACCGCACCTCACCGACGCCGACGGCCACGAGTACGTCGACCTCGTCGGCAGCTGGGGCCCGATGATCCTCGGCCACGCCCACCCGGCCGTCCTCGACGCCGTGCACACCGCGGCCTCGCGCGGCACGTCCTTCGGCACCCCGAGCGAGAACGAGGTCGCGCTCGCCGAGGAGATCGTCGCCCGCGTCGCTCCGGTCGAGCAGGTCCGGCTCGTGAGCAGCGGCACCGAGGCGACGATGAGCGCCATCCGCCTGGCCCGCGGCTTCACCGGCCGCCCGCTCGTCGTCAAGTTCGCCGGGCACTACCACGGCCACGTCGACTCCCTCCTCGTCGCCGCCGGCTCCGGCGTCGCCACGCTCGCGCTGCCCGACTCCGCGGGCGTGCCCGAGCAGATGGCCGCAGAGACGGTCGTCCTGCCGTACAACGACGTCGCCGCCCTCGAGGAGCTCTTCGCCGCCCGCGGCGACCAGATCGCGTGCGTCATCACCGAGGCCGCCGCCGGCAACATGGGCGTCGTCGCCCCGCAGCCCGGCTTCACCGAGGCGCTGCGCCGGGTCACCGCGCAGCACGGCGCGCTCCTGGTCTCGGACGAGGTGATGACCGGCTTCCGCTGCAGCCGCGCCGGCTGGTGGGGCCACGAGGGACTCGACCTCGCCCCGGACCTGCTGACCTTCGGCAAGGTGATGGGCGGGGGCTTCCCGGCCGCGGCGTTCGGCGGCCGTGCCGACGTCATGGCCCTCCTCGCGCCGGACGGGCCGGTCTACCAGGCGGGGACGCTCAGCGGGAACCCCGTCGCGACCGCCGCCGGCCTCGCCACGCTGCAGCACTGCGACGACGCCGTCTACGCCCGTCTCGACGAGGTGTCCCGCGCCATCAGCACCGCTGCGTCCGAGGCGCTCTCGGCCGCCGGCGTCGCGCACCGCGTCCAGTACGCCTCCTCGATGTTCTCCGTCTTCTTCCGCGACGGCGAGGTGCGCGACTACGACGACGCCCGCGACCAGGACACGGCCGCCTTCGGCCGGTTCTTCCACGCGATGCTCTCGGCCGGCGTCTACCTGCCGCCGAGCGCCTACGAGTGCTGGTTCGTCTCGGCCGCGCACGACGACGCGGCCGTCCAGCGCGTGCTCGACGCCCTGCCCGGCGCCGCCGCCGCGGCGGCCGCCGGCTGACCGCCCCCCGGGTCGCCGCGGCGGTGTCGAACCCCGTCCGCGGCACTCAGGTGGGTTTGCGACAATCGCGAGCATGACCCCGACCGCCGGTGGCGCCGTCCCCGCCGAGCCGCAGCGCACGACCGTGCACCTGCTGCGGCACGGCGAGGTCCACAACCCCGGGCAGGTCCTCTACGGGCGGCTGCCCGGCTACCACCTCTCCGAGCTCGGGCGCCACATGGCCGAGCTCGCCGCCGAGCACCTCGCCGACCACGACGTCGTCCACGTCGTCTCCAGCCCCCTCGAGCGGGCGCAGGAGACCGCGGCGCCGGTCGCGGCCGCGCACGACCTCCCCGTCACCCTCGACGAGCGGGTCCTCGAGGCCGGCAACGAGTTCGAGGGCCTGCCGGTCGCCGGCGGCCAGGGACTGCTGCGCCACCCGCGCCTGTGGCCGAAGATGCTCAACCCGCTGCGGCCGTCATGGGGCGAGCCCTACGGCGAGATCGTCGAGCGGATGCGCGCCGCCATCGTCGACGCCCGGGCCGCCGCCCGCGGCCACGAGGCGGTCATCGTCAGCCACCAGGCGCCGATCTGGATGATCCGGCTCGCCACCGAAGGACGCCCCCTCGTGCACAACCCCGCCCGCCGCGAGTGCTCCCTCGCGAGCCTCACCTCCCTGACCTTCCTCGGCGACGAGCTGCTCTCGCTGTCGTACGCCGAGCCCGCCGCCCAGCTGCTGCCCCGCGCCCAGAAGGGGGCCGGCGCATGAGCCGGACCCCCTCCCGCCGGGCCGCGCTCGGTGCCGTGGCCCTGGCCGCCCTCGTGCTGGCCGGCTGCAGCAGCGACCCCAACTCGGTGGCCGCGCAGGCGAAGGCCGGCGACCAGAAGGGGTACATCAGCGGCGACGGCGCCGTCGAGACCATCCCGGCCGCCGACCGGCTGGAGCCGGTGACGATGGACGGGCAGCTGCTCGACGGCACCGCATGGGACATCGCCTCGACCCGCGGGCAGGTGCTCGTCCTCAACGTCTGGGGCTCCTGGTGCGCCCCGTGCGTCGCCGAGGCCCCCGACCTCCAGAAGGCCTGGGAGGAGCAGCAGGCCAAGAAGGCGCCGGTGCAGTTCATGGGCATCGACTTCCGCGAGGAGGCCGAGCGCGGCGCCGCGTTCGTCGACAAGGCGGGCATCACCTACCCGAGCCTCAGCGACAAGCCGGGCCTGCTCATCCTGCGCCTCCAGGGCAAGGCCCCGACGACGCCGAGCACGCTCGTGCTCGACCGGGAGGGACGCATCGCCGCCCGGGTCAACGGCCCCGTCGACGCCACGACCCTCTCCGGCCTCGTCGACGACGTGGTCGCGGAGAAGTGACCGCCGGCCTCGTCGCCGCCACCGGCGACACCGTGACGAGCGGGGCGCTCCCGCTCGCGGTCGGTGTCGCCGCGCTCGCCGGGCTCGTCTCGTTCGCGAGCCCCTGCGTGCTGCCTCTCGTCCCCGGCTTCCTCGGCTACGTCACGGGGCTGACCGGCGAGTCCGCCGCCGACCGCTCGCGCGGGCGCACCCTCGCCGGGGCTCTGTTGTTCGTCGTCGGCTTCACCGTCGTCTTCGTCCTCGGCTCGATCTTCGTCACCGGCGTCGGCAGCGTCCTCGTCGAGCAGCGCGAGGTGCTGCTGCGGGTCGGCGGCGCGGTCGTCGTCCTCATGGGGCTGGTCTTCGTCGGTCTCGGCAGCCAGCGCGAGGTGCGCATCCACTGGCGCCCGCGGGCCGGACTGCTCGGGGCGCCCCTGCTCGGCGCGGTGTTCGCGCTGGGGTGGGCTCCCTGCACCGGACCGACCCTGGCCGCCGTCCTCGTGATGGCCACCGCGTCCGGCGACGCCCAGGTCACCCGCGGGGTCACGCTCGCGCTCGCCTACGGCCTCGGGCTGGGCCTGCCGTTCCTGCTCGTCGCGGCCGGGCTCGACCGCGCCGGCCGCGCGTCCGCCTGGCTGCGCCGGCACATGCGCACCATCCAGCTCCTCGGCGGCATCCTGCTCGTCGTGGTCGGGCTGCTCATGCTCACCGGCGTCTGGGAGACGATGAACCGCTGGGTCCAGACCGAGCTCGTCTCCGGCTTCGAGGTGTCCCTGTGAGCACGACCGACGACCGTCCGACGACCGAGGTCACCGCCGGGTCCGGCACGCCCCCCAGGACGCCGGTCACGCAGCCGCGGCTCGGCGCCGTCGGCTGGCTGCGCTTCCTCTGGCGGCAGCTGACGAGCATGCGCACCGCGCTGTTCCTCCTGCTCCTGCTCTCGGTCGCGGCCATCCCCGGCTCGACCTTCCCGCAGCGCTCCATCGACGCCGCGCGCACGACGCAGTTCATCACCGACCACCCGACCGCCGGCCCCATCCTCGACAAGCTCGGGTTCTTCGCCGTCTACGCGTCGCCGTGGTTCGCCGCGATCTACCTCCTCCTGTTCGTCTCGCTCATCGGGTGCGTCGCGCCCCGCAGCCGCATCCACTGGCACCAGCTGCGCTCGCGGCCGCCGCGGGCCCCGCGTCGCCTCGAGCGCCTCGCCGCGCACACCGAGGAGGTCGTCGACGGCACCCCGGACGAGGTGCGCGAGCGGCTCCGCGGCGTGCTGCGCTCCAAGCGCTACCGGGTGCACGCCCACGACGACACCTCGCTGTCGGCCGAGAAGGGCTACCTCAAGGAGACCGGCAACCTCGTCTTCCACCTCGCCCTCATCGGCGTCCTCGTCGGCGTCGCGTGGGGTCACCTGCTCGGGTGGAAGGGCGACGTCATCGTCCCCGTCGGCGACACCTTCGCCAACAGCCTCTCGTCGTACGACACCTTCAGCCCCGGCCCGTGGGTCGACGTCAACGACCTCTCGCCGTACGCCATCCGCCTGGACCGGCTCGACGTGAAGTTCGAGACCGAGGACACCGGCCGCGGGCAGTTCGGGATGCCGCGCGACTTCCGGGCGTACACGACCTTCACGACGCCCGAGGGCCGCACCGAGGCGCGCGAGATCGCCGTCAACCACCCGCTCGAGACCGGCGGCGGCAGCGTCTTCCTCCTCGGCAACGGCTACGCCCCGAAGGTGACCGTGCGCAACGCCGCGGGCAAGGCCATCTACACCTCGGCCACCCCGTTCCTCCCGCAGGACAACAACTACACGTCGGTCGGCGCCATCAAGGTGCCCGGGGCGCAGCCCGACGAGCTCGGCTTCGCGGGGTTCTTCCTGCCGACGGGTGTCATCGACTCCGAGCGCGGGCCGCACTCGACCTTCCCCGACACCCTCGACCCGCAGCTGGCGCTCACCGCGTTCAGCGGGACACTCTTCCCCGGTGGCGGCCCGCAGTCGGTCTACACGCTCGACACGGCCGAGATGAAGCCCCTGCCCGGCAAGGACGGCGCCGACCAGCTGCGCATCCTCCTCAAGCCCGGACAGACCTACGAGCTGCCCGAGGGGCGCGGCTCGATCACCTTCGACGGGGTCGAGCGCTTCGCCGGCCTGTCGATCCGCACCGACCCCGGCAAGACCCTCACCCTCGTCTCGGCGCTGCTCGCGCTCGCCGGGCTCGTCCTCAGCCTCGTCGTCCGGCGCCGCCGGGTCTTCGTCCGGGTTGGCCCGCAGGAGGGCACGGGTCGTACCGTGGTCTCCGTCGGCGGCCTGGCCAAGGACGACGACGAGGGGATGGCCGACGAGGTCGCCGCCGTCCTCACCGCACCCGGAGGAACCCGATGACCGACCTGACGCTCGCGCAGCTGTCGAACCTGTCCGTCTACTCGGCGATGGCCGTGCTGACCCTCGCGATGCTCGCGCACGGCCTCTACCTGGCCCGCGTCGTGCCCGCCCGGGAGTCCGCCGCCGTCGAGGCGCCCGAGCGCGAGCTCGTCGCGGCCGGTGGCGGGTCCGCACCGGCGGGCGACGCGCCCGTCGTCCCGGAGGAGAAGGCCGACGAGCCGGCCGGCGCGCGCAAGGCCGCCGGCATCGGGCACTCGCTGACCGTCCTCGGGACGCTGCTCGTCGTGGCCGGCGTCGTGCTGCGCGCGCTCGAGGTGCACCGCTGGCCGCTCGGCAACATGTACGAGTTCGCCATCGTCGGGGCGATGTTCACGCTGCTCGCCTACGTCGGGTGGTCCACGCGGCGCGACCTGCGCTGGCTCGGGCTGTTCGTCACCGGGCCGGTGCTGCTCGTCCTCGGCGCGGCCATCACCGTCTGGTACACCGACGCCTCCGAGCTGATGCCGTCGCTGCGCTCGGTGTGGCTGGCCATCCACGTCACGGTCGCGACGATGTCGGTCGCGGTGTTCACCATCGGCGCCTCGCTCGGCATCCTCTACCTCATCCAGGACCGCGTCGAGGCGCGCGAGGGCGGGGCGACCGGCCGCGCGGCCTTCATGCGGCGGCTGCCCACGGCCCGCGCGCTGGAGCGGCTGACGTACGCGACGCACATCGTCGCCTTCCCGATGTGGACCTTCACCGTCATCGCCGGCGCCATCTGGGCCCGCCAGGCCTGGGGCTCCTACTGGAACTGGGACCCGAAGGAGGTCTGGAGCTTCGTCATCTGGACCGTCTACGCGGCCTACCTCCACGCCCGCGCGACGACCGGCTGGAAGCGCCAGAACGCCGTGTGGATCTCGCTCGCCGGGTTCGTCTGCGTGCTGCTCAACTTCGCCGTGGTCAACGTGTTCTTCGTCGGCCAGCACTCCTACTCGGGCATGTGAGGGACCCCGCTCGATGAACGCCTTCCTGCGCTACACCGTCCTGCGCCTGCTCATCTTCTTCGGCTGCGTCCTCGCGCTGTGGCTGGCCGGGCTGCGGTCCGAGGAGCAGCTGCTGCTCCTCGTCGTCCTCGCGGCCCTGGCGTCGATGGCCATCTCGTACGTGGCGCTGCGGCGCTTCCGCCAGGACTACTCGACGCAGCTGTCCGAGACCATCGAGCGGCGCGCCGCCGCCCGCCGCGAGAAGGGCGGCGACCGGCGCACCGACGAGCAGGCCGAGGACGAGGAGGTCACCGTCCGGCCGTCGACGGCGGCGCGTCAGACCGCTGCCGAGGACGACGACTTCCGCTGACCCGTCTCGCCCGGTCGAGGTGAAACCCGACCTTCTCGTGGTCTCTCTTCACCTCGACCCGCGCACGACGGTGGAGAGCATCCGACTTCTTGCGAGTTGAGCCGCTCGACACGCCGCCGGACGGCGCGTCGAGCGGCGGAACTCGCAAGAAGTCGACGTCTGGGTGGGTGGAGGTATGCCGCCGGCGTCCGGTGGTGGCCGGACACCTCGATCCGAGGTGGATGCGCCCGGTCGAGGTGAAACGCGACCCTCCGGCGGTCCAGCATCACCTCGACACGGGGGTTCGTCCACGAGACCCCGGCTCCGAGCTCGTGTCTCGTGGACATGTCGGGGCGACCCCGACATGTCGAGGCGGGTGGGGCGGGAGGGTCAGGTGAGGGCGCGGCCGAGGGCGACGCCGGCGAGGACGAGGACGGCGTAGGCCACCTCGTACAGCCCCGTCGCGGCGAGCACCGGGATGAGCCCGGGCCCGGTCGTGCCGGCGCGCACGACCCGCACCCCGCGCCACCCCACGACGAGCGCGAGCAGGCCGAGCAGCGCCCACGGCTGCCCGAGGGCCATGACGAGCAGAGCCAGCACCGACACCCCGACGAGCCCGACGTAGAACATCCGGGTCCGGGCGTCGCCGAGCCGCACCGCGAGGGTCCGCTTGCCGTGCTCGACGTCGGTCGGGATGTCGCGCAGGTTGTTCGCGACGAGGATGCCCGAGGCGATGGCCCCGACGCCGACGGCGCCCGCGAGGCCGAACCACGAGACCGCCCCGGCCTGGGTGTACTCCGTGCCGAGCGTCGCCATGAGGCCGAAGAACACGAAGACGTAGACCTCGCCGAGGCCGCGGTAGCCGTAGGGGTTGTCGCCGCCGGTGTACCGCCACGCCGCGAGGACGGCCAGCGCGCCGAGCGGGAGCATCAGCCAGGCCTGCGAGAGCGCGACGAGCGCCAGCCCGACGACGCCGGCCGCCCCGAAGGACAGGAAGGCCGCGACCTTGACGTTGCGCGGGTCGGCGAGTCGCTGGCCGACGAGCCGCACCGGGCCCGAGCGGACCTCGTCGGTGCCGCGGATGCCGTCGGAGTAGTCGTTCGCGTAGTTGACGCCGACCTGCAGCGCGAGGGCGACGAGCAGGGCGAGCAGCGCGAGCCCGGCGTCCGCCTCGCCGACGCGCAGGGCGGCGGCGGTGCCGAGGACGACGGGGGCGACGGCGGCGGGCAGGGTGCGCGGGCGGGCGCCCGCCACCCACTGGGCGAGAGTGGCCATCGGTCGGTCAGAGTCCCTTGAGGAAGTCGGGGTCGTCGTCGGGGCCGCGCGGCGGGCGCCGCGTCGGCCCGGGGGTGCCGCGGCCCGGCCGACCGCCCCCGAGGAGCGGCCCGGCGGGGCGCCCGGCGACGAGCCAGGCGACCGGCCCGACGACCGGGAAGAGCAGGATGAGGAGGATCCAGGCGATCTTGGGCAGGTTCCGGACGGACCCGTCGTCGGTCTGGATGCAGTCGACGAGGGTCCAGACCGTCAGCGCGAGGCTGAGGACGACGGGCAGGAACCGCAGCACCCCGTCATCCTCCCACGGGGAAGAGCGCGGCCACCGCGGCCCGGTCCGGCTTGCCCGGCCCGCGCAGGGGGACGGAGCCCGCCGCGGTGACCCGCCGCGGGAGGGCGTGCGCCGGCAGGTGGGGGCGCAGGAGGTCGCGCACCTCGGCGAGCGAGAGCGGACGCGCGTCGGGCGCCGGCACGACGAGGAGGCTGACCGCCTGCCCCCACTCGGGGTCCGGCGTGCCGACGACGACGGCCTCGAGGACGCCGGGGACGTGCTCGAGCGCCGCCTCCTCGACGACGCGCGGTGCGACCTTGAGGCCGCCGGTCGTCACGAGGTCGTCGAGCCGGCCGTCGACGTGGAGGCGGCCCTCGTCGTCGAGGTGCCCGGCGTCGTCGGTGCGGTACCACCGCGAGCCGTCGTGGTCGACCTCGAAGGCCCGGAAGGTGAGGTCCGGCCGCCCGAGGTAGCCGTGCGCGAGCGTGGCGCCGCCGAGCCGGATGCGCCCGTCGTCGTCGAGCCGGACCTCCGCGCCGCGCAGGGCAGTGCCGTCGTAGACGCAGCCGCCGCAGGTCTCGCTCATCCCGTAGGTCGTGAGGACGCGGACGCCCGCCGCCTCGGCCCGACGGCGCAGCACCGGAGGAGTGGCGGCGCCGCCGACGAGGACGCCGTGCAGCGTCGTCAGGGCGTGGGTCGCGGCGGGGTCGGCGAGCAGCCGGACGAGCTGGGTGGGGACGAGCGAGGTGTAGTGACGGTGGCGCGGGTCCATCCGGCGCACGGCCGCGACGAAGGCGCCGGGCGTGAAGCCGGCGAAGAGGTCCGTGGCGACCGGCTCGGTGTCGGCGTCGAGCCCGCGCAGGAGGACCTGGAGGCCGGCGACGTGGCCGGCGGGCAGCGTGAGCAGCCACTGGCCGGGGCCCCCGAGCCGCTCGTGGGTGGCGCGGGCGCTGGCACCCAGCGCGGAGGCCCCGAGCATCGCGAGCTTCGGTGCGCCGGTGGAGCCGGAGGTGCCGACGACGACGGCGAGGTCGTCGGCCGCGGCCGCCCGCGCGGGCAGCTGCGGCGGCTCCGACCCCGCGACGTAGGGCGCGACCGCTCCGCCGCCGGCGAGGGCCCGGCGCAGCCGGGGGAGGACCGCGACGGCCTCCTCGCCCGCCGGCACGGGCAGCGGCTCGACGTCCATGCGGGTCACGGTACCGAGGCGCACGGCGGCGACCCGTCGCCGCCCCGGGCTGGTCATCCGCGGCGTCCCGCGGGACCATGGGGCGAGCGCGAGGAGGTGGCCGGATGCTCGGGACCACGACGACGGACCTGGAGCGCCTGCGCGCGCACCGCGCCGAGCTCGGGGAGTCGATGGCCGCCCTCGACGCCGCGCTCGCGCTGCCGGTGGGGCTCGGGCCGGTGTGGCGGCGCCGGGTGCGCGCCGCGCTGACCGAGCTCGCCCACGACCTGCGCGACCACGTCGCGCTGACCGAGGCGCCCGACGGCCTCTACGCCGACCTGCGCACCCGCGCCCCGCGGCTGGCGCACGACGTGGCCCGCCAGCTCGACGACCACGTCGAGGTCGTCGCCGAGGTCGAGCGGCTCCTCGAGGAGCGCGACGAAGGGCTCGCCGACGACGACGCCGTGCGCGCCCACCGCGAGGCGGCGACACAGCTGCTCGGCCGGCTCGTGCGCCACCGCCAGCGCGGGTCCGACCTCGTCTACGCCGCCTACGACGTCGACCTCGGCGGGTCCGGCTGAGGGAGTGCCGGTTACGGCTGGACGGCGGGCACGAAGTCGAAGGTGTTGCCGAGCAGCCACACGAGCAGGAGCACCACCGGCAGGTGGATCGCGAACTGCAGGAACGTGAACCCGACGAGGTCGCGGGCGCGCAGCTTGAGCACGGCGAGCAGCGGCAGCATGAAGAACGGGTTGACGAGGTTGGGCAGCGCCTCGGCCATGTTGTAGATCTGGACGGTCCAGCCGAGGTTCATCTGCACGTCGGTGGCCGCTTGCATCACGTACGGCGCCTCGACGAGCCACTTGCCGCCGCCGGAGGGCACGAGGATGCCGAGCACGGCGGTGTAGACGGCCAGCGCGACGGCGAACCCGCCGCCCCCGCCGAACGAGGTGAAGATCGAGGACAGGTGGTCCGAGAGGGTCTCGCCGCCGCGGCCCTCCGCCTTGGTGAGGACGGCCGCCATCGCCGCGTAGAGCGGGAACTGCACGAGGATGCCGGCCGTGGCGGGCACGGCCTTCTGGACGGCCATGAGGAAGCGGCGCGGCGTGCCGTGCAGGACGAGCCCGAGGACGAGGAAGACGAGCAGGTAGCCGTTGAGGCTGCTGAGCACGGCGACGGCGGACTTCTCGAGCAGCTGCCCGACGAGCCAGCCGAGCGTGATGACCCCGAGCAGGACCGGCAGCACGCGCGAGTACTCGAGCCACTCGCCGGGACGTTCGCGCTCCGGCGGCGCCTCGGGCAGGTCCTCGGTGTCGATGCCCATGTCCTGCGCCGTGCGGACCGACGCGCCGCGCGGGCAGGACGCCCACGCGATGACGGTGGTGAGGACGATGAGGAGCAGCGCCGAGACCATCGACTGCCACGTGAAGATGGTCTTCCCGAAGTCCAGGACGCCGGTGATCTCGAGCAGCGGCGCGGGCAGCGAGGCCGGCGTGGCCTGGAGCTGGGCGGCCGACGACGACAGGCCGAGCGCCCAGACGGCGCCCAGGCCCATGAACGCGGCGGCACCGAGCGCGCGGTAGTCGACGGTGAGGTCCTCGCGGCGGGCGACGGCCCGGGCGAGCAGGCCGCCGAAGATCAGCGACAGGCCCCAGTTGAGCAGCGAGACGCTCATCGACAGGAACGCGACGAAGGCCACCGCGCGGCGCGGGTCGTTCGGCAGGTGGGCGAGCGCCTCGATGAGCCGGGCCACCGGGGGAGCGGTCGCCACGACGTAGCCGGTGAGGACGACCATCGCCATCTGGAGCGTGAAGGCCGTCAGGTCCCAGAAGCCGGTGCCGAAGGTCTCGACGACGGCGGCCGGCGTGGACCCGTTGGCCAGCGCGGCGACCGAGACGATGACGACGCCGAGCGCGGCGAAGACCCACGCGTCGGGGAACCACTTCTCGGTGAACGCGGCGAAGGTCTGGGCGACGCGGGCGAGCCCACGCTCGTCGGTCGTGGGGGCGGTCGTCGTCGACATGGTCGTCCTGGGGTCAGGGGGCCGGGGTCTCGGGGGTCTCGGGATCTCAGAAGTACCAGGGGAAGGGCGACCAGTCGGGGTCGCGCTTCTCGAGGAACTGGTCGCGCCCCTCGACGGCCTCGTCGGTCATGTACGCGAGCCGCGTCGCCTCGCCGGCGAACACCTGCTGGCCCATCAGCCCGTCGTCGAGCAGGTTGAAGGCGAACTTGAGCATCCGCTGCGCCTGGGGCGACTTCGACATCACGTCGCGGGCGAGCTCGAGCGCGGTGGCCTCGAGCTCGGCGTGGTCGGCGACGATGTTGACGGCGCCCATCCGGTGCATGTCCTCGGCGGTGTACTCCCGGCCGAGGAAGAAGATCTCGCGGGCGAACTTCTGCCCCACCATCTTCGCGAGATACGCGCTGCCGTAGCCGCCGTCGAACGAGCCCACGTCGGCGTCGGTCTGCTTGAAGCGGGCGTTCTCGCGGGAGGCGACGGTGAGGTCGCAGACGACGTGGAGGCTGTGACCGCCGCCGGCCGCCCAGCCGCCCACGACGGCGACGACGACCTTCGGCATCGTCCGGATGAGTCGCTGCACCTCGAGGATGTGCAGCCGCCCGCCCTCGGCCTTGACGCGGCGCTCGTCCACGGTGTCGGCGGTCTCGCCCTCGGCGTACTGGTAGCCCGATCGGCCGCGGATGCGCTGGTCGCCGCCGGTGCAGAACGCCCAGCCGTCCGTGCGCGCCGACTGGCCCTCGCGCGGCGTCGGGCCGTTGCCGGTCAGGAGGACGACGCCGACGTCGGCGGTGCGGCGGGCGTGGTCGAGGACCCGGTACAGCTCGTCGACGGTGTGCGGCCGGAACGCGTTGAGCACCTCGGGCCGGTCGAACGCGACTCGGACACAACCGAGCCCGACCGCGCGGTGGTACGTCACGTCGGTGAGGTCCTCGAAGCCGGGCACGTCCTCCCACGCCGAGGGGTCGAAGGTCTCGCTGACACCGGGGATCGCGCTCACGGCGGCAAGGGTAGCCGGGAGGGGCCTGTGGAAAACCCCGCGGCCCGGTGGCGATTCCGTGGCACGGTCGGTCCAGGACGCCGGTGGCGTCCGGGAGCCGGGGACGGGGTGACGAGGATGGTCGACGGATGGCCGGAGCCGCGGGGTGGCCGACGGTGGGAGGAGGACCTCGACGGGGTGCTGCGACCGGACCGGTGGCGCGACGACGAGCCGACCGGCGACGGGTGGGGCGGTGCGTGGGACGCGCCGTACGGCCGGTCGGCCGGCCGGGTGTCGGACGTCGACCTCCTCTCCACGCGCCGTGACCGGGTGACGAGCATCGTCCTCGTCGGGGACCGGGTCGTCGACGTCGTCCAACGCCCGGCGCGCGGGAGCAAGTACGAGTGTGCCGCGCTCGAGCTCGAGGACGCGTGGCGCGCGGCCCCCGCCCCGCCGACCCCTCCCGGGCACGAGCTCCAGCTGGCGTGGCTCGCCACCGTCGTCGGCGGGGAGGAGGCGCTCGCGACGCTCACCGACACACCCCTCCCGCAGGAGGTCCTGGTGCTCGACGGGGTGGCGGACCACGTGCGCGCCCGGGCGCAGTCGGTCGACGCCTCGATGACCGGGCCGGTGCTCGAGCTGCTCGGGCCCGAGGGGCTGACCGCGTGTCGACGGCTGCTGGCCCGGGTCGTGCACGAGACGCCCGGCGCCGTGCTGCGGACGGACCGCCCGGAGGCGACCGCGGCCGCCGTCCTCTGGGCCGTGGCGCGCGGCAACGACCTCGCCGGGGCGGGCCGGCCGCTGCGCTCCCGGGCGGTGCAGGAGGCCTTCGGCCTGACGTCGTCGCCGAGCAGCCGCGCGACGTCCCTCGCGCACGCGGTGGGCGGCGGCCCGGCCGGCTTCTCGTGGAACGGGTACCACGGGGCGCAGAGCCCCGACGTGCTCCCGCTCGGCGACCCGGCCCTGCTGCTCGGACGGTTCCGGCGGCGGGTGGTGGCGATGCGGGACCGCGCGCTCGGGCTGCGCGAGCGGGCGGTGGGCCCCGGCACCGGCTGACGCCGAAAGCCCCGACCGGCGGCGTCATCGGGCAGGGTGAGGACGCATGTCGACGACGACCTCGCCGCCCCAGCAGTCCGAGTCCGGTTCCTCGCCGCGATGGCGTCTCGTCGGGCCGGGCCTCGTGGTCGCCGCCACCGGCGTCGGGGCGGCCGACCTCGTCGCCACCCTCGTCGCCGGGCAGAAGTACGGCTACGCCCTGCTGTGGGCCGTCGTCGTCGGCTGCCTCATGAAGATCGTCCTCGTCGAGGGCGCCGGCCGGTGGACGCTCGCGACGGGCTCGACGATCTACGAGGGGTGGTCGAGCCTCGGCCGCTGGACGACGTTCTACTTCGGTCCCTACATCGTCGTCTGGGGCTTCGTCTACGGCGCCGCGGCGATGGCCGGCACCGGGCTCCCGCTGCACTCGCTGTTCCCCGCCGTGTCGGTCCCGGTGTGGGGCATCGGGTCCGGCCTGGTCGGCGCGCTGCTCGTCTGGTTCGGCCGGTACGAGCTCTTCGAGAAGCTCTGCGCCGCGCTCGTCGGCCTGATGTTCGTCACCGTCGTCGGCGCCGCGGTGCTGACCGTCCCCAACCTCCCGGACCTGCTCGTCGGGCTCGTGCCGACCGTGCCCGCCGGGTCGGTCGTCAACGTGCTCTCGGTCGCAGGCGGCGTCGGCGGCACCATCACGCTCGCGGCCTACGGCTACTGGATCCGCGAGAAGGGATGGACGACACCGCGGTTCATGCGCGTCATGCGCCTCGACAACCGCGTCGCGTACATCGTCACCGGCATCTTCGTCGTCGCCACGCTCATCGTCGGGGCCGAGCTGCTCTACTCCGCGAAGATCGCCGTGCAGACCGGCGACCAGGGGCTCCTCGACCTCGCGAACGTCCTCGACGACCGGTACGGCACGTGGGCGAGCAAGGTCTTCCTCGTCGGCTTCTGGGCCGCCGCCATGTCCTCGCTCCTCGGCGTCTGGAACGGCGTCAGCCTGATGTTCGCCGACTTCGTCGGTCACGTCCGCAGGCTGCCCGAGGACGCGCCCGAGCGCGGCATCGGCGGCCGCTGGTACCGCGCGTACATCCTCTGGCTGACCCTGCCGCCGATCGCGCTCATCCTCGTCGGCCGCCCCGTCTGGCTGCTGCTCGCCTACGGCGTCCTCGGGGCGTTCTTCATGCCGTTCCTCGCCGTGACGCTCATCTGGCTGCTCAACACCGACCGGGTGCCGCGCGAGTGGCGCAACAAGTGGTGGTCGAACCTCTGGATGGGGATCACCGCCGTCGCCTTCGTCGCGCTCGCGGCCAACGAGCTGGTGAAGGTCGTCACGGGCGACTGAGCGTGGCGCGCGGTCCGTCCTACGGTGGTGCGGTGACGGTCGCAGCCCTGCCGGAGGTCCTCGCCGGCGTCCACGTCGTCGCCGTCCCGATGCGGGTGCCCTTCCGGGGGGTCCTCGTCCGCGAGGCGGCGCTCCTGCGGGGACCCCGCGGGTGGGGGGAGTTCGCGCCCTTCCTCGAGTACGGTCCGGCCGAGGCGGCGCGCTGGCTGGCCGCCGGCATCGAGGCCGCGTGGACGGGATGGCCGGAGCCGCTGCGCGACAGCGTGCCCGTCAACGCCACCGTCCCGGCCGTCCCGCCCGACGAGGTGGCCGGGGTCCTCGCGCGCTTCCCCGGCTGCACGACCGCGAAGGTCAAGGTCGCCGAGCGCGGCCAGCCGTCCGCCGCCGACGTCGACCGGGTCGCCGCCGTGCGGTCCGTGCTCGGGCGCAGCGGCCGCATCCGGGTCGACGCCAACGGGGGCTGGGGGGTCGAGGAGGCCGCGCAGGTCCTCGGCCGGCTCGCCCGCTACGACCTCGAGTACGCCGAGCAGCCGTGCGCCACCGTCGAGGAGCTGCGTGACCTGCGGCTCCTCCTCGGCCGTCGCGGGCTCGACGTCCCGGTCGCGGCCGACGAGTCCATCCGCAAGGCGTCGGACCCGCTACGTGTGCGCGACCTCGAGGCCGCGGACGTCGTCGTCGTCAAGGTCGCGCCCCTCGGTGGTGTGCGGCAGGCGCTCGAGGTCGTCGAGGCCTGCGGGCTGCCCGCGGTCGTGTCGTCCGCGCTCGACACGAGCGTCGGGATGGCGGCCGGCGTCGCGCTCGCCGCGGCCCTCCCCGACCTGCCGTTCGCCTGCGGGCTCGGCACGGTCGCCCTGCTCGCCGGCGACGTGACGACCGAGCCGATGGCGCCCGCCGGCGGCGCGCTGCCGGTTCGGCACGTCGCCGCCGACCCGGGGCTGCTCGAGCGCTGGGCGGCGCCGCCGGAACGAACCGAGTGGTGGCGCGAGCGCATCGCGGCCGCCCACACCCACCTGACGGGAGTGCCCACATGACCGGAGCCACCACGGACGACGAGGTCCCCGACGGCGCGGCCGTCCGGTGGGTCTGGCTCTTCCTCGACACTCCGCGCGGCGACGCCGAGCGGTCCTGGGCCTTCTGGTCCGAGGTGACCGGTCAGGAGGTCGTCGACCGGCGCGGCGAGCGCGACGAGTTCGCCACCCTCGCACCGCCGCACGGCGACCCGTGGATCAAGCTGCAGGCCGTCGACGCCGGTCGCGGGGGAGTGCACCTCGACCTCGACGTCGAGGACGTGCACCTCGCCGCATCGTGGGCCGAGGCGCTGGGGGCCACGCGCGTGGGGGCCATCGGCGACACCGTCGTCGTCCTGCGCTCGCCCGGCGGGTTCGTCCACTGCCTCACGACGTGGGACGGTCGGGCCGGCCGTGGGGGCCAGCCGCGCGACGGGTTGACCAGCATCCTCGACCAGTGCTGCCTCGACGTGCCGAGCTCGCGGTGGGAGGCGGAGAACGCGTACTGGCAGAGGCTGACCGGCTGGACCTGGCGGGCCTCCGACGAGCCCGGGTACGCCTCCGTCAGCGCCGGCGCCGCGATGCCGGCGCGCATGCTGCTGCAGACCCTCGGCGAGGAGGACGGGGAGGTGCGCGGGCACGTCGACCTCGCGTGCGCGGACCGGGCCTCGGACACCGCGCGGCACGTCGCCGCGGGCGCCGTGGTGCTTGAGGAGCGCTCGTTCTGGACGGTGCTGCTCGACCCGGTCGGCCGCGTCCACTGCCTCACCGACCGGCCGCCGAGCCCGGCGCGCTGAGGTCCGCGCCGACCCCGCCCGCCGCGCTCAGCGCTCGAGCGGCAGCCCGAGCAGCGCGTTCTCGACGACCTCGGCGAGGGCCGGGTGGATCCAGTACTGCCCGCGCGCGACGTCGTGCACGTGCTGGCCGAAGCTCGCCGCCTGGACGAGGGGCTGGACGATGCTCGACGCCTGGGGGCCGACCATGTGCGCCGCGAGGAGGCGACCGTCCGGTGACGCGTGGAGGGTCAGGACCCCGGTGGTGTCCTCGAGCGCCCAGCCGTAGGCGACGTCGCCGACCTTCTGCGTGTACGTGACGAACTCGGTGCCGTCGGACTGCAACTGCGCCGCGGTCGGGCCGAACGAGGCGACCTGGGGGTGACCGAAGACGGCGTGGGGCACGGGGCGGTCGTCGGCCTCGTGCGGCGGGCCGTCGAGCCGGCCGAGGTCGACCGCGAGGTTGTGGGCGACGATCCGCGCCTCCCCGTTGGCGACGTGCTTGAGCTGGTGCTCGGAGCTGATGTCGCCGAGGGCCCAGACGCGCGGGACGCTCGTGCGCCCCTGCCGGTCGACGACGAGCCGCCCGTCGGGGTGGGTGTCGAGGCCACCCGTGGCCGCATCGAGGAGGTCGCTGTTGGGGCGGCGGCCGACGGCGAGGAGCACGACCTCGGCCTCGACGTGCGCGGGGCCCTCGGGCCCCTCGGTGCCGAGCCGCCAGACGCCCGAGACGTGCTCGGCGCTCGTGACGGTCGTCGACAGGCGCACGTCGTAGCGCGAGCGTGCGACCTCGGTGTACCGCTCGGAGACCTCGTACTCCTCGGCCATGAGCAGCCGGCCCGAGCGCTGCACCTGCGTCACGTGGACGCCGAGCGCCGAGAAGACGTGGGCCATCTCGCAGGCCACGAAGCCGCCGCCGACGACGGCCATCCGCGCGGGGAGGGCGTCGAGGCGCATGACGGTGTCGGAGGTGTGCACGCCGTGCGCGGGGTCCGCGCCGGTCAGGCCCTCGAGGGCGAGGCCGACGGGGCGGCTGCCCGCAGCGACGACGACGCGCTCGGCGCTCACCTCCTCGCCGGAGTCGAGGACGAGGGCGCGGGGACCGGTGAAGCGCGCCCGGGAGCGGTAGAGGGTGACGTGCTCCTGGCCGGCGCGGTAGTCCTCGCCACCGTGCGAGATCGGGTCGATCCGCCCGAAGACGCGGTCGCGGATGGCCGGCCAGTCGACCTGCGGCGGCTCGAAGGTCACCCCGAGCCGGTGGGCGTCCTCGGCCTCGACGACGCGGTCGGCGGGGAGGACGAACATCTTCGTGGGGATGCAGCCGACGTTGAGGCAGGTCCCCCCGAAGGTCCCCTTCTCGACGATCGCGACGTCGAGGCCCTCGAGCTCCGGGGTGAGGAGCGAGTTGCCCGAGCCGCTGCCGATGATCACGAGGTCGTGGTGGGGCATGGCGCCACGCTACGTGGTGCCGCTCGTCCACAGGGCGCCGGTGCGCGGGCGCTCGTCCACAGACCGGGCGCCGGTGCTGGTGCGGGCACGGGTCGTGGGGTGGGGTCGGGGCAGGAGACACGGGAGGAGGCCGCGGTGGACGTGGTGGAGGTCGAGGCGCTGGCCCGGCGGGTCGAGGAGGCGGTCGAGGTCGTCGGGGTGCGCGCGGGCGCCCTGGCGCGGGCGTCGGGCGAGTGGTGGGAGGGCCCGGCGGCGGACGCCCTGCGCGCGGCGGTCGAGGAGCGCCGCACCCGGCTGGCGGCCCTCGTCGACGAGCTCGCGTGGCTGGCGCGCTCCTTGCGCGCCCTCGCGTCGGCCCTGCGGGCCTCGGCGGACGACGGGCTGGGGAGGGCCTCGTGACGCGGGTGGCCGTGCGGTCCGAGGCCCTGCTGGCCTGGGCCGGTGGCCTGGCGTCGACCGCCGAGGTGCTGCGCGACGAGGGGTCGGCCATCGGTGGCGGCGCGGCCCGGCTGGCGGCGCGGGTGGGCCGGGGCGGGCTGCCGGGGGTCGGCGTGCTCGCCGCGTGGGTCGGGGTCGAGGCCGACGCGGCGCGGGTGGCGGGGCCGGCCGGTCTCTGGGGCGAGGCGCTCGCCCTCGACGCCCTGGCGGTCCGGCTGCGGCTCGCGGCCGTCGCGTACGCGGGGGCCGAGGACCTCGCGACGGCGGCCCTCGCGGGCGTGGGTTCCGGGGTCGCGCGGGCCGCCTCGGTCGGGTGGTTCGACGAGACGGGCTCCCGGGTGGTGGTCGAGGAGGTGCCGCCGCGGTGGACGCCCCGCACGCTCGCCGGCCCGGGCGACCTCGTGGCGCTCGGCGAGGACCTCGACGGCGGGCGGGTGCGGGTCGTCGAGGTCGCGGCGCCGGGCGGCGGGTCGGCCTGGGTCGTCGTCGTGCCGGGCACGCAGTCGTGGTCCCCCCGGGCCGGGCCCCAGCCCTTCGACCTGACGACCGACCTCACCGCCGTCACCGGCGACGCGACGCTCGCCGGCACCGGGGTGACCGCCGCGCTCGACGTGGCCCGCGCGGGCTCCGCGCGGCGACGCTCCCTGCCACCCGGACGGCTCGCGGACGAGCCGGTCGTCCTCGTCGGGCACAGCCAGGGCGGCCTGCACGCCGCGTCGCTCGCCGCCGACGCGGGCTTCCGCCGCGGGCACCGGGTCACCCACGTCCTGACCACCGGCGCACCGGTCGGGCTGGTGCCGGTACCCGACGACGTGCGCGTCCTGTCCGTCGAGCACGCCGACGACCCGGTGCCGACGCTCGACCTCGCCCCCAACCCGGCCCGCGCGTCCTGGCTCACGCTGCGGGTCGGCGCCGGCCCACCGGTCGACGTCGCCCGCCACCGCCTCGGCGCCTACGAGCGCACGGTCCGGGCGGCGGCCGGCGCACCGTTCGGCACCGTGCCGGGGGTCCGTGCGTGGCAGGCGTCCGCGGGGTCGGTCCTCGGGCGGCCGGTGCTCGGCGTCACCGAGGTCGTCGTCACGCGGGACGCCCGGCAGGCGGACGGTGCCCGGCCGCCGTAGGGTGACGGCACCGCCGACGGCAGGAGGCATCCGTGCTCCGCATCCATCGTCCCGTGCCGGCTGACCGCGCGACGTCGCGCCCGGGTCCCGTGCCGTCCTCCGCTCCGTCCCGACGCCGTCGGGGACTGCTCGCGTGTGCGGCCGCCTGCACGCTGCTCGGGGGGTCGCTCGTCGCGGCCGCGCCCGGTGCGGTGGCGTCCCCGGGCACGTCGTCGGCCACCGCGGCCGCGGCGCCGTCGCTCGCGGCCGCCGCGCCCTCCCTCACGGTCTCGACGGTCGCCTCCGGGCTGACCATCCCGTGGGACGTCGCGTTCCTCCCGACGGGCCAGATGGTCGTCACCGAGCGACCGGGCCGCATCCGCGTCTACGCGGACGGTGCCCCGGGTGCCGCGCTCCAGCGGACCGTCACCGTGCCGAGCGTGCGGTCCGTGGACGAGTCGGGCCTCATGGGGGTCGCAGTTGACGTCGACTTCCGCGACCACCCCTACGTGTACGTCTGCGCGTCACGGGACTACGCGGGCAGCAACGGCTGGGTCAACCAGCTGCTGCGCTACACCGTCTCCTCGGGGGGCTCGTGGTCCGGCCCGACCGTCCTGCGCAGCGGGATGGCGGCCAGCAACCGGCACGACGGCTGCTCGCTCGAGATGGACCAGAGCGGCTACCTCTGGCTCGGCATGGGCGACGCCGGCGTCGACGGCCTCGCGCAGGACCGGCACAGCCTCAACGGCAAGATCCTGCGCCTCACCCGCAGCGGCGGCGTGCCGTCGTCGAACCCGGTCATCGCCGGGTCACGCGGCGCGGTGTGGTCGATGGGGCACCGCAACCCGCAGGGCATCGCCCTGCGTCCCGGCACGAGCGAGGTCTGGGAGGTGGAGCACGGGCCGAACACCGACGACGAGGTCAACCGGATCGTCGCCGGGGGCAACTACGGCTGGCCCTGCTACACCGGCGCGGGTCGACGCAACGCCACCTCGACGAGCTGCGGCGCGGCGAGCGCCTACCGCGACCCGGCGTGGGCGTCGGGGATGCCGACGGTCGCGACCTCCGGTGCGACCTTCGTCCACGGTGCGCAGTGGGCGGACTTCGCCGGCGACCTCGTCGTGCCGACGCTCAAGGACACCGAGCTGCGCCGCTTCGAGATCGCCGGGTCGACCACCGCGACCCTCGCGCAGCGCCTGTACGACGGCGCCTACGGCCGGCTGCGCGCCGCCGTCAGCGGACCGGGCGGCGACCTCTACGTCACGACGTCCAACGGGACCGACGACCGCGTGCTCCGAATCCGGCCCGCCACCGGGTCGGTGACGCGGGTCGGCGGCGCGGACCGCTACGCGGCGGCGGCCGGCATCAGTGCGGCCACGTACCCCGGGGGTGCCCGCGAGGTCTACGTGGCGAGCGGGCTCGTCTTCGCCGACGCCCTCGCCGCCGGGCCGGTCGCCGGGCGGGCCGGTGCGCCGCTCCTGCTCACCCGGGACGACACGCTGCCCGACGCGACCCGTCGCGAGCTGCAGCGCCTGGCGCCGACGCGGGTCACGGTGGTCGGCGGGCCGCCGACCGTGTCCGACGGCGTCCTCGACGCCATCCGGGGAGCGGTCGGGGGAGCCACGGTCTCGCGGGTCGGCGGCGACACGCGGTACGACGTGGCGGCGGCCCTGTCCCGCGCCGAGTACCCGTCCGGCGCCCGGACGGTCTTCGTCACCTCCGGCGAGGTCTTCACCGACGCGCTCTCGGCCGGGCCGGCCGCGGCGCGGCAGGACGCCCCGCTCCTCCTGGCCGGACGCCGCACCCTGCCGGCCGCCACGGCCACCGAGCTGCAGCGGCTGCGACCCACCCGCATCTACCTCGTCGGCGGCTCCCCGACGGTCGACGACGCCGTGCTGGCCCGGCTCCGGACGTACGTGTCGGGCACCGGTGCCGGGGTGACCCGGCTGGCCGGGGCCGATCGCTACGAGGTCTCGCGGGTCGTCGCCCGGACGTTCTGGACGGACGCGGCGGCGGTCGTCACCTCCGGGGAGGTGTTCCCCGACGGCCTGAGCGGCGGTGCGGCGGCGGCCGGGACCGGCCGACCCGTGCTCCTCACGGGCCGGGACCGGCTGCCCCCGGCCGTCGGGACGATCCTCCTGCGGCTCGCGACCAACCGGGTGACCGTCGTCGGGGGCACGCCCTCGGTGGGGTCCGCGCCCGAGGCGGCGCTCCGCCGCCTGGTCGGCAGCCGCTGACCCGGCGCGGGGTCGCGGGAGGGCTGGCAGAATCGCCGCCCGTGAACCCCTCCAGCGCGCTCGCCACCGTCCTCGTCGACGAGCTCGTGCGCGGCGGGGTCCGGGACGCCGTGCTCGCGCCGGGCTCGCGCTCGGCGCCGCTCGCCTACGCGCTGCTCGAGGCGGACCGCGCGGGTCGGCTGCGGCTGCACGTGCGGGTCGACGAGCGCTCGGCCGGGTTCCTCGCGCTCGGGCTCGCGAAGGGCTCCGGCCGGCCGGTTCCCGTCGTCACGACCTCCGGCACCGCGGTGGCCAACCTCCACCCCGCCGTCCTCGAGGCGTCCCACGCCGGCGTCCCGCTGCTCGTGCTGTCCGCCGACCGCCCGCACGAGATGCGGGGGAGCGGCGCCAACCAGACGACGCGCCAGCCGGGGCTGTTCGGCGCCGTGCGGTTCGAGGCGGACGTGCCCGCCCCCGACGCCGTCCCGACGGACGGCGACGGCCGGGCGGCCTGGTGGCGCACCACCGTGTGCCGCGCGCTCGCCGCGGCGCGGGGGGCGACCGGCGGCGAGCCCGGGCCGGCCCACCTCGACATCGCCTTCCGCGACCCGCTGGCCCCGGAGGTCGGCGAGCCCGAGGCGCTGCCGGCGCACCTCGCCGGTCGGCCGGACGGAGCGCCGTGGACCGCGGTGCCCACGACCCCGCGGACCGCGCCCGGCGGCCTCGACCACGTCGAGCGCACCCTCGTCGTGGTCGGCGACCTGCCGGGGGACGGCGGCGAGGAGGCCGTCGCGTGGGCGGCGAGCCGCGGCTACCCCGTCGTCGCCGAACCGTTCGTCGGGCCCACCGCTCGCGCCGGCGCGCTGCCGCACGGACCGCTCCTGCTCACGGCCACCGGCTGGCTCGACGCCCACGCACCCGAGCGGGTGGTCGTCGTCGGGCGCATCACGCTCGCCCGCCCGGTCGGGGCGCTGCTGCGCCGCCCCGGGGTGCGGGTCGAGGTCGTCGCCGGGTCCACGACGTGGCCCGACCCCTCGCACGTGGCGGCGGTGGTCCACCCCCTGGCCGCGCTCTCCGCCGGGACCGACGTCGCTGCCGCCGAGCGCGGCGCCTGGGCGCAGGCCTGGGACGAGGCCGGCACCCGCCTCGCCGAAGCCGTCGCCGCGCAGGGCGTCCCGTGGCCGAGCGGCCTCGCCGTCGCGGCCACCGTCCACGACGCCCTGCCGGCCGACGGGGTCCTCGTACTCGGCTCGTCCAACCCGGTGCGCGACCTCGACCTCGCGACGGCCGGTCGCCGGGACGACGCGCCCGGCATCCGGGTGCTCGCCAACCGCGGGCTCGCCGGCATCGACGGGATGGTCTCGACGGCCGCGGGTGTCGCGCTCGGGTGCGGCCGGCCGACCCACGCCCTGCTCGGGGACCTGACCTTCCTCCACGACGCCAACGGGTTGCTCCTCGGCCCCGACGAGCCGCGCCCCGACCTCACGCTCGTCGTCGTCAACGACGACGGCGGCGGCATCTTCACCACGCTCGAGCACGGGGCCCCGGAGCGTGCCGCCTCCTTCGAGCGCGTCTTCGGGACGCCGACCGGCACCGACCTCGCCGCCCTGTGCCGGGCGCACGGCGTGGCCCACGAGGTCGTCGCCGACCGCGAGGCGCTCGCCGCCGCCGTCGCCCGCCGTCCCGACGGCCTGCGCGTCGTCGAGGTCCCGGTCGGCCGCTCGACCCATCGCGACGCGCACGCCGCGCTCCGGGCGCTCGCCGCCCGCACCCTCGACAGCTGACCGGGGGCCGATTCGGCCACGGCGCCCGCGGTTGCGAGAATCGACCCGTGCCGACCACCCCCACCCGTACCGACGTCCTCGTCGTCGGCGCCGGCCCCGCGGGCGCCTCCGCCGCCGCGTGGGCCGCGCGCGCCGGCCGCGACGTCGTCCTCGCCGACGCCGCCACCTTCCCGCGCGACAAGACCTGCGGCGACGGCCTGACCCCCCGCGCGGTCGCCGAGCTCGACCGGCTCGGCCTCGGCGAGTGGGTGCGCTCGCACACCGTCAACCAGGGCCTGCGGGCGCACGGCTTCGGCCAGACGCTGCACCTGCCCTGGCCGGGGGGCACGCTGCCCTCGCACGGCTCGGCCGTGCCGCGCACCGAGCTCGACGCCGGCATCCGCGAGGCCGCGCTCGACTCCGGCGCGACCGGCGTCGAGGGCGCCAAGGCGGTCGACGCCACGCTCGAGGGCGGCCGCGTCCGGTCGGTCACCTTCCGCCGCGACGACGGCAGCACCCACGAGATCGCGTGCGAGCGCCTCGTCGTCGCCGACGGGGTCCGCTCGGGCCTGGGCAAGGTCCTCGGCCGCGAGTGGCACAAGGACACCGTCTACGCCGTCGCCGGCCGCTGCTACGTCGACTCGGACCGGGCCGACGACCCGTGGATCTCCAGCCACCTCGAGCTGCGCGGCGACGCCGGCGAGGCGCTGCCCGGCTACGGCTGGATCTTCCCGCTCGGCGGCGGCCAGGTGAACGTCGGCGTCGGCACGCTGGCCACGACCCGCCGCCCGGCGGAGGTCGCCATCAAGCCGCTCATGCGCCGGTACACGGACGAGCGCCGGGCCGACTTCGGGCTGACCGGCGAGCAGCGGATGCCGACGAGCGCGCTGCTGCCGATGGGCGGCGCCGTGTCGAACGTCGCCGGCCCGAACTGGGCGCTCGTCGGCGACGCCGCCGCGTGCGTCAACCCGCTCAACGGCGAGGGCATCGACTACGGCCTCGAGACCGGCCGGCTCGCGGCCCTGCACCTCGACGACGACCTCGCGACCGTGTGGCCGGCGCTGCTGCGCGACCACTACGGCGAGGCGTTCTCCATCGCCCGGCGGATGGCGGCGATCTTCACGGTGCCGCGCACGCTCGCGGCCCTCGGCCCGGTCGGGATGCGCAGCGACTGGCTGATGACGCTCGCGCTGCGCTGGATGGGCAACCTGATCACCGACGAGGACCGCGACGCCTCGGCGCGCATCTGGCGCTGGGCCGGCCGGCGCTCGGTCGCCGTCGACGCCCGCCCGCCCTTCACCTGACCGACCTCGACCGCGAAAACCCCGCACGTGCGGGGTCATCGCTGTCCGTCCGGGGCAGCGACCGCGGAAACCCCGCACGTGCCGGGTCAGCGGGCGCGGAACCTCGGGCCGACGCCCGGCGCCCGACGCCCGACGCCCGGCGCCCGGCGCCCGGCGCCTGAGGGCCGTCGGCGTACAGCAATCGACACTTTCGTCGATTTCTGCACGTGCGACCCCGAGGGGGCCGCGGTCAGGGGGCGTCGGCGGTGAGGGCGTCGCGCATCGGCACGAGCTTGGCCGAGGACTCGGCGAGCTCGTCGTCGGGGTCGGACCCGGCGACGATGCCGCAGCCGGCGAACAGCCGCATCCGCGAGGCGTCGTCGCGGTCGACCGCCCCGCAGCGCAGCGCGATGCCCCACTCGCCGTCGCCGTCGGCGTCGATCCACCCGACCGGACCGGCGTAACGGCCGCGGTCCATGTGCTCGAGCTCGGTGATGACGTCGTCGGCGACGAGCCGCGGTGTGCCGCAGACCGCCGCGGACGGGTGGAGCGAGGCCGCGAGGGTCAGCGACGACGTGTCGTCGACGAGCACCCCCGCCACGTCGGTGGCCAGGTGCATGACGTTGGAGAGGTGCAGGACGAACGGCGCCTCGGGCACGTTCATCGACGAGCAGTGCGGCGCGAGGGCGTCGGCCACGGACCGCACCGCGTACTCGTGCTCCTCGAGGTCCTTCGACGAGCGGGCCAGCGACGCCGCGAGCGCGAGGTCGTGCGCGTCGTCGCCGGTCGGCCGGATGGTCCCCGCGAGCACCCGGGACGTCACGAGCCCCTTCTCGCGGCGCACGAGCAGCTCGGGCGTGGCGCCGACGAGGCCGTCGACGGCGAAGACCCACGTCGTGTCGTAGCGCTCGGCGAGGCGGTGCAGCAGCCAGCGGACGTCGAGCGGCGAGCGGGTCGTCACACCGAGGTCCCGGGCGAGCACGACCTTGTCGAGCTCGCCCTCCGTGATGCGGGCGACGGCGGTCGCCACGGCGGCGGACCAGTCGGCGGGGGAGAGGGCGCCGTCGGAGAAGGCGACGTCGACGGGGCGCGGGGGCGCCGGCTGCGGGGCGACCTCGGCGGCGCCGGGGACGGCGGGCCCGGCGCTCATCGTCGTCAGCCAGGCGACGTCGCCGCGGCGGCCGACGACGACCTCGGGGACGACGAGCGTCCCGCCCTCGGCCGACCCGGCCGCGTAGGCGACGGACCCGAAGGCCACCGGGCCGGTGCCGGGCAGGTCGACCTCGTCGCGCACGACGGCGCCCCCGACGAGCCCGCTCCACCAGCGCTCGAGCTCGCCGAACCGGTCCTCCCCCACGGCGACGTGCGACGCGGCGCGGCCCCAGCCGACGAGGCCCTCGCCGCGGCGCACCCAGGAGCAGGCGTCGGTCGGCCCGGCCGCGGGGAGGACGGCGAGCAGGTCCGCGGCGAGCGCGGGGTCCAGCGGCACGGTCCGGGCCACGAGGGGCGCCGCCGGGGCGTGCGCCGCCGGTGCGGAGGGGGCCGGCCGGCCCGCGGGGAGCGAGGTCATCAGCAGGCAACGATACGGCGCGGTGCGGTGCCCTCCGGCATCGGTGGGAGGATGGCCACCATGTCCCGCGCCTCCCTCGAGAAGGACCCCCGCGACGTCGCGTCGATGTTCGACGACGTCGCCGACCGCTACGACGTGACGAACGACGTGCTCTCGCTCGGCCAGGACCGGCTGTGGCGCCGGGCCGTCGTCGCCGCGTGCGACGCGCGCCCCGGCCAGCGCGTCCTCGACATCGCCGCCGGCACCGGCACGAGCAGCGAGCCCTTCGCCGACTCCGGCGTCGACGTCGTCCCGGCCGACTTCTCCCTGGGGATGCTCCGCGTCGGCCACCGCCGCCGCTCGGACCTCGGGTTCACCGCGGCCGACGCGATGCGCCTGCCCTTCGCCGACGACTCCTTCGACGTCGTGACGATGAGCTTCGGCCTGCGCAACGTCGCCGAGCCGGCCGTCGCCCTGCGCGAGTTCCTCCGGGTGACCAGGCCGGGGGGCAGGCTCGTCGTCTGCGAGTTCAGCAGCCCGACGAACCGGGCGTTCCGCCGCGTCTACTCGACCTATCTCATGGGCTCGCTGCCGCGGATCGCCCGCGCGGTCAGCTCCAACCCCGACTCCTACGTCTACCTCGCCGAGTCGATCCAGGCCTGGCCGGACCAGCGGGGGCTCGCCCGGCAGGTCGCGGACGCCGGCTGGAGCGGCGTCCAGTGGCGCGACCTGAGCGGCGGGATCGTCGCCCTCCACCGCGCCACGAAGCCGGGCGTCGAGGGTTAGGCATACCTCAGTTCGGGCGCCGCGAGGCGCGTCCTAGACTTCCGACCGTTCGTGAACACGTTCACAAGCATCCGAGGGACCTGTGACCTGCACTGACCGCGCGTCTCGACGCGCCGTGGCCGGGGGCGAGACGCCCCTGGGTGCGCCGTCGGCCATCGCCCCTAGGATGGCGGGGACGCCGTGTGCGGCCCCGGCGCCCGTCGACCACCCGTCGCACCCGAGCAGCGAAAGGGGAGTTCGCCCGCGATGAGCAACCCCTACGTCCCCCTCCTCATCCTCCTGGCGCTCGGCTTCGGCTTCGCGGCGCTGTCGGTGGGGACGAGCCTGGTCGTCGGGCCGAAGCGCTACAACCGCGCCAAGCTCGAGGCCTACGAGTGCGGCATCCAGCCGACGCCCCGCGCCGCCGGCGGCGGTCGCGTGCCGATCAAGTACTTCCTGACCGCGATGCTCTTCATCATCTTCGACATCGAGTCGGTCTTCCTCTACCCGTTCGCCGTGGCCTTCGACCAGCTGGGCCTGTTCGCCCTCGTCGAGATGGTCCTGTTCATCCTCACGGTGTTCGTCGCCTACGCCTACGTCTGGAAGCGGGGTGGGCTCGAGTGGGACTGAGCACCGCCCGCACAACCGTCAACACCGCCGAGGAGGCGTGATGGGACTCGAGGAGAAGCTGCCCGCAGGGTTCGTCCTGACGACGCTCGAGAACGTCGCCGGGTACATGCGCAAGGCCTCGATCTGGCCGGCGACCTTCGGGCTCGCCTGCTGCGCGATCGAGATGATGGCCGTCGGCACGCCCGACTACGACATCGCCCGCTTCGGCATGGAGCGGTTCTCGGCCACGCCGCGCCAGGCGGACCTGATGATCGTCGCCGGCCGGGTCAGCCAGAAGATGGCGCCCGTCGTCCGCCAGGTCTACGACCAGATGCCCAACCCCAAGTGGGTCATCTCGATGGGCGTCTGCGCCTCGTCGGGCGGCATGTTCAACAACTACGCCATCGTCCAGGGCGTCGACCACGTCATCCCGGTCGACATCTACCTGCCGGGCTGCCCGCCGCGCCCCGAGATGCTGCTCAACGCGATCATCGAGCTCCACGACCAGATCCAGAACAGCAAGCTCGGCGTCAACCGCGTCGCCGCCGCCCGCGCCGCCGAGGAGGCCGCCCTGCGCGCCACCCCGACCTCGCTCATGGCGCCGACCCACGACCACCTCGCGCACCTCGCGGCGCCGGCCGGGAAGAACCTCCTCGCATGAGCGACGCCAAGGACCCGAAGCACCTCGAGAGCGGCGAGGGCGCCCCGGTGCCCGACAAGGCCCTCGACACCGAGGCCACCCGCACCGACGACGACCCCCGCTCGTCCGACACCGCGCAGCACACCGGCGGCGGCCGCGTCGTCGAGCTCGCCGGCGCCGACTCCGAGCCGGTGCAGATCGGCGAGCGGCGCGGCATGTTCGGCGCGACCCGCGGCCAGGACACGACCGGCTACGGCGGGCTCGTCACCCCGACGCTCCTGCCCGGCGCCTCGCCCCGCCCCTACGGCGGCTACTACGACGAGGTCGCCGACCTCCTCGGCACCGCCCTCGAGGCCGGTCCCGGCCTCGGTGCGGCCGTCGAGAAGGTCGTCGTCGACCGCGGCGAGATGACCGTCTTCGTCCGGCGCGAGCACCTCCTCGAGGTCGCCCGCGTCCTGCGCGACCACCCCGGCCTGCGCTTCGAGATGTGCATGGGTGCCTCCGGCGTCCACTACCCCGGCGAGACCGGGCGCGAGCTGCACGTCGTCTACCCGCTGCTGTCGATCACCCACGGCAGCCGCCGGCTCCGCCTCGAGGTCACCTGCCCCGACGACGACGCGCACGTCCCCTCGCTCGTGAGCATCTGGCCGGGCAACGACTGGCACGAGCGCGAGACCTGGGACATGTTCGGGATCGAGTTCGACGGCCACCCGGCCCTGACCCGCATCCTCATGCCCGACGACTGGCCGGGCCACCCGCAGCGCAAGGACTACCCCCTCGGCGGCATCCCCGTCGAGTACAAGGGCGGCACCGTCCCGCCGCCGGACCAGCGGAGGGCGTACAGCTGATGACGACCCACGAGCACGACACCGTCGCCGAGGACCTCACGGTCCCCGACCCCTACGGCGCATCCGTCGACGACGACACCGAGGGCGCGCGCGTCTTCACCGTCTCCGGCGGCGACTGGAACGACCTCGTCGACGAGGCCACCGCCCTCCACGAGGAGCGGATCGTCGTCAACATGGGCCCGCAGCACCCGTCGACCCACGGCGTGCTCCGGCTCATCCTCGAGCTCGACGGCGAGACGGTCACCGAGGCCCGCGCGGGCATCGGCTACCTGCACACCGGCATCGAGAAGAACATGGAGTTCCGCACCTGGACGCAGGGCGTGACGTTCTGCACCCGGATGGACTACCTGACCCCGATGTTCCAGGAGGCCGCCTACTGCCTCTCGGTCGAGCGGCTGCTCGGCATCGAGGACCGGATCCCGGAGCGCGCCTCGATCATCCGCGTCCTGATGATGGAGCTGACCCGCGTCAACTCCCACCTCGTCGCCCTCGGCACCGGTGGCATGGAGATGGGCGCGACGACGGTCATGACCGTCGGCTTCCGCGAGCGCGAGCGCATCCTGCGCGTCTTCGAGGCGATCACCGGCCTGCGGATGAACAACGCCTACATCCGCCCCGGCGGCGTGGCGCAGGACGTCCCCCACGGCGCGGTCGACATGATCCGCGAGGTGATCGCCGAGCTGCGCACCGGGCTCGGCGAGCTCGAGAAGCTCCTCAACGAGAACCCGCTGCTCAAGGGCCGCACCGTCGGCGTCGGCTACCTCGACCTCACCGGCTGCATCGCCCTCGGCGTCACCGGCCCGGTGCTGCGCTCGACCGGCCTGCCGCACGACCTGCGCAAGGCCACGCCGTACTGCGGGTACGAGACCTACGACTTCGAGGTCGTCACCCGCACCGGCTGCGACGCCTACGACCGCCTGCGCATCCGCATCGACGAGATGTACGAGTCGCTGAAGATCGTCGAGCAGTGCCTCGAGCGCCTGCAGCGCACCGACGGCCAGCCCGTCATGGTCGAGGACAAGAAGATCGCCTGGCCGGCGCAGCTGTCGGTCGGGGGTGACGGCCAGGGCAACAGCCTCGACCACATCCGCGAGATCATGGGCACCTCGATGGAGGCGCTGATCCACCACTTCAAGCTCGTCACCGAGGGCTTCCGGGTCCCCCCGGGCCAGGCCTACGTCGCGGTCGAGTCCGCGAAGGGCGAGCTGGGCTGCCACACCGTCTCCGACGGCGGCACCCGCCCCTACCGGGCGCACTTCCGCGACCCGAGCTTCAACAACCTCCAGGCCACGGCCGCGATGTGCGAAGGCTCGCAGGTCGCCGACGTCATCGTCGCCGTCGCCTCCATCGACCCCGTCATGGGAGGTGTCGACCGCTGATGGCCGGCGACTTCGGTCTGCAGTCCGCTTCCGGTCACCTCACGGTGCCCGAGGAGTCCAAGGAGCGTTACCCCACCGACGTCGAGGCGACCTTCCGCGCCGACGCCGCGGAGGTCATCGCCCGCTACCCGCAGAAGCGCTCGGCGCTCCTGCCGCTGCTGCACCTCGTGCAGTCGGTCGACGGCTACGTCACCGGTCGGGGCATCGACCTGTGCGCGGAGCTGCTCGACCTGACGACCGCCGAGGTCAGCGGGGTCGCGACGTTCTACACGCAGTACAAGCGCCACCCCAACGGCGAGTACACGGTCGGCGTCTGCACCAACACCCTCTGCGCGGTCATGGGCGGCGACGAGATCTGGGACGCCGTCTCGGAGCACCTCGGCATCGGCCACGACGAGACGACCGAGGACGGCAAGATCACCCTCGAGCGCGTCGAGTGCAACGCCGCGTGCGACTACGCGCCGGTCGTCATGGCGAACTGGGAGTTCTTCGACAACCAGACGCCGGACTCCACCAAGGAGCTCGTCGACGACCTGCGCGCCGGCAAGGAGGTCCGCCCCACCCGCGGTCCGAACCGCCTGTGCACCTTCAAGCAGGTCAGCCGCACGCTCGCGGGCTTCTCCGACGGGCTCGCGGACGAGGGGGTGGGCGCCGGTCCGGCCTCGCTCCTCGGCCTCGAGATCGCCAAGCGCAACGGCTGGACCGCCCCCGAGGGCGAGGGTGCGCACGCCTCCTCCTCGGCGAACGGCGCCGGGTCCGCGCCCGACGCCACCGACGAGGCCCCGGGCAGCACCGAGACCACGCCGGCCAGCGACGACGCCCGGGCCGACAAGGCCGAGCCCGCCGCGCAGCGTGACGAGACCGACGACGCCCCCGGCGAGAAGCACGAGGGCGACGCGAAGGCCGCGGACGACGACGACGCGACCCCCACGAAGGACGAGGGCCCCGCCGTCGTCTCCACCGGTGACGGTGTCCAGGGCGTCGCGCGCCAGGCCGAGGCGAAGGCCGACGCCGTCGACGTCGCCCCCGGCCAGGAGGAGCAGCCGACCGGCAAGGCTCGCCGCGCCGTCGTCTCGGCCCAGACGGCCAGCGTCCCGACCGACCACGACGCCTCGCCCGAGGCGACCCTCTTCGACGCCACCGGCGACGACACCGACGACAGTGACGGGAAGGGCAAGTGATGACCGCGCTGACCCCGATCCTCAGCCGCGACTGGGACCACCCCACGTCGTGGACGCTCGCGACCTACCGCGACGGCGGCGGCTACCGGGCCCTCGACAAGGCCCTCTCGATGGAGCCGGCCGACATCCTCGCGATGGTCAAGGACTCCAGCCTCCGCGGCCGCGGCGGCGCCGGCTTCCCGACCGGCATGAAGTGGTCCTTCATGGCCCCGCCGGACGGCGGCCCGCGCTACCTCGTCGTCAACGCCGACGAGTCCGAGCCGGGGACGTGCAAGGACACCCCGCTGATGATGGCGAACCCGCACGTCCTCATCGAGGGCATCATCATCAGCTCGATCGCCATCGGCTGCGAGCACGCCTTCATCTACCTCCGGGGCGAGGTCGTCCACGTCTACCGCCGCCTCCTGCGCGCGGTCGAGGAGGCCCGCGAGGCCGGCCTGCTCGGCGCCGACATCAAGGGCTCGGGGCGCACGGTCGACATCACCGTCCACGCCGGCGCCGGCGCGTACATCTGCGGCGAGGAGACCGCGCTCCTCGACTCGCTCGAGGGCCGCCGCGGCCAGCCGCGCAGCAAGCCGCCGTTCCCGGGTGCGGCGGGCCTCTACGCCCGCCCCACGTCGGTGAACAACGTCGAGTCCATCGCCTCCGTTCCCGGGATCATCCTCGAGGGCGTCGACTGGTTCACCGGCATGGGCACCGAGAAGTCCACCGGCTTCGGCATCTTCTCGGTCTCCGGCCACGTGAAGAACCCCGGCCAGTTCGAGGCCCCGCTCGGCATCACGATGCGCGAGCTCATCGAGCTGTGCGGCGGGATGCGCGACCCCGAGAAGAAGCTGAAGTTCTGGACCCCCGGCGGGTCCTCGACCCCGCTCTTCACCGACGAGCACCTCGACGTGCCGCTGGACTTCGAGAACGTCGCCGCTGCCGGCTCGATGCTCGGCACCCGCGCCCTCCAGGTGTTCGACGAGACGGTCTGCGTCGTGCGCGCCGTCGACCGGTGGACCGACTTCTACAAGCACGAGTCCTGCGGCAAGTGCACCCCGTGCCGCGAGGGCACGTGGTGGCTCAAGCAGATCCTCGGCCGGCTCGAGCACGGGGAGGGCAGCGAGGAGGACCTCGACAAGCTCCTCGACATCTGCGACAACATCCTGGGCCGCAGCTTCTGCGCCCTCGGTGACGGCGCGACGAGCCCCATCACGAGCTCGATCCAGTACTTCCGTGACGAGTACGTCGCCCACCTGACCCACGGGAGGTGCCCGTTCGACCGGGCCGCCTCGACCCTGTGGGCCACGGCCGGCGGCGCGAAGGAGACCGTCTCCGCATGACTGCCACGCCCGAGACCCAGGCCCCGGTCGAGCTCGTCGCGCTGACGATCGACGACGTCGAGGTGTCGGTGCCCAAGGGCACCCTCATCATCCGCGCCGCCGAGACCGCCGGGATCGACATCCCGCGCTTCTGCGACCACCCGGGCCTGGACCCCGTCGGCGCCTGCCGCCAGTGCCTCGTCGAGGTGTGGATGCCCGGCCGCCCCGGCCCCGACGGCACCCCCGGCGAGCCCACGCAGATGCAGGGCCCGCCCGGCCGGATGAAGCCGCAGGCCTCCTGCACGATGACCGTCGCCCCCGGCATGGTCGTCAAGACGCAGTACACGTCCGAGGGCGCCGACAAGGCGCAGAAGGGCGTCATGGAGCTGCTGCTCATCAACCACCCGCTCGACTGCCCGGTCTGCGACAAGGGCGGCGAGTGCCCCCTGCAGAACCAGGCGATGAGCAACGGCCGCAGCACCTCGCGCTTCGAGGACGTCAAGCGCACCTACCCCAAGCCGATCAACATCTCCTCGCAGGTGCTGCTCGACCGCGAGCGCTGCGTCCTGTGCGCGCGCTGCACCCGCTTCTCCGACCAGGTCGCCGGCGACCCGTTCATCGCCCTCGTCGAGCGCGGCGCGCTGCAGCAGGTCGGCATCTACGAGGAGAAGCCGTTCGAGTCCTACTTCTCGGGCAACACCGTCCAGATCTGCCCGGTCGGCGCCCTGACCGGCTCGGCCTACCGCTTCCGCAGC
The DNA here is from genome assembly GCF_018729305.1 of Phycicoccus mangrovi. Taxonomy (NCBI): domain Bacteria; kingdom Bacillati; phylum Actinomycetota; class Actinomycetes; order Micrococcales; family Intrasporangiaceae; genus Phycicoccus; species Phycicoccus mangrovi. Next base: position 177,902 of record NZ_JAHHWP010000014.1, on the reverse strand, counting down.
CGCCCGTTCGACCTCGTGTCGACCCCGAGCGTCTGCGAGCACTGCGCGAGCGGCTGCGCCACCCGCACCGACCACCGCCGCGGCACGGTCCTGCGCCGGATGGCGACCGCCGACCCGCTCGTCAACGACGAGTGGAACTGCGACAAGGGCCGCTGGGCCTTCGCCTACGCGAGCACCGCCGACCGCCTCGAGTACCCGATGGTGCGCGGCGAGGACGGCGAGCTGCGGGTCGCGTCGTGGCGCGAGGCGCTCGAGCGCGCGGCCGAGGGTCTGCGCGGCGCGAAGGCCGGCGTGCTCGTCGGTGGCCGCGTCAGCGCCGAGGACGCCTACGCCTACGGCAAGTTCGCCCGCACCGTGCTCGGCACGAACGACGTCGACTTCCGCGCCCGCCCGCACTCGGCCGAGGAGGCGGACTTCCTCGCCTCGACGGTCGTCGGCACGGGGCCGGAGGGTGGCGCGGTCACGTACGCGGACCTCGAGCGGGCCGGCCAGGTCCTCCTCGTCGGCTTCGAGCCCGAGGACGAGTCCCCGATCGTGTTCCTGCGCCTGCGCAAGGCCTACCGCAAGCACAAGACCCGCGTCTTCGCCGTCTCCGCGGTCGCCACCCGCGGGCTGGCGAAGATGGGCGGCACGCTCATCCCCACCGCGCCGGGCACCGAGCCCGAGGTGCTGCGCGCCCTCGAGGAGGGGTCCGGCTCCGAGGTCGTCGAGGAGGCCGCCCGCGGCCTGCGCGAGGGCGGCATCGTCCTCGTCGGCGAGCGGCTCGCGATGGTCCCCGGTGCGCTGAGCGCCGCGGCCGCCCTCGCCGCGTCCACCGGCGCCCGCCTCGCGTGGGTGCCGCGTCGGGCGGGGGAGCGCGGGGCGCTCGAGGCCGGCGCGCTGCCGACCCTCCTGCCCGGTGCCCGCCCGGTCGCCGACGCCGCCGCCCGCGCCGAGATCGCCGCCGCCTGGCAGGTCGCCGCGCTGCCGGAGACGCCGGGCCGCGACACCGCGGGGATCGTCGCCGCGGCCGCGTCCGGTGAGCTGGGCGCCCTCGTCGTCGGTGGCGTCGACCCGGCCGACCTCGGCAGCGACGCCGCGGCCGCGGCCCTCGCCGCCCCGTTCGTCGTCTCCCTCGAGATCCGGCGCTCGGCGGTCACCGAGCACGCCGACGTCGTCCTGCCCGTCGCGGCGCACGCCGAGAAGGGCGGTTCGTTCGTCGACTGGGAGGGCCGGGTCCGTGCCTTCGAGGCCGCGCTCGACACCTCCTACGTCAGCGACTACCGCGCGCTCGAGATGCTCGCCGACGAGATGGGCGAGTTCCTCGGGACCCGCACGCTGCGCGAGGTCCGCGCCGAGATGCAGTCCCTCGGTTCATGGGCCGGCGCGCGTCCGGCGGCCCCGGTCGCCGAGGCCGGCGAGGTCCCCGAGCTGACCGAGGGCACGCTCGTCCTCGCGACGTGGCGCCACCTGCTCGACCGCGGCACCCTCCAGGACGGCGAGCCGTTCCTCGCGGGCACCGCCCCGAAGCCCGTGGCCCGCATCTCGGCGGCCACCGCGGAGGCGCTCGGCGTCGTCGACGGCGACCACCTCACCGTGCGCGCGGCGCAGACCACGGTCACCGCGCCCGTCCTCGTGAGCGAGATGGCCGACCACGTCGTCTGGCTCCCGACCAACTCGCAGGGCTGTGACCTGCGGGCGACCCTCGCGGGTGCACCCGGTGCGCTCGTCACCGTCTCGAAGGAGGGTGCGCGATGAGCACCGTCACCGCGCTGGCCGGTCTCGGCACGCTCGCCACGGCGGGCACCGACAACCCCGCGGCCGACTTCAGCGACACCCCGCTGTGGCTCAGCCTCGTCAAGGCGCTGATCATCTTCGTCTACCTGCTGGTCTCGACGCTGCTCGTCATCTGGTTCGAGCGCCGCGTCATCGGCCGGATGCAGCAGCGCCCGGGCCCGAACCGCAACGGCCCCTTCGGTCTGCTCCAGACCCTCGCGGACGGCATGAAGTCGATGCTCAAGGAGGACGTGCGGCCCAAGGCGTCCGACGCCTTCGTCTTCACCCTCGCGCCGCTCATCACGGCGACGATGTGCTTCGTCTCGTTCTCGATCATGCCGCTGGCCGGCGAGGTGTCGATGTTCGGGCACACGACGCCGTTCCAGCTGACCGACACCCCCGTCGCGGTGCTCCTCGTGCTCGCCGTCGCGGGCATCGGCATCTACGGCGTCGTCCTCGCCGGCTGGTCCTCCGGCTCGCCCTACCCGCTCATGGGTGGCCTGCGCGCGTCGGCCCAGATGATCTCCTACGAGATCGCGATGGGCCTCTCGCTCGTGGCGGTGTTCCTCTACGCCGGCTCGATGTCGACCTCGCAGATCGTCGCCGCGCAGGCGCAGAACATGTGGTTCGTCATCCCGGCGTTCTTCAGCTTCTTCGTCTACGTCATCACGATGGTCGGCGAGACCAACCGCCTGCCGTTCGACCTCGCCGAGGGCGAGGGCGAGCTGACCGGTGGCTTCCACACCGAGTACGGCTCGATGCGCTTCGCGATGTTCTTCCTCGGCGAGTACATCAACATGTTCACCGTCGCGGCCCTGGCCACGACGATGTTCCTCGGCGGCCCCCAGGCCCCTCCCGGCATCGCGGCCATCAACGGCGGCATGTTCAACGAGGGCTGGTGGGGCGTGCTGTGGTTCACGGCCAAGCTGTGGGCGTTCATGTTCGTCTTCGTCTGGCTGCGTGGCTCGCTGCCGCGCGTGCGCTACGACCAGTTCATGCGCTTCGGGTGGAAGTTCCTCATCCCGACGACGCTCGGGTGGGTCGTCCTCGTCGCGTTCTTCCGCGCCGGCCAGAACGGCTGGCTCGGCGGCAACATCGACTTCGCCGGCCGCAGCTTCCCCGCCTTCTCGCTGGCCCTCGTCGGCATCATCGCGGTGCTGGCGCTCGTCGGTGGCTGGCTGTGGGACAGCCGGGCCGAGCGCAAGGAGGCGTCGCTGCACCCCAGCGTGCCGACCGAGATCGACCCCTACGCCGGTGGGCACCCCGTCCCACCGATGCCCGGGCAGCGCCTGCGCGAGCCCTCGCTCGCCCCCGCCCTCGCCGCCCGTCCCGAGACCGAGGAGGCCACTCGTGGCTGACGAGCAGAAGAAGTCCGGCTTCTTCTCCGACCTGTTCGCCCCCGTCGCCGGGTTCGGCGTCACCTTCTCGACGATGTTCCGCAAGGTCATCACCGAGGAGTACCCGGAGGAGAAGCGCCCGACCCAGGCGCGCTTCCACGGGCGCCACCAGCTCAACCGCCACCCCGACGGCCTCGAGAAGTGCGTCGGCTGCGAGCTGTGCGCGTGGGCCTGCCCGGCCGACGCGATCCTCGTCGAGGGCGCGAACAACGACGACAGCGAGGGCGGCGCGGGCCGGTTCAGCCCGGGCGAGCGCTACGGCCGCGTCTACCAGATCAACTACCTGCGCTGCATCTTCTGCGGGCTGTGCATCGAGGCGTGCCCGACGCGTGCGCTGACGATGACGAACTTCTACGAGCTCGCCGACAACAACCGCGCGGACCTCATCTTCACCAAGGACCAGCTCCTCGCCCCGCTCCAGCCGGGCATGCTCCAGCCGCCGTTCCCGATGGCGGACGGCATGGAGGAGCGCGACTACTACCTCGGCAAGGTCACCGAGGCCACGGACAGCCAGCGCGAGGTCGTCGCGGCCCGCGCCGGCGGCGAGCAGGACGCGGAGGTGGGCTCGTGACCGGCACGGGTGAGGAGATCATGTTCTGGATCCTCGGGCCCCTCGCGGTGCTCGGGGCCCTGGGCCTGGTCTTCGCGAGGAAGGCCGTCCACGCGGCCCTCGGCATGGCCCTGACGATGATCATCCTCGGCGTCTTCTACATCGCGCAGGACGCCGACTTCCTCGGCGTCATCCAGATCTTCGTCTACACCGGCGCGGTGATGATGCTCTTCCTCTTCGTGCTCATGCTCGTCGGGGTCGACTCCAGCGACAGCCTCGTCGAGACGCTGTCCGGCCAGCGCTGGGCCACCGTCGTCCTCGTGCTCGGCCTCGGCGGCCTGCTCGGGTTCTCGGTCGGCCACGTCGCGCTGGGCGACCCGGTCGGCGTGGCGTCGATCAACGCCGACCAGGGCAACGTCTCGGGCGTCGCGCAGCTGATCTTCGGCCGCTACGTCTGGGTCTTCGAGATCACGAGCGCGCTGCTCATCACCGCGGCCCTCGGCGCGATGGTCCTCGCCCACCGCGAGCGCCTCGGCAAGGGCCCGAACCAGAAGGAGTGGAGCAAGCGGCGCTTCCAGGGCGGCGAGCACCTCGCCGGCCTGCCCGCGCCCGGTGTCTACGCGCGCCACAACGCCGTCGACACCCCGGCCCTCCTGCCCGACGGCACCCCGTCGGAGCTGTCCGTCTCGCGCGTGCTCACCGCCCGCGACCAGAACCGCTCGCCCGAGGTCTACACCGAGGGTGAGCGCCAGATCGAGCGCGACGTGCGCGAAGGAGGCGAGCGATGAGCCTGGTCAACTACATCTACCTGGCGACCATCCTCTTCGCCGTCGGGGCGGCCACCGTCCTCACCCGGCGCAACGCGATCATCGTGTTCATGGGGGTCGAGCTGATGCTCAACGCCGCGAACCTCGTCTTCGTGACGTTCGCGCGGATGCACGGCTCGCTCGACGGCCAGGTCCTCGCCCTCTTCGTCATGGTCGTCGCGGCCGCGGAGGTCGTCGTCGGCCTCGCGATCATCATGGCGATCTTCCGGTCCCGCCGGTCGGCCTCGGTCGACGACGCGAACCTGCTGAAGCTCTGAAGGAGTAGGACGTGCACTCTCTGATCACCGAGGGCGACGCGATGACCGCGGCCCCCGCGACCGGCGCCGCGTCGGTCGCGTGGCTGCTCGTCGCGCTGCCCCTCCTCGGTGCGGCGATCCTCCTCCTCGGGGGACGCCGCACGAACAAGGTCGGCCCCGCGCTGGCCACGGGCCTGTCGTGGGCGAGCTTCGGCGTCGGCGTCGTCGTGCTCCTCCAGCTGCTCGGCCAGGACGCGGGGGCGCGCGCCCACCACCTGACGCTGTGGAGCTGGGTGCCGGCCGGGTCGTTCGACCTCGACCTCGGGATGCTCGTCGACCCGCTGTCCATCGCGTTCGTCATGCTCATCACGTTCGTCGGCTCGCTCATCCACGTGTACTCGCTCGGGTACATGGAGCACGACCCCGACAAGCGGCGCTTCTTCGCCTACCTCAACCTCTTCGTCGCGGCGATGCTCGTCCTCGTCCTCGCCGACAGCTACCTGCTCCTCTTCGTCGGCTGGGAGGGCGTGGGCCTGGCGTCCTACCTCCTCATCGGCTTCTGGAACTGGAACCCGGCCTACGCGAGCGCCGCCAACAAGGCGTTCTTCGTCAACCGCGTCGGCGACCTCGGCCTGTCCATCGCGATCATGACGATGTTCATCACCTTCGGCGGTGTCGACTACGCGACCGTCAACGAGGGCGTCGCCGGCGCGAACCAGTCGACCCTCACCGCCATCGGCCTGCTCCTGCTCGTCGGCGCCTGCGGCAAGTCGGCGCAGTTCCCGCTCCAGTCCTGGCTCGGTGACGCGATGGCCGGCCCGACGCCGGTGTCCGCGCTCATCCACGCGGCGACGATGGTCACCGCCGGCGTCTACCTCGTCGTCCGCTCGCACGTCATCTTCGACGCCGCCCCGGACGCCGCCCTCGCCGTCGCGATCGTCGGCGCGATCACGCTGCTCTTCGGTGCGGTCGTCGGCTGCGCGAAGGACGACATCAAGAAGGCCCTCGCGGCCTCGACGATGAGCCAGATCGGCTACATGATGCTCGCCGCCGGCCTCGGCCCGGTCGGGTACGCGTTCGCGATCTTCCACCTGCTGACGCACGGCTTCTTCAAGGCCGGGATGTTCCTCGGCGCCGGGTCGGTCATGCACGGCATGAACGACCAGGTGAACATGCGCCGCTTCGGCGGGCTGTCGGGCGCCATGAAGATCACCTGGGCCACCTTCGGCCTCGGCTGGCTCGCGATCCTCGGGGTCCCGCCGTTCTCGGGCTTCTGGTCCAAGGACAAGATCATCGAGGCCGCGTTCGTCGGCGAGGGCTGGAAGCCCTGGGTCCTCGGCGGCGCCGCGCTCGTCGGCGCGGGGGTCACGGCCTTCTACATGTCGCGCCTGTTCTTCATGACCTTCCACGGCGAGAAGCGCTGGACCGACGAGGTCCACCCGCACGAGTCGCCGAAGATCATGACCGTCCCGATGATGGTCCTCGCGGGTGGCTCGGCCTTCCTCGGCCTCCTTCTCGCGTGGCCCTTCGCCGAGACCGCCCCGATCGTCTCGTGGCTCGCGCCGGTCGTCGGCGAGCACGGCGAGGAGCATCCGGTCCTCGCGGTGCCGGTCCTCATGGGCCTGACCCTGCTGTTCGTCGCGATCGGGATCTTCCTCGCGTGGCGGCAGTACTGGAACGAGGACGTGCCCGAGGTCGCCCCGCGCGGCTCGGTGCTCACCCGCGCGGCGCGCGTCGACCTCTACCAGGACGCCGTCAACGAGGGCCTGTTCATGCGGCCGGGCATCCACCTGACCCGCTCGCTCGTCTACGTCGACGGCAAGGGGGTCGACGGCGCGGCCGGCGGCCTCGCCGCCCTCGTCGGCGGGTTCTCCTCGAGGCTGCGTCGCCTCCAGACCGGCTACGCCCGGTCGTATGCCCTGACGATGCTCACCGGTGTCGTCGCCGTCCTCGGTGCTCTGTGGGTGATCCAGTGACCTCCCTGCCCCTCCTCACCCTGATGATGGTCGTGCCGGTGCTCGGCGCGGTCGTCGTCGCGGCCCTGCCGAACGGCTCGGTGCGCCTCGCGCGCCCGGTGGCCCTCGGGGCCTCGCTGGTGACCCTCGTCCTCGCGGTGCTCGCGTGGGTGGCGTTCGACTCCGGGTCGACCGCGATGTTCCAGCTGACCGAGACGCACGCGTGGATCCCGCAGTTCGGCGTCTCGTACGCGCTCGGGGTCGACGGCATCGCGCTGGCGCTCATCGTCATGGCCGCGATCCTCGTGCCGGTCTGCCTCCTCGCGGCCTGGAACGACGTCCCCGAGGCCGAGGCCGGGCGGCTCAAGCGCTACTTCGCGCTCATGCTCGTCCTCGAGGCGTTCATGGTCGGCGTCTTCGCCGCCACCGACGTCTTCCTCTTCTACGTCTTCTTCGAGGCGATGCTCATCCCGGTGTACTTCCTCATCGGGCTGTACGGCGGCCCGCAGCGGCAGTACGCGGCGGTCAAGTTCCTCCTCTTCTCGCTCGCCGGGGGGCTCGTCATGCTCGTGTCGGTCATCGCGGTGTACTTCGCGGGCCCCGGCGGCCGGGAGGGCTTCCTCGTCGAGAACCTCATTGGCGGCATGGACGGCTCGACGGCCGCGCTGCGCTGGATGTTCGTCGGCTTCTTCATCGCCTTCGCGGTCAAGGCCCCGATGTGGCCGGTCCACACCTGGCTGCCCGACGCCGCCACGGAGTCGCGCCCGGCGACCGCGGTCCTCCTCGTCGGCGTCCTCGACAAGGTCGGCACCTACGGGATGATCCGCTTCTGCCTCCAGCTCTTCCCGGAGGCCTCGCAGTGGGCGACGCCGGTCGTCATCACCCTCGCGGTCATCTCGGTCATCTACGGCGCGCTGCTCGCGATCGGCCAGACCGACATGATGCGGCTCATCGCCTTCACCTCGATCAGCCACTTCGGCTTCATCGTGCTCGGCATCTTCGCGATGACGAGCGTCGGCGGCGCCGGGTCGACCCTCTACATGGTCAACCACGGCTTCTCGACGGCCGGACTGTTCCTCATCGCCGGCTTCCTCGTGACCCGGCACGGCAGCAAGCGCATCCCCGACTACGGCGGCTGGCAGCGGGTCACGCCCGTCCTCGCCGGCACCTTCCTCGTCGCGGGCCTGTCCTCGCTGGCGCTGCCCGGCCTGTCGAGCTTCGTCTCCGAGTTCCTCGTGCTCCAGGGCACGTTCATGCGCTACAAGGTCGCGGCCGTCATCGCGGCGCTCGGCATCGTGCTCGCCGCGCTGTACATCCTCCTCATGTACCAGCGCGTCATGACCGGCCCGAAGCCCTCCTTCGCCGAGGGGAGCGCCCCGCGCGACCTCTCCTCGCGCGAGCGGTGGGTCGTCGCGCCGATCATCGCCTCGTTCGTCGTCCTCGGCTTCTACCCGAAGCCGGTGCTCGACATCGTCAACCCGGCCGTGGACAAGACGCTGCAGATCGTCGGCGTCACCGACCCGGCCGCCGCCACCGACGCCTCCGGGAGTGCCAAGTGATGCCGAGCGTGATGCCGGCCGAGTTCAAGGCCGTGAGCATCGACTACCTCGCGGTCCTGCCGATGTTCCTCGTCGTCGCGGGCGCCCTCGTCGGTGTCCTCGTCGAGGCCTTCGCGCCCCGGGCCAAGCGGCACGCCATCCAGGTGTGGCTGACGACGGGCGTCCTCGTGGCCGCCCTCGTCGTCCTCGCCGTCTGGAGCCGCGACCACCAGGCGATCACCCTTGGCGGCTCGGTCGCCGTCGACGGGGTCGCGCTGTTCCTCCAGGGCACGCTGCTGCTCCTCGCGACGATCGGCGTCCTCGTCATGGCCGAGCGCTTCGGCGGCACCGGCTCCGACGCGTTCACCCCGATGGGCGCCTCGACGCCGGGCTCGCACCAGGAGGACGCCGCGACCCGCGCCGGGTACGCGACCTCCGAGGTCTTCCCGCTGACGCTCTTCGCGGTCCTCGGGATGATGGTCTTCGTCTCGGCGAACGACCTCATCACGCTCTTCGTCGGGCTCGAGGTCCTCTCGCTGCCGCTGTACGTCATGACGGGCCTGGCCCGACGGCGCCGGCTGCTCTCGCAGGAGGCGGCCCTCAAGTACTTCCTCCTCGGGGCCTTCTCCAGCGCGTTCTTCCTCTTCGGGGCGGCGCTGCTCTTCGGCTACGCCGGCTCCTCGGACCTGGCGGCCATCGCGACGGCCATCCGCACCAACTCGGGCGACCTCGACGGCCTGCTCCTGCCGGGTGTCGTCCTCGTGCTCGTCGGCCTGCTCTTCAAGGTCGGCGCGGTGCCGTTCCACTCGTGGACCCCGGACGCCTACCAGGGTGCGCCGACCCCGGTCACCGGCTTCATGGCGGCCTGCACCAAGCTCGCGGCGTTCGGCGCGATCCTGCGCCTGACCTACGTCGGCGTCGGCGCGAACCGCTGGGACTGGCAGATCGGCGTCGTCGTCATCGCCATCCTCACGATGGTCGTCGGCGCGGTCCTCTCGGTCACGCAGACCGACGTCAAGCGCCTGCTCGCGTACTCGTCCGTGGCCCACGCCGGGTTCATCCTCGTCGGCGTCCTGGCGTTCTCGCAGAGCGCGATCGGCGGCGTGATGTTCTACCTGCTGGCCTACGGCGCGACGACCATCGCCGCGTTCGCCATCGTCGCGATGGTCCGCCAGGACGGCTCCGAGGCCTCGCACCTGTCGCAGTGGGCGGGCCTGGGGCGCAACCACCCCGTCGTCGCCGGCGTCTTCGCCTTCCTCCTGCTGGCCTTCGCGGGCATCCCGCTGACCAGCGGCTTCACGGCGAAGTTCGCGGCGTTCGCGCCGGCCGTCGAGTCGGGCACCTCGGGGGTCGTCATGGTCGTCGTCGGTGTGCTCGCCTCCGCGGTCACCGCGTTCGTCTACGTGCGCCTCATCGTGCTCATGTACTTCACCGAGCCGGCCGAGGGCGTCGTCGCCCTCCAGCCGTCGGTGCCGTCGACGATCGGCATCACCCTCGGTGTCGCGATCACCGTCGTCGCGGGCGTCGCCCCGGCCGTGGTGCTGCAGCTCGCGAACAACGCCTCGCAGTTCCTGCTGTGAGCACCGGTGGGGTGACGGCGCAGCGGGGGACCCCGTCGGTCCTCGCGCTGCCCGGCGCCGGGGACGCGCTGCGCGAGCGGCTGACCGACGGGCTCGCCCGGGTCGAGGCGCTCATCACCCAGCGTGTCGACCACGACGACCCGTTCATCGCGCAGGCGTCGTCTCACCTCACCGTCGCCGGGGGCAAGCGGTTCCGGCCGCTGCTCACCCTGCTCGCCTCCGAGCTCGGCACGGGGGTGTCCGACGAGGTCGTCGCGGCGGCCGCCGGCGTCGAGCTGACCCACCTCGCGTCGCTGTACCACGACGACGTGATGGACGAGGCCGACGTGCGCCGCGGGGCGCCGTCGGCGAACGCGCTGTACGACAACTCGACCGCGATCCTCGTCGGGGACCTGCTCTTCGGCACGGCGTCCGACATCGTCGCCGACCTCGGGCCGCAGGCGGTCAAGATCCAGGCGCAGACCTTCGTCCGGCTGTGCGCCGGGCAGATCCGCGACGACCGGCCGTGCCCCGAGGGGCAGGACCCGGTCGAGTACTACCTGCAGGTGCTCGCCGACAAGACCGGTGTCCTCATCGCCACCGCGGCCCGCTACGGCGCGATGTTCGGCGGCTGCGACGACGCGACCGTCGAGGTGATGCGCGAGTACGGCGAGCGGCTCGGGGTCGCCTTCCAGCTGGCCGACGACCTCATCGACATCGCGTCCGAGGCCGACGAGACCGGCAAGACCCCGGGCACCGACCTGCGCGAGGGCAAGCGCACCCTCCCCGTGCTGTTCGTGCTCGCCTCCTCCGACCCGGCCGACGCGCGGCTCCAGGAGCTGCTGCGCGGCGACCTCGACGACGACGCACGCCTCGCCGAGGCGCTGGAGCTGCTGCGCGCCCACCCCGCGATGGACCGGGCGCGCGAGCACACCTTCGCCGTCGCGAGCCGGGCCCAGTCGGTGCTCGAGCCGCTGCCGGCCGGCGACGCCAGGGACGCGCTGTACGCCCTCGCCACCGGCGTCGTCACCCGAGTGGGCTGAGCACCGGCTCCTGCTCGCGGACCGGTCGCCTCGGGATGGCCAGCGCGAGCGCGACGGCCGCGAAGCAGAGGACGGCGGCGCCGACCCACGCCCAGTGGTAGTCGCCCTGCGCGGTGCGGACCCAGCCGGCGACGCTCGCGCCGACCCCGGCACCGACCATGTGCGAGGCGAACACCCACCCGAAGACGACGCCCGAGTCCGCGACCCCGAAGTGCGTGCGGCACAGGGCGACCGTCGGCGGCACGGTCGCGACCCAGTCGAGGCCGTAGAAGACGATGAACACCCACATCCCCGGCTCGACGCCGGGCGCGAGCACGGCGTCGAGCGCGAGCAGCGACAGCCCGCGCCCGGCGTAGTAGCCGGCGAGCAGGAGCCGGGGGTCGACCCGGTCGGTCAGCCATCCCGAGCCGACCGTGCCGGCGATGTCGAAGACGCCGACGACGGCGAGCAGCCCGGCCGCGGTCGTCGCGGGCATCCCGTGGTCGTGCGCGGCCGGGACGAAGTGCGTCTGGATGATGCCGTTCGTCGACCAGCCGCAGACCCAGAAGGTCAGCACGAGCGCCCAGAACGGCCAGCGGCGCGAGACGCGCACGAGGGTCGAGACGGCGCGGCGGGCCGGTGACTCGGTCGAGGCGGCGGCCGGAGGTGCGGCCGCGGTCGCGCCGTAGGGCAGCAGGCCGCGGTCGTGCGGGTGGTCGGTGAGCAGCAGCGCGACGAGGACGGCGACGAGCAGGGCGAGGACGGCGACGACGCCGGCGGCCCAGCGCCATCCCGGCCCCGCCGCGGCCCGCGCGATGACCGGCAGGAACAGCAGCTGGCCGGTGGCGTTGGCCGCGGAGAAGATGCCGGTGACGAGCCCGCGGTGCCGCTCGAACCAGCGGTTGGCGACGACGGCGCCGAGGACGAGCGCCATCGCTCCGGTGCCGATCCCGATGAGCACGCCCCAGAGCAGCCAGAGCTGCCACGCGGAGGTCATCACGGTGGTGGCGGCGCTCGACAGGCCGACGAGGACGAGCGCCACGGCGACGGTGCGCCGGACGCCGAACCGCTCCATGAAGGCGGCGGCGAACGGGGCCGTCAGCCCGTAGAGGACGAGGTTGAGGCTGACCGCGCCCGAGGTCGTCGCGCGCGACCACCCGAACTCGGACTCGACCGGCTCGAGGAGCACCCCGGTCGAGGAGCGGAAGGCCGCGGCCGCGACGAGCGCGGCGAGGGTGACGGCGGCGACGAGCCACGCACGGTGGGGGAGACCGCGCGGCGGGTGGACGCGCTCCCCGACGAAGTCCCCGTCGTCCGGTGTCACGGCGCCAGCATCGCACTAGGGTCGGCCCCGTGGAACCGGTGCCCGACGGCGTGACCGCCCAGTGGGACGCGGCGACCGCGGGCCTGCCCGCGCCGCTCGTCGTCCTCGACCTCGACGCCTACGAGGCCAACGCCGCCGACCTCGTGCGGCGGGCGGGCGGCCGGCCGATCCGGGTCGCGTCGAAGTCGCTGCGCTGCCGCTGGGTGCTCGACGACGTGCTGGCGCGCCCGGGGTTCGCCGGGGTGATGGCCTACGCCGTGCGCGAGGCGGTGCGCCTCGGGCGTGCCGGGGTGCGTGACCTCTACGTCGCCTACCCCTCGGTCGACGCCGCGGCCGTCGGCGAGGTGGCCGGCGACGACGACCTGCGGCGCGAGGTGACGCTGACCGTCGACTCGGTCGAGCACGTCCGGTGGCTGCGCGACACCCTCGGCCCGGCGGTGCGCGGCGTCGGGGTGGCCGTCGACGTCGACTGCTCGGTGCGCGTCGGCCGGCTGCACCTCGGGGTGCGCCGCTCGCCCACCCGCACGCCGGCCCAGGCCCTCGCGGTCGCGCGGGCGGCGCAGGGCATCGGGCTGGAGGTGCGCGGCCTAATGTTCTACGACGCGCAGGTGGCCGGCCTGCCCGACACCCCGCCGGTCCGCCTGCTCAAGCGGCGCTCGGTGGCCGAGCTGCGCGAGCGGCGGGCGGCCGTCGTGGCGGCGGTCCGGGTCGAGGCGGACCTGCGCTTCGTCAACGGCGGCGGCACCGGCAGCCTGCACACGTTCGCGGGCGACGACTCCGTCACCGAGCTCGCGGCCGGGTCCGGCCTGTACGCCCCGACCCTGTTCGACGGCTACGACGCCTTCAGCCCGCGCCCCGCGATGGCCTACGCGCTCGACGTCGTCCGGCGGCCCGCCCGCGACGTCGTCACGGCCTTCGGCGGCGGGTACGTCGCGAGCGGCGAGCCCGGGTGGTCGCGGGTACCGGCGCCCGTGCGGCGCGGGTGGTCGCTGCTGCGCACCGAGGCGGCGGGCGAGGTGCAGACCCCCCTCAGCGGCGACGGCGTACACGGCCTCGCGCTCGGCGACCGGGTGTGGATGCGCGGCGCGAAGGCCGGCGAGCTGCTCGAGCGCTTCGACACCCTCCACCTCGTGCGGGGCGGCCGGCTCGTCGACTCGGTGCCGACCTACCGGGGCGAGGGGTGGAACCACGGATGAGCGCGACCTGGCGCAACTGGGGCGGCAACGTCGTGGCGCACCCGCGCGTCGTCACGGACGTCTCCACGGTCGACGGCGTCGTCGGCGCCGTGCGGTCGGCGGCCGAGCGCGGGCTCCGGTTACGGGTGGCAGGCACGGGGCACTCGTTCGCGCCGCTCGTCGCGACCGACGGGGTGCTGCTGCGCCTCGACGGCCTGACCGGCGTCGTCGGCGTGGACCGGGACCGGATGCGGGTGCGCGTCGCGGCCGGCACCCCGCTGCACCGCCTCAACCCCGCGCTCCAGGCGCTCGGCATGGCGCTGCCCAACCTCGGCGACATCGACCGGCAGACCATCAGCGGGGCCATGTCGACCGGGACGCACGGCACCGGGGTGCGGCTGCAGGGCATCGCGGCGGCGGTGTGCGGGCTGGTGCTCGTGCTCGCCGACGGGTCGCTGCTGCGCTGCTCGGCCGACGAGTCGCCGGAGGTGTTCGAGGCGGCCCGGGTCGGGCTGGGCGCGCTCGGGGTGGTCGTCGAGGTCGAGCTGCAGTGCGTGCCGGCGTTCCGGCTGCACGCCCGCGAGTCGGGTGAGTCGTTCGCGGCGTTGCTCGAGGGCATCCACGACCTCGCCGACGCGCACGACCACGTCGACATGCACTGGTTCCCGCACACCGACCGGGTGCTGCTCAAGCGCAACGACCGGGTCGCGCCGGGGGAGGGGCCGGGGCCGCTGCCGTCGTGGCGCCGTCGCCTCGACGACGACCTGCTGGCCAACCGCCTGTACGCGGGCGTCAACCGGGTGCTGACCCGGGCGCCGGCCGCCACGCCGCGCGTCAACCGGCTCAGCGCCCGGGTGCTCGGGGCGCGGGAGTACGCCGACGACTCGTGGAAGGTGTTCTGCTCCTCGCGCGAGGTGCGCTTCGTGGAGTCGGAGTACGCGGTGCCGCGGGCGTCGGTCGTGCCGGTGCTCGAGGAGCTGCGCGGCTGGTTCGAGCGCTCCGGTGAGCCGGTGCCCTTCCCCGTCGAGGTGCGCTTCGTCGGGGCCGACGACGTCTGGCTCTCGACGGCCTACGAACGCGACAACGCCTACGTCGCCGTGCACCAGTACCACCGGATGGACCCCTCGCGCCTGTTCGCCGCCTTCGAGGCGATCGTCGCCGAGCACGAGGGACGTCCGCACTGGGGCAAGGTCCACACCCTCGGCGCCGAGCGGCTGCGGGCGCTCTACCCCCGGTTCGACGACTACCGCGCCGTCCGCGACCGCCTCGACCCGACTCGCCTCTTCACCAACCCCCACCTCGCGCACCTCCTCCGCGCCTGACTCCAGCTCCCCGATCCCGCCGGTCGCGAGCGTTCGCGTCGTCACGGTGGTGGCTCGCTCACCTTGCCCAGTTTTGGCTGTTCGAGATGCCAGCATGTGCCCATGACGGGGCAGGCACCGGCGGGCTGGTACGCCGATGGGTACGGGAATGAGCGCTACTGGGACGGAGCTGCGTGGACGGAGTCGCTGCGGCCGATGCAAGAGCGGACCACCAGCGTCACCCAGTCGGAGGCAGCGGGAGGTGCTCTCGCGAAGTGGAGCTCCGCCGTCAGAAAGGTCGGGGCGGACAAAAGGGCAGCGAAGGACGACGCCCAGAGGCGTCAGGCGGAAGCAAGGGATGCGGCTGGTGCTCTCCACACCAGCGGCGTCTTCGGCAGCTCGACCATCGAGATCTACGAGGGCGGATACGTCCGCGTGGCATCGTGGCCGCATGGAACGTCGGGGTCCACGCCTGCGCCCATCACCAAGAGCACTCTCTTCGAGCGGCTTCGATCGATCAGTTTCACGCCGCCGCCAGGAGCGAGGCCCTCTGGTGGTCCCTCTCCGCTCGAGGGCGCAGTCAGCCCAGCCATCGCTTCCCTCATCAAGGGCGGCAAGGGTCTGATGAAGGCCAGCGCACCGGGGATTGCGGCGGCCGGCATTGCGCATCTTGCGGGAGCCGACGCGCGCAAGGCGTTTCTCACGATCGTCACTGATCGGCAGATCCACAACCTGACGAACCAGACAGGAAAGCCGCTCATCGGTTCGACGAACCGCGGACACGTCGACGTCGCCGTGGCATTGGAGCAAGCCGGCAAAGAGGTCCTCGGCGATCGCGATCTTCCCACCAGCGAGGTCGCTCCGCCTCCGCCTCCACAGGGCGTCACGCTGGGGGTGCCGCCAGCCTTCGACTCGAGTCAGCCGATCAAGGGCGCTGCTGCCAGCGTCTCTGATCGTCTTCGAGAACTGGCGTCCCTGCATCAGGACGGCATCTTGTCCGACGAGGAGTTCGCCTCGGCCAAGGCAAAGCTCCTCGACACCTTCTGACCGATCGCGGGAGGGGCTCGGCTGGATGCGACGAACCACCCGGGAGGCGACTGTCGGCTCGTGAAGCACGAGCCATGTCGACCCTGCCCTTGTGCAGCTCATCGTGTTCGCGGGCGCGAGGCTCCGGGCGGGTAGGGACCGGGCACGTGTCTTCACCGAAGCGCACGTCGCACCCCCAACCGCTGGAGGCAGCGCACGGCACCGGACAAAAGTGCGCGTATCGTACCCTTGAGGAGTACGATCAGCGAAAAGATGCGGAGGTGCGGCATGGCGACTATGAGACGCCCAGGCCTGCCGACCGAGTTCGCGCGGGCCGCGCTACGGACCGTGCGCGCCCGCGACGTCACGGTGTACGCCCACCCGCGCACGCAGCTGGCGCGCCTCGAGCAGGCCGGGCTGCTGCACCGTCTGGCGGACGGCTACTTCGCGGTGGTCCCGAGCGACCGGGTCGGTGAGGGATGGAGGCCGACGGTGGAGGCAGCGGCGGCCGGGGTGGCCGCTGCCGACTTCGGGGCCCGGGGCTTCGCGCTCATGGGCGTGAGCGCCGCCCGCCTGCACCACGTGCTGCCCCGAGCGGTGGGCATCGCGGTCGTCGCCGCCCCTCGGCGCCGTGCGCCCGTCACTCTGGCCGACCGGGACGCCACGGTGCGCTTCCTCGTCCGTGATCTCGCCCTCATGCACCTGGAAGTCCTCGAGAGCGACCTCGGTCGCTGCCTCGTCACCACTCCCGAGCAGACGCTCCTCGACCTGGCGCACCGGCCGAGGCAGGACGGGCTGCCGGAGGAGGTGGACGCGGCCGTCCGGGCGCTCGCGCCGCGGTGTGACCCGGACCTCGTCGCCGAGGTCGCCGACGGTCAGCGGCTCGGCCGTGCGCTCGACCGCCTGCGTCGGCAGGGGCTCCTGTCGTGACGTCCGCGGAGGCCAGCGGCCTGACGCTCGACGACCTCAGGCGGGAGACCGAGCGGTTCGGCGTCGCCGAGGAGCAGGTCCGGAGGGACCACCTCATCTCGCACGTGCTCGCCGCCGTCGCACGGTCCTGCGCCGACGACGTGGTCTTCTTCGGCGGGACCGCGCTCAGCCGCACCCATCTCGTCCACGCGCGCCTCTCGGAGGACGTCGACCTCCTGGCGACGACCGCACGGACCGACGTCGTCCAGAGGCTGGTGCGGTCCGTCGAGCGGAGCGTGATGCGGACCCATGGGCGTCCGACGTGGGTCCCACCCTTCACGGACCGGGACGTCGAACCGGCCGGCCTCGTCGCAGGCGGCCTGCGGCTGCGTGTCCAGGTCCTGCGCGGCGACCACTACCCGAGGTGGCCCGTCGAGAGGGTCGAGGTCGAGCAGCGCTACGTGGATGCCCCGACCGCGAGGCTGACGGTGCCGACGCTCGCGTCGTTCGTCGGATGGAAGACGGCCGCCTGGGTCGACCGGGGTGCGGCCCGTGACCTCTACGACCTGTGGGCCCTCGCCGAGATCGGTGCGATGGGTCCGGAGGCCGCGGAGCTCTTCGTCCGGCACGGCCCGACCGGTGGCCCTCCCCGGCCGTTCATGTTCGGCGCCGCGCCGAGCGAGCAGACCTGGGTGGCGTCGGTGGGCGGGCAGACCACCCTGACCGTCACGGCCGACGAGGCGCTCGCCGCGGTGCGGCACGCATGGGGGCGGGCCCTCGGTCCGCGCTGGGCGTAGCGCGCCGGCCGTCCGGCTGCTGCGTCCAACCCTCGACACCACTCGGACGAACCCCGCGCCGGACCGTTTGCGGACGGGCAATCCGGGGGAGGGGTCCTCGTGACGGAGCGCGGCGACCACGCCGCGCTCGGGGACGAGAGGACGACGGCGTGAAGGCACTGACATGGCAGGGCAAGCGGGACGTGCGGGTCGAGGACGTGCCGGACCCGCGCATCCAGGAACCGACCGACGCAGTGATCCGCGTGACCTCGACGGCGATCTGCGGCTCCGACCTGCACCTGTACGAGGTGCTCGGCGCGTACCTCACGCCGGGTGACGTCCTCGGGCACGAGACGATGGGGGTCGTCGAGGAGGTCGGCCCCGAGGTGACCCACATCGCGCCGGGGGACCGGGTCGTCATCCCGTTCAACATCTCCTGCGGCTCCTGCTGGATGTGCGAGCGCGGCTTCTACGCGCAGTGCGAGACGACGCAGGTGCGCGACCAGGGCAAGGGCGCGTCGCTCTTCGGCTACACGAGCCTGTACGGCGCGGTCCCCGGCGGGCAGGCCGAGTACCTGCGGGTGCCGCAGGCGCACTTCGGGCCGGTCAAGGTGCCCGACGAGCACCCCGACACCCGCTTCCTCTACCTCTCCGACATCCTGCCGACGGCCTGGCAGGGCGTGCGCTACGCGGACGTCGAGGAGGGCGGCACGCTCGCCGTCATGGGGCTGGGGCCGGTCGGGCAGCTGGCGACCCGCATCGCGAAGCAGCTCGGCGTGGAGCGGGTCATCGGCGTCGACCTCGTGCCCGAGCGGCTCGCTCTCGCGCAGCGGTACGGCGTCGAGACGGTGGACCTGCGCGAGGTCGACGACGTGCCGGGCGCGCTGCTCGACCTCACCGGCGGGCGCGGCCCGGACGGCGTGCTCGAGGCGGTCGGGATGGAGGCCCACGGGTCTCCGCTCGCCGCGACCGCCCAGGCCGCGGTGGGGCTGCTGCCCGACGCGCTGGCCCGACCGCTCATCGACCGCGTCGCCATCGACCGGCTCGCCGCCCTCACCGCGTCCTTCAAGTCGGTCCGCCGCGCGGGGACGGTGAGCATCAGCGGGGTCTACGGCGGCGAGGTCGACCCGCTGCCGATGATGGAGATGTTCGACCGCGGCATCACCGTCCGGATGGGCCAGTGCCACGTCAAGCGGTGGATCGACGAGATCATGCCGCACGTCCTCGACTCCGCCGACCCGCTCGGCCTCGAGGACCTGGCGACGCACGTCCTCCCGCTGGCCGAGGCGCCCCGGGGCTACGAGATGTTCCAGGCCAAGTCCGACGGCTGCGTCAAGGTGGTGCTCCAGCCGTGAGGGGCGTCCCGGGGCGCACCGTGCTCGTGACCGGCGCGTCGAGCGGCATCGGGCGCGCGACGGCGCTGCAGCTGGCGGCCTCGGGCGTCGACGTCGCCCTGCTGTCGCGGTCCGAGGAGGTGCTCGAGGAGGTCCGCGCGCAGTGCGAGGAACTCGGGGTGCGGGCCGTCGTCACCGTCGCGGACGTGACCGACCGCGATGCGCTGGAGGCCGCGTTCGAGCGGGCGCGGACCGAGCTCGGGCCGCTCGACGGGGTCGTCCACTCCGCCGCCGCGCTCACCTACGGACGGTTCGAGGACGTCCCGGCCGAGGTGTTCGACGGCGCGCTCGCGAGCACGCTCGGGGGCACCGCCAACGTCGCCCGCCTGGCGCTCGAGGCGTTCCGCGCCCGGGGACGGGGCAGCCTCGTCGTCGTCGGGTCGCTGCTCGGAAAGATCAGCACGCCCTACATGAGCTCCTACGTCACGGCGAAGTGGGGCGTGCACGGCCTCGTGCGCACCCTGCAGATCGAGGCGCGCGCCACTCCCGGCATCGACGTGAGCCTCGTGTGGCCCGGTGGGGTCGACACGCCCGTCTACCTCCAGGCGGGGACCTACCTGCAGCGGCACGGCCGTCCGCCGCCCCCGGTCGACCCGCCCGAGAAGGTGGCCGCCGCGGCGGTCCGCGCGCTCTGGTCGCCGAAGCGGGAGGTCATGGTCGGTCCGCTCAACGGCGTCGTCGTCGCCGGGTTCCGGCTCCTGCCGGCCGTCTTCGACGTGCTCGTCACCCCGCTCATGCGGCTGAGCGGCCTCGGCCGCGAGGAGGTGGCGAACTCGCCGGGCAACGTCCTCGACCCCACGCCGGAGGGCGAGGCCGTCCACGGCCGCTGGAGCCGCCGCCTGTCCTGAGCGCTCGTCCGGCCGGCCTCACACCACGGCGGGCCCGTCCGGCGTGCCGTAGTGGTGGGCGAACGGCGAGACGTCGGCCGGCGCCTGCCCGAGGTAGACGACGACGCGGCAGCCGGGGTCGCCGACGGCGATCCGCTCCTCGAGGAGCACGGAGGCGCCGACGTCGTGGTTGCGCGCGGCGATGCCGCCGAAGACGCTCGAGGTCATCCGGCAGAGGGCCGGCGCCTGACGGACCGTCTCGCCGAAGGGGCAGCGGGTGTTGACGAGGACCACGCGCTCGTCGGTGGCCTCGAGCACGCTGAACCCGCCGTCGATGGCGTGCTTGAGGCGGACGTAGCAGCGGCCGAGGTCCTGCGGCGAGAGCCGGCCGACGACCTGCTCGGCGAGGCGGAACTCGGCCTCCATCTGCCCGCCGACGTCGATGCCCACCTGGGCGACTGCGGCCTCGGCCGCGTCCGGCCCGTGGTGGTGCTCGACCGCCCGCGACATCTCGACGACGAGGGCGCGCAGGAACGACTCGCGGCCGAAGCCGCCGTCAGGGCCGGCCTCGTCGAGCGCGGGCAGGAGCCCGCCGTCGCGCCGTGGTGGGTCGACGCTGTGGGTCGGCCTGCGCGAGACGGCCAACCGCATCGAGACGACGGTGCCGGACTCGCGCCGCAGCCGCGAGACGACGTCGTGGGCGAGCAGCCCGATGATCCCCATGCCGCGGCCCGACTCCGCGAGGTCGGCGAGCCCGGCGAGGTCGTCCGCGTCCGTCGACGGGGCCGGCGCGGTGCCCGGCGCCAGAGGCCGCGGGAGGGAGCCTCCGACGTCATAGACGGTGAGCGCGGGGTGCTCCTCGGCCCAGGAGAGGGACACCCACACCGGGCCGGCGGTGTGGCGCAACGCGTTGCCCACGGCCTCGCTGACGACGAGCTCGGCGTCCTCGACCGCCTCCCGGTCCGGGAGCGCGTGCCGGGTCAGGTACCGGCCGATCTCGCGGCGCAGCTCACCGAGCTGGTCGTGCCGGTCGAGGTACCAGTCCATGCAGCCCATCATGGGCGCCCCGCCGACCGTCGGGAGCCGAAGTGACGGACCGGCCGGGCAGGCCCGGGCGACGGGCTCGTCACCCTCGACACCGTCGCGCAGCCCCGCGATAGTGGGATGACGGCGATCGGGCCTAGGGACCACGGGGTGTGCGATGAGCTTTCACGAACGACCGGGGAGCGAGGGTGTCGTCGTCCTTCCCGAGGCCGAGCAGATGTCCCGCCCGGGCGTGGGTCGGGCCGTCGCGCTCGGCGCGCAGACGGCCGGCGACTTCGGTCTCTTCCGGGGTGAGATGCCGTCGGGCAGCGAGGTGGCCGCGCACCTCCACCAGACCTTCTCCGAGTCCTTCTACGTCCTGTCCGGTCGCCTCGAGCTGTGGGACGGCGGGTCCTGGCGTGGCCTGGCGGCCGGCGACCTCGCGTACGTGCCGCGAGGAGGCGTGCACGGCCTGCGCGTGCCCGAAGGGCCGGCGGAGGTGCTCACCCTGTTCGTCCCCGGCGTGGCGCGTGAGCAGTTCGTCCTCGAGCTGCTGGAGATCCGGCAGTCCGGGCGCACGCTCACCGCGCAGGAGTGGACGGAGTTCTACGCCCGCCACGACCAGTACATGGTCTGACGCGGAGCGGTTCGCTCACCAGCCGACGTATCTGTCGCTCTCTCACGCAGGCTGCTGCGGCGCGTCACGCCAGGCCGCGGTGGGCGGACCACCGCTGCGCGGCCCGGGTGGCGGCCGCCTCGACGAGGGCCCGCAGCTCGGGGGAGTCCGGCACCCGGAACGACGTGTACGCACCGCGCCCACCGTCCGTGGGACGCCCGTAGGCCTTCGCGGCGAGCGTGCCGTCGGGGAGCATCCGGACGTTGAGCGTCGTCAGGAGGAACTCCTCGCCGCGGCGCGAGTCCGTCCACTGCAGGTGCTCCGGCACGGCGACGTTGATCGCCATCGCGCTGACCTCGACCTCGTCGTCCACCGGGCCATCCTGCACCGACGGCCAGGGCTTCAGCCGACGGCGGACACCCTTGCCGAACCCGGGCCCAGGCCTCAGGGTCGGGGTGTGGTGACCATGGAGAGGGTCGACGTCGGTGGGGGACTGCACCTCTCGCGCCGGGTCAGAGCGCCGCGCGAGCGAACGGGCGCGCCTCCTGTCGTCCTCCTGCCGGGCACCGGCATGACCGCCCGCGACTGGGACCACGTCGCCGCTGACCTCGCGGCCGGCCGCACCGACGCCCGCCGGCACCCCCCGCGCGGCCGGACGGCGAGCTGCCCTTCGACTGGGCCGTCGTCGAGCAGGTCCGACCCGAGGTCGACGACCCCGACCCCGGATGGCCGGACCTGGTGCGCCGCATCACGGCCCCGACCCTCGTCGTCGGCGGAGGATCGAGCAGCCACGTCCCGCAGGAGCACGTGCGGGAGCTGGCCGACACGCTGCCGGACGCCCGCCTCGTGACCATCGACGCCGGGCACCTCGTCCACGCCACCGAGCCCGAGCGCTTCACCGCCGCGGTGCGCGCCTTCCTCGACGCCTGACCCGGGTCGTCAGGCGGTGCGGCCGGCCTCGGCCGACGCCAGCACCTCGGCGAGCTGGTCCCGGGCGTCCCAGCTCCCGGGGTCGGTGCTGCTCACCCATCCGTCGACCTGCTCCCGCGCCCACGCGGTCCAGGCGAGCACGGCCAGCTCCTCGTCGACCTGGTAGCGCAGCGTGATGGCGCTGAGGTGGGCCCGCTCCGGGAAGGGCGCCGACTCGAGCGTCTCGCGGGTCAGGGTGGCGAGCGTCGCCAGTCGATCGCGCGCCTCGGTCTCGATCTCCGACAGCGTGGCCCGCAGCTGCTCCAGCGTGCCTCCGTCGGCGAAGAAGACCTTGACCATGGCGGCGAAGTCCGTCGTCCGCGGTTCGGCGGGACGGTCCAGCCAGTCGCCGAGGACCTTCCGTCCGTCCTCGGTGATGGCGTAGACGGTCCGGGGGCGGTTGCCCGTCGCCTCCATCGTCGCGGTCGCCGCTCCGCTCGCGGTGAGCAGCTTGGGCTCTTGGTAGAGCTTGCGCTCCGCGCGCGGCCAGAACCACCGCAGGCTGCGTTGCATCTGCTTGGCCAGCTCGTACGTGGTCCAAGGACGCAGCCGCAGCAGGCCGAGCATGGCGGCGGAGGTCGTCGAGGAAGGCTGCATGCCACATCTTGACATAATGCATCGTGCAGTATCAAACTCATCCCGACATACTGCACAGGGCAGTATCGACGAGAGGGCAGCACGATCATGACCTGGCTCGACGACCTCGACGCCGCCATCTCCGGCGACGTGAGCACACCCGGCGCCCGCTACTGGGACCACCACCGGGCGGCCTGGAACGTCGCGGTGGACCAGCGCCCGCTCGCCGTCGCGCGACCCGACACCCCCGAGGACGTGCGGGAGGTGGTGACCGCGGCGGCCCGGGCCGGTGTGCGGGTGGCCCCTCAGTCCACCGGGCACAACGCGGCGCCGCTCGGCGACCTGTCCGACACCGTCCTGCTCCGCACCGACCGGATGCGCGGCGTGGCGGTCGACCCGACGACGCGCACCGCGCGGGTGGAGGCCGGCGCCCTCTGGGGCGACGTCACCGAGGCCGCCGCCACCCACGGGTTGGCGGCGCTCGCGGGCTCCGCGGCCGACGTCGGGGTGACGGGCTACACGCTCTCGGGCGGCCTCTCGTGGTTCGCCCGCTCGCACGGCCTCGCGGCCGACCACCTCGTCGCGGCCGAGGTGGTCACCGCGGACGGCGAGCTCCGACGGGTGGACGCCGCCACCGGACCCGACCTCTTCGAGGCACTGCGCGGCGGAGGCAACGGCATCGCCGTGGTGACCGCGCTCGAGTTCCGGCTGTTCCCGGTGCGCGAGGCGGTGGCCGGTGCCCTGTTCTTCCCCCTCGAGGCCGCCTCCCGGGTCTTCGCCGCGTGGTCCCGCTGGACGCGCACCGTGCCCGACGAGGTCACCTCCGTCTGCCGGGTGCTGCGGTTCCCCCCGCTGCCCGACCTCCCGCCGCACCTCGCCGGCCGGGCCTTCACCGTCGTCGAGCTGTGCTCCACACTGGACGCGGCGACGACGGAGGCCCTCGTCGCCGGACTGCGAGCGCACCACCCCTTGATGGACACCGTCACGACCACGCCCGTCGAGCAGCTGCACCTGCTGCACATGGACCCGCCCGGCCCGGTGCCGGCCGCGGGTGACGGCATCGTGCTCGGCGACCTGCCGGCCGAGGCCCTGGACGCGATGCTGCGCCAGGTCGGGCCGGCTGCCGAGACGCCCCTGCTGAGCGTCGAGCTGCGCCACCTCGGCGGCGCCCTCACACCGGGCGCGAAGTGCGGCCCCGGCGCGTCCCGGGGCATCGCCGGCTCGTACCTCTGCTTCGCGGTCGGCATCACGCCGACGCCGGAGGCGGGCGTCGCGGTGCGGGCGGCGGTCGACTCGCTCGTCGACGCGCTGTCGCCATGGGCCGGTGAGGGGCGGCTGCCCGGCTTCGTCGAGCACGCCGCCACCCCGGAGGCGGTCTACGGTGACGCGCTCGAGCGGCTGCGCGAGGTCAAGCGCCGCTACGACCCGACTGACCTCGTCCGGGCCAACCACCCGTTGCTCGAGCGCTCCTCGCGCCCGACGGACAGGGTCCCGCGGGTCCTCGAGGGGGCGCCGGCGTGACGCTCATGGTCGTCGTCGCACACCCCGACGACGAGACGTTCGGGTGCGGGTCCGTGCTCCTCGAGGCCGCCGAGCACGCCGAGACCGTCGTCGTCTGCCTGAGCCGGGGGGAGGCCGGCGAGGTGGTCGACGGCGTCGAGGTCCCCGCCGATGGCGTCGGCGCGCTGCGCGAGACCGAGCTGCGCCGCGCGGCCTCGGTGCTCGGCGTCTCGGCGGTGGAGGTCGTCGGTCTCGGCGACTCCGGGATGGACGGTGAGCCGCCGACCGGCTCGATCTGCGGCGTCCCGTTCGACGACCTCGTGGCCCGGGTGCGCGAGGCCGTCGAGCGCCACCGCCCCGACGTGGTCGTCACGCTCGACGGCAGCGACGGTCACCGCGACCACGCCCGGGTCCGGGACGCCGTGCTGGCCGCGACGCCACCGGACGTCGTCGTGGACGCGCACTGCTTGCCCCGCTCCCTCCTCCACCGCTGGCTGGTGGAGAAGAGCGGCGAGGACTCGGCGCAGGCCTACGCCGAGCTGCCCGACATCGGCTGTCCCGACGAGGACGTCACGACCGTCGTCGACGTCCGTCGGCACCTCCCGGCGCGGCAGGCCGCCATCCGCGAGCACCGGTCCCAGGCATCGCCGTTCGACGGCCTGAGCGACGAGCTCACCGAGGCCTTCCTCGGGCACGACCACCTGCGGCGCCTGCGGGGCGGTCGGCACGGCGTCGGCCCGGAGGCCGGGGCGGGCGACGTCCTGCCTCGCTGAGTCAGCATCGACAGGGCTGGTGGAGGGCTGGAGGCACGGCCGGCGCAGGAGGCCCAGCTGGCGCGCCCGGTGGTCACGGTGCGACGAGGTGCAGGTTGCGCTGGGCTGAGCCGGACGTGCGGAGGGGCCAGGTGGCGGTCCGTCAGACCTGAGCCGCACGCCACCGGTGGTACTCGGGCCTCAGGCAGCTGGCGCACGGACGGTACCCGGCCGCGAGCGCGACCTCTTCGTCGGCGAAGAAGACCCGGTGTTGCACGTACTGGCCCTTCGCGATGTACCGCAGAGCAGTGGGACAGTCGAGGCGGCCGTAGACCTTGCTCCGGCGGTGACCCCCCAACGTCCCGGGCACGGTGGACGCGTAGGGCTTCCCGTCGCGGCCGAGCAGCGTGTACTCCTTCATGCTTTGCCGGCCCGGGCCCGGACCCGTCTACTCGCAGCCGACGCCATCGCCATCGCGGTCGAGGTGCCTCGCATACCCAGGGTCGCCGCGGTGCACCGGCGCGGCACCAGCGGCCCGGGCGGCGTCGCAGTTCTTGAAGTAGACGCTCGTGACCACCGGCTTGACGGCAGCCCTGGCCTTGGCGGCGGCTGCCGCCTTCGCCTTCGCGGCGGCCGCGGCCTTGGCCTTCTTGGCAGCCGCAGCCTTGGCCTTTGCGGCGGCTGCGGCCTTCGCCTTCTTGGCCGCTGCGGCCTTCGCAGCGGCGGCGGCCTTCGCCTTCGAGGCGGCCTTGGCCTTGGCCTCGGCGGCGGCCTTGGCCTGCGCCTCGGCAGCTGCCGTCGCCTCCGCGGCGGCGGTTGCCTCTTCGGCTTGTTGGGCCGCTGCCAGCTCGGCGGACTCGTCGGCCGACGCAGTCGAGGCAGAGCCGACGAGAGGCTGCGCTCGGCCGGACGTGAGTTCGACTTCCTGGGTGCCGCATGCGGCGACGGTGAGCATCAGAACGGTGGCCGCTGCGGCCTGGGCGACGACAGAAATACGCACGACGAGTTTCCCCCTGCTTCGAGTCCTGCGAACCTACGACCTGCGGGGTTGCTGCACAAGGCTCCTCGCGGACGGATCTGCGCCGGCCCTTGCCGACGCGTCAGACGGTGGGCTCGGGGCACTCCGGCGAGCGGGCGGCCGCGGCGGCGCGGCGGGAGGTGCGGGCCGCGGTGAGGGAGTCGTAGGACAGCAGCACGAGCGCCACCCAGACGATGCCGAACCCGATCCACAGCCGGCCCGACACGTGCTCGCCGAGGAGCGTCACGCCGACGACGAGCTGCAGCACGGGGGTGATGAACTGGATGAGCCCGACGGTGACCAGCGGGATGCGCCGCGCGGCAGCGGCGAACAGCAGCAACGGGACCGCGGTGACGACCCCGGACAGCACGAGCAGCGTCGTGTGCCACCCGCCGTGCCCGGCGAAGGTGATCTCGTCGCGCGCAGCGAGCACGAACAGGACGACGACGGCGACCGGCGCGAGCACCGTCGTCTCGGCCGCGAGCGAGTGCATCGCCTCGAGCGAGGCACCGACCTTCTTCTTGACCAGCCCGTACAGACCGAACGAGAACGCCAGCGCGAGAGGGATCCACGGGACGACGCCACCGGCCACGGCCAGCCACACGGAGGCCAGGGCCCCGATGCCGACCGCCGCCCACTGCAGCGGCCGCAGCCGCTCGCGCAGCACGAACACGCCGAGCGCCACCGTGACGATCGGGTTGAGGAAGTACCCGAGCGCCGCCTCGTAGGTGCGCCCGGTCAGCACCGCCAGGACGTAGATGACCCAGTTCGCGGCGATGAGCAGCCCGGCGACGGTGATGCCGCCGACCAGCCGGGGCCGCGAGACGAACGACCGGATCCACGCGAGGTCGCGCCGCACGAGCAGCACGAGCACGCAGACGGCGAGCGTCCAGAGGATGCGGTGCGCGAGGATCTCGAACGCCCCGGACGGCTCGAGCGCCGCGAAGTAGAGCGGGAAGAGTCCCCAGATGCCGTAGGCGAGGAAGCCGTAGCCGGTGCCCCGGCGGACCTCCGCCGCAGCCTCGGCCACGGCGTCCCCCGACGATGCCCGTTCGTCGCCGGCCGCGGTCACCCCACGGTCCACGTGTCGCGGCCGCGCAGCAGCTCGTCGAGGTCCCCGTCACCGGCGGGCCCGCCGGCGGCGTCGACGGCGCCCTCGACCTGCGCGCGCACGAGGTCGTCGTACGTCGGCCGCGCGACCTGGCGAAAGATGCCCATCGGCACGTGCGTCATCTCGGGGGAGTCCAGGCGCGAGAGCGCGAAGGCCGCCGACGGGTCCTCCGCCGCGGCGTCGTGGACGACGACCTCGCGGGTGCCGACCTCGGCCTCCGGCACGAACTCCGACGTGCCCCCGGCGACGCGCACGAGCACGCGGCGGTCGTCCTCCGGCCCGACGGTCACCGGCTCGCCAGAGCGCAGCCGCACGATGCGAGCCGCCTGCTGCGAGCGGTCCTTGAGCACCTCGAACGCGCCGTCGTTGAAGATCGGGCAGTTCTGGTAGATCTCGACGAGCGCGGCGCCCCGGTGCTCGGCCGCGGCCTTGAGCACCGACTTCAGCTCGTCGCGGTCGGACTCCATCGCCCGCGCGACGAACGTCGCCTCGGCCCCGAGCGCCAGCGACACCGGGTTGAACGGCGCGTCGACCGACCCGAGCGGGCTCGACTTCGTGACCGACCCCGTGCGCGACGTGGGGGAGTACTGCCCCTTGGTCAGGCCGTAGATCTGGTTGTTGAACAACAGGATCGTCATGTTGACGTTGCGGCGCAGCGCGTGGATGAGGTGGTTGCCGCCGATCGACAAGGCGTCGCCGTCACCGGTGACGACCCACACCGACAGGTCGGGCCGCGAGGTCGCGAGACCGGTCGCGATGGCCGGGGCGCGCCCGTGGATCGAGTGCATCCCGTAGGTGTCGAGGTAGTACGGGAAGCGCGACGAGCAGCCGATGCCCGAGACGAAGACGATGTTCTCGCGGCGCAGCCCGAGCTCGGGCAGGAACGACTGGACCGCGGCGAGGATGACGTAGTCGCCGCAACCGGGGCACCAGCGCACCTCCTGGTCCGAGGTGAAGTCCTTCTTCGTCTGCTTCGCGGCGTCGTCCGGCAGGTGCGGGACGTGCTGGAGGCCGGTCACGGGCATGCCGAGCTCGACGGTGGTCACTGGATCTCCTCGAGGGTGGTCGAGACGACGTCGGCGAGCTCGACCGTGGTGAACGGCAGCCCCCGCACCGACGTGTACGAGCGGACGTCGACGAGGTACTCGGCGCGCAGGAGCAGCGCGAGCTGGCCGGTGTTCATCTCCGGCACGACGACGCGCTCGTAGCGGCGCAGGACCTCGCCGAGGTTCGCGGGGAAGGGGTTGAGGTGGCGCAGGTGCGCGCGGGCCACGTGGTGGCCGGCGTTGCGGACCGTGCGCGTGGCCGACGCGATCGGCCCGTAGGTCGAGCCCCAGCCGAGCACGAGGACCTTCGCGTCGCCGCTCGGGTCGTCGACCTCGACGTCGGGCACGGTGGCGCCCGCGACCTTCGCCGCGCGCAGCCGGACCATCCGGTCGTGGTTGTCGGGGTCGTAGCTGATGTCGCCCGTCACGTCGGCCTTCTCGATGCCGCCGATGCGGTGCTCGAGGCCGGGCGTGCCCGGCACGGCCCACGGTCGCGCGAGCGTCTCGGGGTCGCGCAGGTACGGACGGAACACCGCAGCACCCTTGTCGTCGACCGCGTTCGGCTCGGCGGCGAGGTCGACCGCCATCTCGGGCAGGTCCGAGACGGACGGCACCGACCACGGCTCGGAGCCGTTCGCGAGGTAGCCGTCGGAGAGGAGGATGACCGGCGTCCGGTACGTCGTCGCGATGCGGACGGCATCCATCGCCGCGTCGAAGCAGTCGGCCGGCGTCTGCGCGGCGACGACCGGCACCGGCGACTCGCCGTTGCGGCCGTACATCACCTGGAGCAGGTCGGCCTGCTCGGTCTTGGTCGGCAGGCCGGTCGACGGGCCGCCGCGCTGGATGTCGACGACGACCAGCGGCAGCTCGAGCGAGACCGCGAGCCCGATCGTCTCGGACTTGAGGGCGATGCCCGGGCCGGACGTCGTCGTCACGCCGATCGAGCCACCGTAGGACGCGCCGAGCGCGATGCCGATGCCGGCGATCTCGTCCTCGGCCTGGATCGTCGTCACGCCGTGCCGCTTCATCGACGACAGCGCATGGAGGATGTCGGACGCCGGGGTGATCGGGTACGAGCCGAGCACGAGCGGGCGGCCGGCGCGGTGCGCGGCGGCCACGAGGCCGAGCGCGAGCGCCGTGTTGCCGGTGACGTTGCGGTAGGTGCCCGGCGCCATCGGCGCGGCCTTGACGACGTACGAGGAGGCGAAGTCCTCGGTCGTCTCGCCGTAGTTCCAACCGGCGCGCAGGGCGGTGAGGTTCGCCTCGAGGATCTCGGGGCGGCCGCCGAACTTCTTCGCGAGGAAGGCCTCGGTGCCGGTCGTCGGCCGCGTGTACATCCACGACAGGAGGCCGAGGGCGAACATGTTCTTCGCCCGCTCCTTCTCCTTGCGGCTCAGGCCCTCGAACGGCGCGAGCGCCTCGACGGTGATCGAGGTGAGCGCCACCGGGTGCACGTGCCAGGAGTCGAGGCTGCCGTCCTCGAGCGGGTTGGCGTCGTAGCCGACCTTCGCGAGGTTGCGCTTGGTGAACTCGTCGGTGTTCGCGACGATCGTAGCGCCGCGCGGCACGTCGGCGAGGTTGGCCTTGAGCGCCGCCGGGTTCATCGCGACGAGGACGTCGGGGGCGTCGCCCGGCGTGAGGACGTCGTGGTCGGCGAAGTGCAGCTGGAAGCTCGAGACGCCGGGCAGCGTGCCCTGGGGCGCGCGGATCTCGGCCGGGAAGTTCGGCAGCGTCGACAGGTCGTTGCCGAGCGCCGCGGTCTCGGAGGTGAAGCGGTCGCCGGTCAGCTGCATCCCGTCGCCGGAGTCTCCGGCGAACCGGATGACGACGCGGTCGAGGGTCTGGACGGTCTTGCTGGTCACGGTGGTCCCTGGGGTGTCGGGAGTGCTCTCGTGGGGCCCAACCCACGGGTGGGCGCACCGTGTTCCATCGTACGTCGCAGGTGAGGCCACCCTTCCTCGCATCCACGACCCGACCACCCGTCGTCCAGCCGTCGTCCGCCGGTCCTCCGGGACCGCCCGCGTGGGGAGTGCTCCCCCTTGTACGGTCGGGGGACAGCCGGGAGGGTGGATGCCGAGAGGTCCACCGCACGAGGGGGAGGCATGGGGTACGAGGTCCAGATCGAGGACCTGCGCAGCTCGGCGCAGGCGGCCCGCGACGCGCTCGACGTCGTCGAGGACACCACGGCCCCCGACGACCTGCGCGGCGTCGCGGCCGCCATCCCCGGCGCGAGCGCCGCGTCGCTCGTCGAGACCGTCGCCACCAGCTGGGAGGCCGACGTGCGCTCCTGGGTCCGCGGCGCCCGCCGCTACGCCGAGGGCCTGGAGTCCGCGGCCACGCGGTACGAGACCGACGACGCCGCCGCCCGCGCCGCGTTCACGCCCGCCGGCCCCAACCAGCCGCGATGAGCCTCACCTGGGGCCAGGTGAAGCAGTGGAGGGCCGCGCCCTTCACGACGGCCGAGGAGGCGCTGACGACCAGCCGGCGCACCCTCACCGACCGCGCCGACGACCTGCGCACGATGGCGGGCCCGGCGCGCTGGACCGGCTCGGCGGCCTCCACCGCGAGCACCCGGCTGCGCCGCGTCACCGACGACCTCGAGATCCTCGTCGCCGAGGTGAGCGCCGCCCGCCGGGCCGTCATCGAGGCCGGTGACGCCGTGACCGGTGTCGAGCACGCCGTCGACGCCGTGGTCGAGTACGCGAGCGCCCACGGCCTGACCATCTCGGCCGACGGCACGGTGAGCGACGAGAGCGGTCTCCAGATGTGCTACGCCAGCGAGCACGACGAGCAGGTCGCCCGCCAGGAGCGCCAGGTCCTCGTCGACGAGTGCGTCGCGCGCGTCGAGCAGGCGCTGCGCAAGGCGAACGACGTCGACGTCGACCTCGTCGCCGTGCTCACCTCGGTCCGCGACGGCACGATCGCGGACGGCTCCGACCTCTCGCTCGACGAGGCAGCCCGCGACGGCGACGCCGCCGGCCACCTCTCGCTCCTCGGCCCGCCGAGCGGCGGCACCCCTGCCGACAACACCGGATGGTGGGAGTCGCTGTCGCCGGAGGAGCAGCAGCGCGTCCTCGACGAGCACCCGGACTGGGTCGGCAACCTCGACGGCATCCCGATGGGCGTCCGCGACGAGGCCAACCGCACCCGCCTCGAGGACGCCGCCACCGAGCTGCGCGACCGGCAGCAGGACATCGAGGACGAGCTCGCCGCGATGGACCCCGACCCCTACGACCCCGACTACCTCGCGCTCCTCGCCGAGGCGCAGACCATCCGCGAGCAGCTGGGCGCCATTGACACGCTCGAGGAGGCGCTCGAGAAGCCCGACACCCACCTGCTGGTCTTCGACCTGACCCCGGGGCAGCGCCCGCAGGCCGCGGTCTCCATCGGCGACGTCGACACCGCCGACCACGTCGGGGTCTTCACCCCCGGCCTCACGAGCACGGTCGAGGGGATGGGCGGCTACGTCAACGACATGGCCGACCTGCGCGACGCGACCCTGGACCAGCTCGCCCGCAACGGTGACTTCGACAGCACGGTCGCCACGGTCGTGTGGCTGGACTACCAGGCGCCGCAGTGGGGCTCGACGTTCTCCGGCGACTCGGTCGCGCTCTCCGGCGCGGCCGAGGACGGGGGCGCCTCGCTCGCCGACTTCTACCGGGGGATCAACTCCTCGCGCGCGACCGACCCCGACCTCACCGCCCTCGGCCACTCCTACGGGTCGACGACGACCGGGTACGGCCTCCAGCACGAGGGCACGGGGGTGGACCGGGCGGTGTTCTTCGGCTCGCCCGGCCTCGGCACGAGCGACGTCGACGACCTCGACATCCCGAGCGGGAGCGCCTACTACGCCGAGGCGAAGTGGGACGGCGTCGGGGACCTCGGCCGCTTCGGCATCGACCCCTCGGCGATGGACGGCATCAACCACCTCGAGACCGGTGACGCGACGGTCGACGGGCAGGATTACGCGGGGGTCAGCGGCCACTCCAGCTACCTCGAGCAGCACTCGACGAGCCAGTACAACATGGCGACCGTCGTCTCCGGCCACCCGCAGGACGCCGTGGAGGGCAACAACACCGGCATCACCGACGACCCCCGCGCCTGGGACTGGTGGCCCTCGTGGCTCGGGGGGTGACGGCCCGCCGCCTAGGCTGGCCGACCATGGGCGGTCACCGGGGCGGGCGAGGCGCGTGGCGACGGAGCGCGACGGTGCTGGCCGCCGTGGCGCTCGCGGCCACGACGGGATGTTCTTCGACGACGAACACGGGAGGCAGCATGGACCCCAGGGAGCAGCTGGCGCAGCGGCCCACCTTCGAGGAGGCCGAGAAGGGGTACCTCGCGCTCCTCGTCGAGCTGCGCGACACGATCGACGCCCAGGCCCCGGGGCTGGAGTGGCAGGCCGACGCGCCGTCGCAGCGCAGCCGGAGCGTCTGCTCGGCCCCCTTCGACACCGTCGACGGCGCCGAGAACGCCAACTACTCGATCGGCCGCGGTGCCAAGGGGGCCGTCCCCGACGACCGGTGGCAGGCGACGGTCGACGCGATGCTCGTGCCGCTGCGCGAGCAGGGCTTCAGCGAGGTGACCGTCCTCCAGGACGAACCGGGGGCGCACCAGGTCTCCGTCGGCGACCCCGCCACGGGCGCGCGGGTCGAGTTCGGCACCAAGGCCGGGACCATCCTCACGCTCTACGGCGCCTGCTTCCTGCCCGCGCAGGGCTGAGGACCGCGGCCGGGACCGGCGTCGGCGCACCCGGCTAGGCTGGCGCGTCATGGAGGGCTACCTCGCCGTCGCGGCGGTCGTCCTCGCGGGCGTGCTCCTCGTGGCGGCCGCGATGGTCGTCCGTCGCCTCGTCGCGCCCCGCGCGGTCGACGCCGCCGGTCGCGCGACCTACGAGTCGGGCGTCGACCCCGTCGGCACCGGCTGGGCACAGTCGCAGGTGCGCTACCTCTCCTTCGCGTTCCTCTACGTCGTCTTCGCCGTCGACGCCGTCTACCTCTTCCCGTGGGCCCTCGTCCTGCGCGACGCCGACCTCGGGGTCGCCTCGCTCGGCGAGGTCGTCGTCTTCGTCGGCGTCCTGCTCCTCGGGCTCGTCCACGCCGGCCGGCGCGGCCTCCTGCGGTGGGACCTGCGATGACGAGGGAGCGCCGATGAGCGTCGACCTGCCGATGCCCCGCGTCGGGCCGCTCGCCGAGCACGCACCCAAGCCGGTGCGGATGGTGCTCAACTGGGGCCGGCGCTACAGCCTCTGGGTCTTCAACTTCGGGCTCGCGTGCTGCGCCATCGAGTTCATCGCGACGTCGATGGGCCGGCACGACTTCATCCGGCTCGGGGTCATCCCGTTCGCGCCGGGCCCGCGGCAGGCCGACCTCATGGTGGTCTCCGGCACCGTCACCGACAAGATGGCGCCGGCCATCCGCCGCCTCTACGACCAGATGCCCGAGCCCAAGTACGTCATCTCCTTCGGGGCGTGCAGCAACTCCGGTGGGCCGTACTGGGACTCGTACTCGGTGACCAAGGGCGTCGACCAGCTCGTGCCCGTCGACGTCTACGTCCCCGGCTGCCCGCCGCGGCCCGAGGCGCTGCTCCAGGGGATCATCACGCTCCAGGAGAAGATCGCCGCCGAGCGGGTCAGTGGCGCCGCGATCGCCGAGCGCCGGCGCGGCCGGTTCGCCGGCCACCGCGCGGCCACGGCCGCCGACGTCTCCCGCGGGCTGGTCGCGCGCCCGTGAGCACGCCCGTCCTCGCGCTGCTGGCGCTCGTCGCCTTCGTCACCGAGCTCGCGCTCTTCGGCGGGGTCGGGGCGCTCGCCCACCACGCGGTCGGCGGAGGAGCAGCGGGCTGGGCCGCGGCCGTCGTCGCGACGCTGCTCGTGCTCGTCCTCTGGGGGCTGTTCATGGCGCCGAAGGCCCGCCTGCGCCTCGCACCGGGACCCCGCACCGCGGCCGCCGTCGTGCTCGTCTACGGCGTCGCGTTCGGCCTGCTCGCGGCGGGGTGGACCGGCTGGGCGTGGTTCGTCGGGGTCGCCGGGCTCGTCGTCGTCGCGGCGCAGACGGTGCTCCATCGCCCCGCGGAGCCCGGCTCCCCCGCGTCCTGACCGACGCCTGACCCGGGCGTCACCCGCGCCTCCCGCAATGGTCACCCGCTGTTCCCCCGGAGGTCGGCGGCAGGGTCCCCTCGCGCACCTAGCGTCCTGCGCGGACACCCACGCCGAGCCCCGGGAGACCCCAATGACCATCGCCCCCGAGAACCGCCGGATGCTCTCGCTCGTGCCCCACGCACGCGGCAAGCGCAGCGCGGTCACCTGCGAGCTGAAGTGCGGCAACGCCTGCGCGCACCCCGCCCCGAACACGAGCGAGAACGGCTACTTCCGCGACATCGCGAGCGCGGCGTTCAGCCGCCGCCGGATGCTCGGCGGTGTCGGGGGCGGCGCGCTCGCGGTCGCCCTCTCGCCGGCCGGGCCGGCCGTCGCCGGCGGCCACGGCAGCGCCCACCACGGTGCGGGCCTGCGCTTCACGCCCATCGCGCCGGTGCCGGCCGACGTCGACGACCTGACGGTCCCCAAGGGCTGGACCTGGACGCCGGTCATCCGCTGGGGCGACCCGCTCTTCCGGCACACCCCGGAGTTCGACCCGGAGCGCCAGACCGAGGCGGCGCAGCGGCAGCAGGTCGGCTACAACTGCGACTACCTCGACATCATCGAGCGCAAGGGCAGCCGGGGCCGCCGCGCCGTCGCGGTGCTCAACCACGAGTACACGAACGAGAACATCATGTTCCCGCCGACCGACGACGAGGAGACCCTCGCCGAGCAGAAGCGGGTCGCGATGGCCGCCCACGGCCTGACCGTCGTCGAGCTGCGCCGCTCGGGCCCCGGGCGCCCCTGGAGCATGGTGCGCGGCGCCCGCCTCAACCGGCGCATCCACCTGCAGACCGAGTTCGCCGTCGACGGCCCCGCCGCCGGGCACCCGCTCCTGCGCACGCAGGACGACCCGCTCGGCCGCCGCATCCTCGGCACGCAGAACAACTGCTCCGGCGGCACGACCCCGTGGGGCACGGTCCTGTCGGGCGAGGAGAACTTCAACCAGTACTTCGTCGCGAACGACACCCCCGAGAACAAGCGCTACGGCATCCCGACGACCGCCGGCGGCCGCGCCTGGTGGACCGTCGACCCGCGCTTCGACGCCCGGCAGCCGGGCTACGAGAACGAGGTCCACCGCTTCGGCTGGGTCGTCGAGATCGACCCGGAGGACCCCGACTCCACCCCGGTCAAGCACACCGCGATGGGCCGCTTCAAGCACGAGAGCGCCAACATCCGGGTCGCCCCCGACGGCCGGGTCGTCGCGTACTCCGGCGACGACGAGCGCTTCGACTACCTCTACAAGTTCGTCTCCTCGAAGAAGATGGTCAAGGGCTCGTCCCGGGCGGCGCGCGAGGCCAACAAGCGCCTGCTGTCCTCCGGTGACCTGTACGTCGCGAGGCTCACGGGCGACAGCCCGGCCGGGCAGATCGACGGCTCCGGCGACCTGCCCGCCGACGAGGCCTTCGACGGCAGCGGCCGGTGGATCCCGCTCGTCGAGGGCGGCCGCTCGAAGGTCGCCGGGATGAGCGTCGCCGAGGTCCTCGTCTTCACCCGCCTGGCCGCCGACCGCGTCGGCGCCACGAAGATGGACCGGCCCGAGGACGTCCAGCCCAACCCGGTGACCGGCAAGGTCTACGCGGCCCTGACGAACAACACCAACCGCGGCGTCGGCGCCAACCCGGGCGTCGACGAGGCCAACCCGCGCGTCACCAACCGCGAGGGCCACGTCCTCGAGCTGACCGAGCACCGGAACGACCCGACCTCGACCCGCTTCGCGTGGACCCTCCTGCTCGTCTGCGGCGACCCGAGCTCGGCCGGGACGTACTTCGGCGGCTACGACGGCCCCGTCTCGCCGATCTCCTGCCCCGACAACGTGGCGTTCGACTCCACCGG
This sequence comes from Phycicoccus mangrovi, assembly GCF_018729305.1. Lineage (NCBI taxonomy): Bacteria > Bacillati > Actinomycetota > Actinomycetes > Micrococcales > Intrasporangiaceae > Phycicoccus > Phycicoccus mangrovi. The sequence continues at coordinate 141,751 of NZ_JAHHWP010000014.1, read as the reverse complement.
CGCCCTGTGGATCTCGACCGACGGCCAGCCGGGGACCCTCGGGCTCAACGACGCCCTGCACCGGGTCACGCTCTCCGGGCGGCAGCGCGGCAAGGTCGAGCAGTTCCTCGCCGTGCCGCGCGAGGCCGAGACCTGCGGCCCGGTCGTGCACGACCGTGACGGGTCGGTCTTCGTGGCCGTCCAGCACCCGGGCGAGGACGGGTCCTGGGCCGACCAGCACTCCTTCTTCCCCGACTACGTCGCGCCCGGGACCCTCTCGCGCGGCCGCTGGGGCGGGCCCCGGCCGAGCGTCGTGCAGGTGCACCGCGCCTGACCCCGCGCCCCGACGGGCCGGGGACGCCGCACGGCGTCCCCGGCCCGTCGCCGTCGCTGCGGCGGCGCCGCCGGGCCCTCGTCGTCGCTGGGCGAAACGCCGGGGCGGCTTTGTCCCAACCGGCACACCTGACCCAACCGGATGGCCCACAATGACTGCGGGCACGGAGGTCGGTCCGTGCCCGAGGCCGATGGACCGAGGGTTCATGAGCGAGGTGCGAGGCTCGTCGCGGCGTGACCAGCGGTCCCGTCGCGGGTTCCGGCGACCCCGCACGGGGACGGTCGTCGCCACCGTCGTGGCGCTCGTCCTCGGGGGCTACGGCTGGGCCGCGACGCAGAGCGAGGGGTACACGACCGACCACCCCGAGGCCAACGACGGCACCCTCTGGGTGACCAACGACCGCTCCGGCCTCTTCGGACGCCTCAACGGCCCGGCCGCCCGCCTCGACGCGGCCTTCCCGCCGGCGGGCGACGAGCCGAGCCAGAGCTACGCGCTCGACGTCGTCCAGTCCGGCAGCTCGGTCCTCACCCGCGACCGCCAGACCGGGCGGGTCGCCGCCGTCGACGTCCGGACCGGCGCCCTCGTCACGGACCGGGCGGTGGACCTGCCGAACCGGGCCCTGCTCGCCGTCGGCGGCAGCACCACCGCCACCGTCGACACCGAGACCGGCAGCGTCCACGTCGCGCACTCCTCCAGCCCCACGCTCGCGGCCGTCGACGGGCTCGACGGCCGCGCCGTCGAGAACGTCCCCATCGCCCAGGACGCGACGACCGAGTTCCCGGCCGACGTGGCGGTGGGCGCCGACGGCACCGCCTACGCCGCCGGGTCCGGTGGGCGACTGACCACCCTGCTCCCGACCGCCGACGGCGGCTTCCGGCCGGTCCGCAGCTCGCTCGGCGGCCCGCTGCAGGAGACGCAGATCGTCCTCACCCCGGGCGGGCCGGTCGTCCTCGACACCGTGACCGGGGTGGTCGTGCGACCGGGTGGCCGCCGGGTCGTCCTCAGCGGCGAGTCGGTGGCCGGCGGCGTGCCGCAGGACGTCACGACGAACGGGGAGGTGCTCGTGACGACCCCGCGCGCCCTCCTCGCGGTCGACCTGTCGAGCGGGGTGACCCGGTCGCTCACGCCGGGCGGCCCCGGCCCCGGCACCTCCCCCGTCGTGCTCGACGGCTGCGCGTACGCCGCCTGGTCGGGCACCCCCGGCCGCGCCGTCAAGGTCTGCAGCGGCTCCGCCCCGGAGACGGTGACCCTCACCGACGCCGGCACCCTCAGCTCGCCCCGCCTGCGCGTCAACCACCGCACGGTCGCGCTCAACGACACCTCGACGGGCGCCGTCTGGGACGCCGACACCGGCGCGCGGCTCGACGACTGGGCGGCCGTCGCGCCCCCGTCCTCGCAGACCCCCCGGGACGACCCCGACCCGTCGTCGGTCGTGGACCGCACCGCCAAGCCGCCGCAGGCGCGCGACGACGAGGTCGGGGTCCGCCCCAACCGCACGAGCGTCCTGCACCTCCTCGACAACGACGCCAACCCCAGCGGCAGCGTCCTGTCCATCACCCGCGTCTCGGAGCTGGCGAAGAGCGACGGCACGCTCGACATCGCGCCCGACGGGCAGACCGTCCAGCTGACCCTCCCGCCGTCGGCGCGCTCGACCGGCTTCGACTACGTCATCGACGACGGGCGGGGCAACCGGTCCACGGCGCGCGTCACCGTGACCGTCCGTGCGCCCGACGAGAACGGCGCGCCCGTCCTGCGGAGCAACTACGTGCCGACGGTGACGTCGGTGACCAACCGGGGCTCGGTCACCATCCCCGTCGCGGGCGACTGGCGCGACCCCGACTCCGACCCCGTCGCCGTGACCGGCGCCCGGGACGGCGACCGTGCCGTCAGCGTCACCCCCGACGGCCGGCTGCGCTACACCGCGGTCGGTGAGACCGGCCCCCGCACCCTCGAGTACACGGTGACCGACGGCACGGCCGAGAGCACCGGGCGGCTGAGCCTCGACGTCCTCGCCCCCGACGCGGACCAGACGACCCCCGCCACCGCGCTGCCGGACGTCGGGCGCGGCGAGGTCGACAAGCCGATCGTCCTGCGACCCCTCGAGAACGACATCCCGGGCACCGACCCCACGGACCCCTCGGCGCGCCTCCAGCTCGCGGGCAACGTCACCGCGCCCGACGGCACGACGGTCGCGACGAGCATCGAGGCCGGCACGGTGACCGTCACGGCCGGCGCCCCCGGCACCTACCTGCTCGCGTACACGGTGCGCTACGGCTCGGCGAACACCGCCCGCGGCGCGATGCGGGTCGACGTGCGGGCCGCCTCCGAGCGCACCGGCGACATCACCGCGATGCTCGACCAGGCCGTCGTCCACGGCCAGACCGCGACCATCACCGACGTCCTCGCCAACGACGTCGACCCCGCGGGCGGCCTGCTGACGGTGCAGAGCGCCGAGGCGGACAGCTCGGACGCGGTGCAGGTCGCCGTGCTGCGCGGGCGGTGGCTGCGCATCGTCCCGAACCGCCCGGAGCTGCGGCCCAACCCGGTCCTCGTCAAGTACACGGTGACCAACGGCGCCGGCAAGACGGCCGTCGGCTCGGTCTCCGTCCTCCAGCTGCCCGCGCCGACGGACGACGCGCCCGTCGCCGTCGACGACACCGCCACGGTGCGCTCCGGCGACCAGGTGTCGATCCCCGTCCTGGACAACGACCTCGACCCCGGGGGCACCACGCTGAGGCTCGCGCCCCAGGTCGAGGGGGCCGCGCGCAGCGGGATGCTGCCCCTGGGCGGCGCCGACGGCGGACCGACGGACGAGGCGACCGGCGCGGCGTACGTCGCCGGCTCGCTCGTGCGCTTCCAGGCGCCGGAGGTCACCGAGCAGCGCACGGTCACGATCACCTACGTCGCCGAGAACGCCGTGGGGTCGCGCGCGTCCGGCACCGTGCGCGTCACCGTCATCCCGCCCCCCGACGCGCAGCGCCCCAACCGCGCGCCGACCCCCGCGACCCTCGAGGGCCGGGTCGTCGCGGGTGACACCATCACCGTCTCGATCGCGGGCTCCGGCGCCGACCCGGACGGTGACTCGACGACCCTCGTCGGGCTGGCCTCCGCGCCGCGCCTGGGCCGCGTCCTCGCGGTGACGCCGTCGTCCATCACCTACCAGGCCTACCCGACGAGCGGCGGCACCGACGACATCACCTACCTCCTGGGGGACCGGTACACCAAGGTCGGCACCGGGACGATCCGGATCGCCGTGTCCCCGCCGGGGGACCCCCAGCCGGTCGTCGCGGTCGACGACGAGGTGACGGTGGCGCCCGGTCGCCGCGTCTCGGTCGACGTGCTGGGCAACGACATCCAGCCGATCGGTGACCGCGCCACGGTCCAGCCGCTCGAGAACGTCGACGCCGCCGAGCGGGCCGGCGTCCGCCTCGACGCCGCGTCGGGCCGCATCTCGGTGCTGGGCCCGCCGACCACGACGCCGCTGCGCATCCCCTACTCGATCACCGGCGCGAGTGGAGAGTCCTCCACGGCGACGCTGACCGTCCGCGGCCGTGAGGGCGTCAACCTGCCGCCCGAGCCGCGCAACGCCCTGGCCCGGCCCGCGGCCGGTGCGCAGACCGTGGAGGTCGACCTCCTCGCCGGTGCCGTCGACCCCGACGACGCCGGGGGCGCGCTGCAGGTGAGCCGGGTCTTCAACGCACCGGACGCGACCGTGGTCGACGGCCGGGCGACGCTCCTGGTCAAGCCGGTGCCGCAGGTGCTGTCCTTCGAGGTCCTCGACGCGGGCGGGGCCGCCGCGCTCGGGCTCGTCCACATCCCCGCGGGCGGCTCCAGCGTCCCGAGCGTCAAGCCGGACGCGCTCGTCCGGGTCGACCGGGGCGGCTCCACCCTCGTCGACCTCGCGGACGTCGTCGACGTCCCGGCCGGGCGACCCCTCACGCTGACGACCGAGGACCGGCTCGCCGCCTCGCCCGCAGGGGCGCTGCGCGTGCGGTCCGAGGGGCCCTCGCAGCTGCGGGTCACCGCGCTGCGCGACTACGTCGGCCCCGCCGCCGTCTCCTTCGAGGTGACGACGTCCGCCACCCCCGGCGCGGGTGCGGGGCGCCGGGCCTTCCTCACCGTGCCGGTGCAGGTGGGACCGGAGACCCCGGTCCTGCGCTGCCCCCCGACCGCGGTCGACGTCGTCGTCGGCGGCACGTCGCGACCGCTCGGCATCCGGCAGCTCTGCCACGTCTGGACCGCGCGGCCCGAGACCCTGCCCACCCTGCGCTACTCCGGCTCGTTCGAGTCGCCGGTGCCCGGGCTGTCGGTCCTGGCCAGCGACGGGACGACGCTCTCGGTCGCCGCCTCCTCGGCGGCGGTGCCGGGCACGACCGCCCGCCTCCTCGTCACCGTCGACGGCACCGAGGCGGTCCCCGCGGTGCTCACCGTGCGCGTGGCCCCGGCCCAGCCGCCGACGATGCTGCCGGTCGCGGTCAGCGGCGTGCGCGCCGGCACGACCCAGGTCGTGTCGCTCGACGGCTACCTGCGCTCACCGCTCGTCGACCCCCGGTACGACGTGCTCGACGTGACCCAGCTGTCGGGGGTGGCGTCGACGGCCCGGCGCGACGGCTCCCGCGCGGTCGCCGTCACCCCGGGGGCGGGGGCCAAGGGGCGGCTCACCTTCCGGGTGACGTTCACCGACGTCGACTCGACCGGCCGCACGGACCGGCAGGGGTCCGGGCTCCTCACCGTCGACGTCCTCGGCGCACCGGACGCCCCGGGCGCCCCCGCGCAGACCGGTCCCACCCTCAGCCGCTCCGCCAGGCTCGCGTGGACCGCCCCGGGCGACAACGGCCTGCCCGTCGAGTCCTACCAGGTCGACTGGGACGGAGGTTCGCAGCAGTGCCCCGCGTCGCCCTGCGTGGTGACCGGCCTGAGCAACGCCACCCCCATCCGCTTCACCGTCAAGGCGCGCAACGCGGTCGGCTTCGGACCCTCGTCGGCGCCGTCGGCGCCGGTCACCGCGGACGAGGTGCCGGGTGCCCCCCGGGCGCCGCGCGTCACCGACCCGCGCGACCGTGCGGTCACCGTGGCGTGGGACGCGGCCCCGAGCGGCGGCTCGGCGGTCACCGGCTACCTCGTGACGTGGCCGGGCGGTCGGGCCGAGACGACCTCGACGTCCGTCACCGCCGGTGGGCTCGACAACACGCTGCGCACCCCCTTCACGATCAAGGCCCGCAACGAGGCCGGGTTCGGGCCGGCCGTCACCGTCGAGGGGCAGTCCGCCGGGACGCCGGCCGTGCCGGAGGCCCCGACGGTCGACGCCTCGGAGGTCGGCGGCGGCGCCCGGCAGGTCGTCGTCGTCTCGTGGTCGGGGGTCGCGCCCAACGGACCGGGCGACACCACCTACACGGTGACCCGCAGCGGTCCCGGCGGCACCGTGACGATCTGCGCCGGCACCGCCGCGACACGGTGCGAGGCCGACGCGGTCGACAACGACGGCTCGACGTACGACTACCGCGTCCAGGCGGCGAACGACGTCAACCGGTCCGCCGTCAGCGCAGCGACGACGCGCCGGGCCGTCGGTACCCCGGGCGACTTCACCGGCGTCGCGGCCTCGGCCACCGGCACCGACCGCCAGGTCGAGCTGAGCTTCACCTCGCCGCCGGCGCGCGACGACGGCGTCACCATCACCTGCCGCGTCGGCGGGGTGTCGTGCGGGGAGTGGACGGCCCCCCGGACCCCGACGGACTTCGACGAGACCGTGACGGTCCCCGAGAACGGCAGCGACTACACCTTCGTCCTCACCGCGACCAACTCCGCCGGACTGACCTCGACCGCCCGGACGACCTCCGACGTCGTCTACGGGCCGCTCGGCGCCGTCGGCGTGAGCGTCGAGTCGACCGTCGGGGCCTACGTCACCTACGTCGTCTCCGTCGACGCCAACGGCCGGGCGGCCGACGTGGCCGTCACCGTCACGGGCGGGGTCGAGGGCACCTCGCCGCCCGACGCCGACCGGACCGGCACCGGGACGTGGACCCAGCGCTACCGCACGAAGGTCGGCTACGGGCGGGACGTGACGATCGAGGCCACCGCGACCCGCCGCGGGGACTCGCGCAGCAGCTCGACGACGGCGTCGACGGGCGAGGGGTCCCTCCGGGTGCGCTCGGAGGGCGACCTCCTCACCGTCGTGGCCCGCAACCTCACGGCGAGCGCGACGATGCGGTGCACGATCACGCCCGAGGGCGGCGACCCCGTCCGCGCCACCTTCGAGACCGACGGCTCCGGGGACTTCGGGCCCGACGCGCCGACCACCTCCCTCACCCCCGTCCCCGGGACGCGGTACACCATCTCGTGCGACGACAGCCGCGACCCCGCCACCCCCGTCGAGGACACCTGGACCGCCCGATGAGCCCCTTCCGCCACCCCACCCCGAGCACCGACGAGGACGCGATGAGCACCGAGCCCCTGGCCCACGCCGACGAGATCGCCTGGTTCGGCGAGACGTTCACGACGGTCGTCGGCGCCGTCGGTCAGGCCCTCGTCGGCAAGGAGCGCGTCGTCCAGCTGGCCGTCACGTGCCTCGCGGCCGGGGGGCACCTCCTCGTCGAGGACGTGCCCGGCACCGGCAAGACCAGCCTGGCCCGGGCCCTCGCGGGGGCGGTGCACGGCACCCACCAGCGCATCCAGTTCACCCCCGACCTCCTGCCCAGCGACGTCACCGGTGCGTCGATCTACGACCCCCGGGCGCAGGTCTTCGAGTTCCGCCGCGGGCCGGTCTTCGCCAACGTCGTCCTCGCCGACGAGATCAACCGCGCCTCGCCGAAGACCCAGTCGGCGCTGCTCGAGGTGATGGAGGAGGGCCGGGTCACGGTCGACGGCACGACCCACGACGTGCCGAGCCCGTTCATGGTCATCGCGACCCAGAACCCCATCGAGCAGGCCGGCACCTACCCCCTGCCCGAGGCCCAGCTGGACCGCTTCCTCATGAAGACCGCGATCGGCTACCCGGACGCCGAGGCGACCATCGGCGTCCTGTCGGGGCTCGCCGTCCGCGACCGCGCGGCCGGCGTCACCGCCGTCCTCGACGGTTCGCAGGTGGAGCGGATGCGGAAGGTCGCGCGCTCCGTGCACGTCTCGCGCCCGCTGCTCGAGTTCGTCCAGGCGGTCGCGGAGCGCTCGCGGGACCACCGCCACCTGCGCCTCGGCCTGTCCGTGCGCGGGATGCTCGGCTACGTCCACGCCGCGAAGGCGTGGGCCGCCGGGCAGGGGCGCAACTACGTCGTCCCGGACGACCTCAAGGAGCTCGCCGTCCCGGTCATGCAGCACCGGCTGCTCCTCGACGCGGACGCGCAGTTCGAGGGCGTCGCCGTCCCCGACGTCGTCGACGAGCTCTTCGACGTCGTCCCCCTCCCACCGGCCGCGGGGCGCTGACGCCCGTGACCTCGCCGCGCCACCTCCTCGCACTCCTCCGGGAGCGGTCCGTCGTGACCCGCACCGGCTGGGGTGCGCTGGTCGTCGGCGTGCTCGTCGGGCTGGTCGGATGGACCTTCGCGTGGGAGGAGGCCCGGATCATCGGGCTCGCCCTCGTCGTCCTGCTCGGGGTGTCCGTGCTCATGGCGCTCGGTGGCTCGCGGGTCGACCTCGACCTCTCGCTGCACCCGGTGCGGGTCACGCCCGGCGGGGTGGCCGACGGGTCGCTGCTCGTGAGCAACCCGCGCAGCCGGCGCGTCGCGCCCGCCGACCTCGAGGTGCCGGTCGGGCCGCGGGTCGAGGCCTTCCGGATGCCGTCGCTCGGCCCCGGGGTGCGGGTCGACTTCCCCTTCCCGGTCCGCACCACGCGCCGCGGGGTCGTCCTCGTCGGGCCCGTGACGACCGTGCTCGGCGACCCGTTCGGACTGGCCCGGCGCACGCTCAACGCGTCGCGGACCGTCGAGCTGTTCGTCCACCCGAGGACCATCAACATCCCCTCGCTCGACGCCGGCCTCGTCCGCGACCTCGAGGGCCGGCCCACCCCGGACCCCTCGCTGTCCGACCTCGACTTCCACACCCTGCGGGGCTACGTCCCCGGTGACGACCGCCGGCACATCCACTGGCAGTCCTCGGCGCGGATGACGGCGGCGTCGGGCACCACCTCGCTGATGATGAAGGGCTACACCGACACCCGTCGCTCACACCTCGGGGTCGTCCTGGACGCCCGGCTCGACGGCTACGGCGGCGACGACGACACGTTCGAGACGGGGGTGACCGCGGCGGCCTCGGTCGCGCTGCGGGCGCTGCGCGACGAGATGGACGTCACCGTCGTCGCGGGCGGCCACGCCGTCGACCGCGTCGGGGTCGCCCGCACGCTCGACGGCTTCGCGCGCGTCGAGCCGGACGGCACCGACCTGCCGGCGCTCGCGACCCGGCTCGTCGGCCTCGCGCCGGTCACGAGCATCACGGTCCTCGTGACCGGGGCCGGCACGTCGCTGCCCGAGGCGCAGCGCGCCGCGACCCACCTCGGGCCGCACGTGCGGGTCGTCGTCCTGCGGGTCGCGCCGGGGGAGCGCAGCACCACCTCGACGGTCGCCGGCCTGACCTTCCTCACGATGGGCTCGCTCGACGACCTGCCGCGCCTGGTCCGGGTGGTGGGCGGCCGATGAGCCTCCTGTCGGCCCCGTCCCGCCCCGGGGGCCGGATGCCGGCCCCGGCGGGGCCCGCCGGGCCGTCCCCGTCGTCGTCCGGCCCGACCCGGCGCTCGCGCCGTCGTCAGCCGCACCCGCTCGACGTGGTCGTCGACGTCGCGGCGGTGCTCGTCCTCGTCGCCGCGGCGCTCAGCGGGTTCGCGGGCACCTACCTCGGCTGGTCCTGGGTGCTCCCGTCGGCCGTCGGGCTCGTCGCGGGGGTGCTCCTCGCGCTGCTCGTCTGCCGGCTCCGCGCGCCGTGGTGGACGCTCGCGCCGGCGCTCGTCGTCGCGGGTGCGCTGCTCGCCCCGCCCCTCGTCCTGCGCGGCACCGCGGCCGGCCCGCTGCCGACCCCCACCGCGTGGGGGGAGCTCGCCGGCATCGCGGTCGACGGCTGGATGCGCATGCTCACCACGCTGCCGCCGGTCGACGGCGCCGGCCCCCTCGGCCTCCTGCCGTTCCTCCTGGCCCTCGTCGCCGGTGGAGCGACGACGATGCTCGCCCGCCGGACCGGGGCGCCGCACCTGCCGCTGGTCGTCCCGGCCGCGCTCGCCGCCGCCGTCGCCGCCCTCGGCGTCACGGACCCCGGTGGGATGGTCGCGCGCGCCGTCGTGCTCTTCGTCGTCGGCCTCACCTGGGGGGCCGACCGCGCCCGGCGGACCGTCGTCGTCCACAGCACGCACTCGCTCGAGCGGGCCGCCACCGGCGCGCTGCTGCTCGCGGTCGTCGGGGTCATCGTCCTCGGGGCGGTGCCGTGGGTCGGGGCCCCCGACCGTCAGGTGCTGCGCTCGCACGTCGCCCCGCCCTTCGCCGCGACCGACCGGCCGAGCCCGTTGGCGGCCTTCCGGGCCTTCCGGCCGAGCAACGCGGCCCTCGCCGACGAGGTCCTCTTCACCGCGCGCGGCCTGCCGGCCGGCACGCTGCTGCGGCTCGCGACCGTCGACACCTACTCCGGCACCGTGTGGGCCGCCGGGGACGGGCGCGCGGGCACGACCCCGGAGTCCGGCACCTTCCTGCGGGTCGGTGCGGAGATCCCCCGCGCGGCCGGGGGCACCCCGGTCGAGGCGACGGTGACGGTCGGCGAGGCCTGGGCGGGTCGCAAGGACCTGCGGATCTGGGTGCCCACGGTCGGCGGCGAGACCGGCCTGGCCTTCACCGGCCCGCGCGGTCGCGACCTCGACGACGCCCTGCGGCTCAACCTCGACACCGGGGCCGCGGTCCTCCCCGAGGGGCTGGACGGCGGCGACACCTACACGTTGCGGGCCCGCCTCGGCGCCCCCGACGCCACGCCGCCCGCGACGCCGCCCGTCGACCCCACCCTCCTCCAGCCGGTGGCGCAGCTGGTCGCCGCGAGCGTCGAGGCGGGCGACGCCCCGATGGACCGCCTGCGCGCCGTCGGGGCGAGGCTGCGCGACACCGGCGCCTACAGCGACGGCGGCGAGGGCCAGACGACCGTCCTGCCGGGCCACTCGCTCGGCCGGCTCTCGTCCTTCGTCGCCGACCGCCAGCCGGCCGGTGACGACGAGCAGTACGCCGCCACCGTCGCGCTCGCGGCCGCCTACCTCGGGATGCCGGCCCGCGTCGTCCTCGGGGCGGTGCCCGGCGAGGGCGGGGTCGTCCTCGGCAGCGACGTCCGGGCCTGGGTCGAGGTGCACGACGGCACGCGCTGGCAGCTCATCGCCCCGGAGGACTTCGTGCCGCCGCGGGACCGGGCGCCGGACCCCCGGACCGTGCTCGACCAGGAGCCGAACCGGGCCTCGACCGTGCCGCCGCCCACCGCGCAGCGGCCGCCGAGCAGCGAGGACGGCTTCACCCTCGACGAGGGCGCGAGCGGTCGCAGCCGGTCGACGACGCCCGAGGTCGGGCTGAGCCTCCCGGTCTGGGCCGTCGCGGCGCTGGCCGTGGCCGCGGTGCCGGCGCTCGGCATCCCCCTGTGGACCGGCCTGCTCGTGCTGCTCAAGGGGGTCCGGCGCGGATGGCGTCGTCGCCGGGGCACCCCGACCGCCCGTACCGGCGCGGCGTGGGCCGACGTCGTCGACGCCCTGCGCGACGCCGGCTACGAGGTCTCCGGGCGCGACACGCGGCGCGAGGTCGCGCGGGCGGTGGGGGGAGCGTCCCTCCTCGACACGGCCCGGACCGTCGACGACGCGCTGTACGGACCGGCCGGGGCCGACGACGCGCGCGCCGACCGTGCCTGGGCCCTCGCGCGCCGGGCCCGCCACGACCTGGCCGAGGGCCGCACGCTGCGCGAGCGCTGGCGGCGCGCGGTCTCGCTCACCTCGCTGACGCCGGACCGGGGCCGGGGCCGGATGCGCACGCCGTCCGCCATCCACGCCGAGGGCGTCCGCCCGCCGGCGTCCGAGCCGGCCACGTCTCCGGCCGACACCTCCCGCGCCGACAGCCTCGAGCACGCCTCCGCCTGACGTCCCCCACCCCGAGGGATCGATGCCGAGTCGAGGTGAAACAGGACCTTGTGGTGGTCGGGTTTCACCTCGACCCGGGTCAGCGGCGGCGGCGCTGGCGCGTGGTTCGAGGTATCCCACCTGCGTCTGGCGTCGGCGGGATACCTCGACCGGGAGGATGGATGCCGGGTCGAGGTGAAACTGGACCCCCTCGTGGTCGGGTTTCACCTCGACCGCGGGGATGGGGTCAGCGGCGGCGGCGCAGCCGGGCGAGGACGCCGCGGCGGGGCGGGTCGGTCAGCGGCGTCGGGCGCTCGGGCGAGAGGTCGACGGCGCCGACGCTCGGGGCGTAGCCGAGGTGCCGCTGCGGGCGGGGGCGCGCCGCGGGGGACAGCGGGGCGGCCGAGACCTCCGAGGGACGGGTACCGCGCGGCCGGTCGGGCAGCGGGGCCGGCGGGGCCGGTGCGGTGGCCGGCGTCGCCGTGGGCGCGGGAGCCGGCAGGTCGGCCGGGGGCACAGCCCACGGCACGATGCGCACGTCGAGGGAGGCGCCGGTGCGCCGGGCCGCGGCGCGCGGGGGCTCGGGCGCGTCGCGCACGACCCTCGGCGCGGGCACGACGGGCACCACGGGCACGAGGGGCTCGGCGCGCGTCGCCTCGACGACCGCCCGCAGCCGGGACCGGGGGATCGTGGTCTCGTCGACCTCGTCCAGCCCGTCCACGCCGTCCATCGTAGGGAGGACGACGCGCCGCCCGCCTGGGTTCGGCGCAGGTCGCCGACCCGGCGGCGGACCTCCGGCGGCCGCGCTCGCTAGGCTGCCCGACGTGGCGGACGAGGTGCGTGAGGTCGAGCCCGGCGGGTGGCGGTCCGCCGTCGCCGCGGCCCGGGACGAGGGCCACACCTTCTTCGACTGGCTGAGCGCGGTCGACCGCCTCCACGACGAGGCCGCCCCGGGGTTCGACGTCCTCTGCCACCTCCTCGACGTCTCGACCCCCGGCGCCCTGCGCGGCGTGCTGCTGCGCACCCGCGTCGCCGACGGCGAGCCCGTCCAGTCGCTCACCCCGGTGTTCGCCGGCGCCGCGTGGCACGAGCGCGAGACGCACGAGATGTTCGGCATCGACGTCGAGGGCTTCGACGACGGCACGGACCTCGGCCTGCGCCCCCTCCTGCTGCCCGACGGCTTCGAGGGCACGCCGCTGCGCAAGTCCTTCCAGCTCGCCGCCCGCGCGAGCCGCCCCTGGCCGGGCGGCAAGGAGCCGGGCGAGGGCCACGACAGTGCGCGCTCGCCGAGCCGCCGCCGCGTCCAGGCGCCGGGCGTCCCGCCGCCGGAGTGGGGTCCGCGATGACCCTCCTCGAGGCCACGCTGCGCGCGGTCGCGGCGCTCGCGGCGTTCCTCGTCCTGCCGCTGCTCGTCGGGCAGGCCGAGCACAAGGTGATGGCGCACATGCAGGGCCGCCTCGGCCCGATGTACGCGGGCGGCTTCCACGGCTGGGCGCAGCTCGTCGCCGACGGCGTGAAGTTCGTCCAGAAGGAGGACATCACGCCGCGGGCCGCCGACCGCTGGGTCTTCCGGCTCGCCCCGGCCGTCGCGCTCGTGCCCTACCTCGTCGCGCTCGCGCTCGTCCCCGTGCACCCCGGCGTCGCCGCGGTCGACGTCCCGGGCTCGCTCGTCCTCGTCCTCGCGGCGACGTCGGTCGGCGCCCTCGGCACGCTGATGGCGGGCTGGTCGAGCGCGAACAAGTACTCGCTCATCGGCGGCCTGCGCGCCGCCGCGCAGCTCGTGTCGTACGAGCTGCCCATCGTGCTGGCGCTCGCGTCGGTGGCCCTGGCCGGAGGGTCGCTCTCGCTGGCGGTGCTCACCGAGCGCTGGAGCGCGCTCTGGCTGCTCTGGCAGCTGCCGGGTGCCGTCGTCTTCGTCGTCGCCGCGGTCGCCGAGCTCCAGCGCCCGCCGTTCGACATGCCGGTCGCCGACGCCGAGCTCGTCATGGGCGCCTGGACCGAGTACACCGGCCTGCGCTTCGCCTTCTTCCTCCTGTCCGAGTACGCGGGCATCGTCGTCATGTCGCTGCTCTTCGCGACGCTCTGGCTGGGTGGCTGGCACGGCCCGTTCCCCGACGCGCTCGGCTGGCTCTGGACGCTGCTCAAGGGGTTCGTCGTGGCGCTGCTCGTCATCTGGGTGCGGGTCGCGTGGCCGCGCCTGCGCGAGGACCAGCTGCAGCGGCTGGCCTGGCTGTGGCTCGTGCCGCTGGCCCTGGGCCAGCTGCTGCTCACCGGCGTGGGGGTGGTGCTCGGATGGTGACCGCCGACGACCGCGGACGGACCGGCGGGCTGCCGGGCGTCCTCAAGGGGCTCGCGACGACCGCCCGGACGGCGCTGCGCCCCACCCACACCGCGGAGTACCCCGACGTCGCGCCGAGCCTGCCGCCGCGCAGCCGCGGGGTCATCGCGCTGCTCGAGGAGAACTGCACCTCGTGCATGCTCTGCGCCCGCGAGTGCCCGGACTGGTGCATCTTCATCGACTCGCACAAGGAGACGATCCCGGCCCCGACGCCGGGCGGGCGCGAGCGCCAGCGCAACGTCCTCGACCGGTTCGCCATCGACTTCTCGCTGTGCATGTACTGCGGCATCTGCATCGAGGTCTGCCCCTTCGACGCGCTGCACTGGAGCCCGCAGTTCGAGTACGCCGAGACCGACATCCGCGACCTGCTCCACGAGAAGGAGCGGCTCGGCGCGTGGATGCCCACCGTCCCGCCGCCGCCGGCGCTCGACGAGCGCTCGGCCGAGCCGGCCGAGGTCGCAGCCGCCAACCGGCCCGCCCGCGGCACCGGCCTCGTCGGCGGGGGAGCGGCCCGCCCGCCGCGGACCGTCCGCCCGAAAGTCGTCCGCGAGCAGCCCTCCGCCCCACCGCAGGACGACCCGTGACCGCGCTCGACACCGCGTTCGCCGCGAGCGGGATGCTCGCCGTGCTCGGCGGCCTCTTCGCCGTCACGACGCGCCACGTCGTCCACGCCGCCCTGTGGCTCGTCGTCGCGCTGCTCGGCGTCGCGGGCTCGCTGCTCGTGCTCGGCGCCGAGCTCGTCGCGCTCGTGCTGGTCCTCGTCTACGTCGGCGCCGTCGTCGTGCTCGTCCTCTTCGCCCTGATGCTCACCCGCGCCCCCATCGGGCCGGACGTCGCCCACGCCGTCGGCCCGTGGCGGGCGGTGGGTGCCGGGCTGCTCGGCCTCGCCACCGCGGGGCTGCTCGCGACCGCGCTCGTGCCCCTCGCGGACGGCACGGTCGAGCGCGCCGAGGTCACGACGACCCAGGTCGCCGGGCAGCTGTTCGGCACGTGGGTGTGGCCCTTCGAGCTGCTGTCCCTGCTGCTGCTCGCGGCGCTCGTCGGGGCGCTCGCGGTCGCGCGGGGCGACCGCGCCGTCGACGGGGCCACGGCGCCGTGATCCACCTCGTCGGCCCGTACCTCCTGGCCGCCGCGCTCGTCGGGCTCGGTGTCGCCGGGATCGCGGTGCGCCGCAACGCCGTCCTGCTGCTCGTGGGTGTCGAGCTCGTCCTCTCCGGAGGACTGGTGCTCCTCGTCGCGACGCAGGCCGCCGGGCTCGACCGCTGGGCCGCGGGCAGCGTCCTGCCGCTGTTCACCATCACGATCGCCGCCGCCGAGGTCGTCGTCGCCCTGGCCGTCGTGCTCGCGGTCTTCCGGCAGCGCGGCAGCATCGACCTCGACCGGCGGAGCGAGCGGGAGGACGCCCCGTGACCCCCTGGCTCCTCGTGCTCCCGACGGTGCTCGCCGCCGGGCTCGGCGTCGTCGTCCGCCGCGATGACCGCTGGGCCGGCGCGCTCGCCGTCACCGGCACCGGCGTGACCCTCCTGCTCGCCCTCGTCGCGTGGATCTCGCAGTCCGGCACCGTCATCGGACACCTGCCCTCGCTCCCGCTCGGCGACCTCCAGGTGCCGCTCGCCCTCGCGACCGACCCCGTGCGCCTCGCCGTCGCGGCCGTCGTCGCGCTCGTCGCGACCGCGGTGCAGGCGTACTCGACGTGGTACCTCGCCGCCGACGACCGCTACGGCCAGTTCGCCGCCACCGTCAGCCTCTTCACCGCGGCGATGCTCCTCGTGGTCGTCTCGTCCGACCTCGTCCTCACCGTCGTCGGCTGGGAGGTCATGGGCTGGTGCTCCTACCTCCTCATCGGCCACTGGTCGCGCCGCCCGGCCGCCCGCCGCGCCGCGCTCAAGGCGTTCCTCGTGACGCGGGTCGCCGACGTCGGCTTCGTGCTCGGCCTCGTCGGGCTGGCCGCCGGGGCCCGCTCCACCGACCTCGGGGCCGTCGTCCGTGCCTGGGACCGGCCCACGGCCTGCATCGACGCCGCCGTCGCCGGCGGCTCGAGCGTCGGCGACGCCCTCGGGTCCTGCGGCGCCCCGGACGCCACGCTGCGCGCGGTCCTGCTCGTCCTCGTCGTCATCGGCGTCCTCGGCAAGTCGGCGCAGGTCCCCTTCCAGGACTGGCTCGCCGACGCGATGGAGGGCCCGACCCCGGCGAGCGCGCTCATCCACGCCGCGACGATGGTCGCCGCCGGCACGGTCGTCCTCGCCGGGCTCTTCCCGCTCGTCGCCGACAGCCCGAGCGCCCGCTGGGTGCTCGGCCTCGCCGCCTCCGTGACGATGCTGCTCGCCGCCGTCCTCGCCTTCGCGCAGAGCGACCTCAAGCGGATGCTCGCGTGGTCGACGGTCAGCCAGGTCGCCATCATGCTCGGGGCCGTCGCCGCCGCGCCCGGTGCGGCCGGGCCGGACGCCGGTCTGCTGCACCTGTGGTCGCACGCGCTCTTCAAGTCGCTGCTCTTCCTCGCCGTCGGCTGGGCCGCGGTCGCCGCCGGGGGGACGGCCGCGACGGCGCTGCGCGGCAGCGCCGCCGCCGCGCCGGTGCTGCGCGCGGCGTTCCTCGTCGGCTTCTTGTCGCTCGCCGGGGTACCGCTCGTCGTCGGCGGCGTCTCCAAGGAGCACGTCCTCGCGACCTCCTGGGACGGCGCCGTCGCGGGCGACGGCCCGGGCATCGTCGTGCTCGTCGTCCTCGTCCTCACCTCCGCCGTCACCGCCGCGTACTCGACCCGTGGCTACCTCGTGCTCACGGCGCACGTGCGCCAGCGGCCCACCGCCGGCGGGGTGACGCCCGCCGCGTCGGCCGTGCTGTGGGTGCTCACGGTGCTCGTCGTCTTCGGCGGGCTCGTCCTGCTCACCGGCACGTTCGCCGTCGGCGAGGTCTCGCTGCTCTGGCTGCTGCTCACCGTCCTCGTCGTCGGCCTCGGCGTCGCCGTCGCCCTGCGCGGCGGCTTCGACCGCGACCCGGCCGAGGTCCTCGCCCGCCGGCTCACGCCGCACGCCGACCGCGGCCTCGGCGTCGACGCCGTCTACCGCCGCCTCGTCGCGCGTCCCGTCGTGCGGCTGGCCCGGGTCGTGGCCTTCCTCGACACCGAGGTCGTCGACGCCTACGTGCGCGGCACGGCCGTCGCCACGCGGGCCGCGGGCTGGACCGGGGTGCGCCTGCACCGGGGTGAGCGGCCGAGCGCCGGCGTCGGGCTGGTCCTCGGGGCGGTCGTCGTCCTCGGCCTCGTGGGGGTCCTCGCGTGGTCGTGAGCCTGCTCCTCGCGCTCCCCGCCGCGGTCGGCCTCTGGCTGGTCAGCGGCGGGCGTGCGCTGCCCGTGCGACCGGCACGGCTGCTCGCGGCGTCGACCGCCGGCCTCACGCTCGCCCTCGCCGTCCTCGTCGCGGTCACCCGCCCGGGGGTCGACCGCGCGTGGCTGCCCGAGCTCGGGGTCCGCTGGTCCTTCGGCGTCGACGGCATCTCGGTGCCGCTCGTGCTGCTCACCGCGCTCATGGGCGTCGTCGTCGCCGCGCACGCCTGGGTCGAGGTGCCGCGCGGCGGCACGCCGGCGACGTTCCTCGGCTGCCTGCTGCTCGTCGAGGCGGGGGCGCTCGCGACGTTCACCGCCCGCGACGCCGTGCTCTTCCTCGTCGCCTTCGAGGTCGTCCTCGTCCCGATGTGGGTGCTCGTCGGCCGCTACGGAGACGCCCGCGACCCGCGCGCCCGCACCGAGGCCGCGCAGCGCTTCGTCCTCTACACGGCGGTGGGGTCGACGACGATGCTCGTCGGCATCCTCCTGCTCGTCGTCTCGGCCGGGACGGCGGACCTGCGCGAGCTGGCCGGCGGGGCCGGTGCGGCGCTCGCACCGGGTACCCAGCTGGCCGTCGCGGCCCTGCTCGTCGCCGGGCTGGCCGTCAAGGTCCCCGTCTTCCCCCTGCACACCTGGCTGCCGCCGGCGCACACGACGGCACCGACCGCCGGGTCGGTCCTGCTCGCGGCCGTGCTGCTCAAGATGGGCACCTACGGCCTGGTGCGGCTGCCCGTCGCCACCGTGCCCGACGGGTTCGGCCGGCTCGCGCCGGTGCTCGCCGTCGCCGGCGCGGTCGGCATCGTCTGGGGTGGGCTCGTCTGCCTCGTCGAGCGCGACCTCAAGCGGCTCGTTGCGTACTCGTCGGTCGCGCACATGGGCTTCGTCGTCCTCGCGCTGGCCAGCGGGTCGCAGACCGGGCTCCAGGCCGCGCTCTACGCCAACATCGCGCACGGCGTCGTCTCGGCGCTGCTCTTCGTGCTCGTCGGCGGCCTCAAGCACCGGTGGGGGAGCGTCGACCTCACGGTCCGCCGGCCCGCCCTGCGCGAGACCTCGCCCCGGCTCGGGTTCGTCCTCCTCCTCGGGCTCGCCGCGAGCCTCGGCCTGCCGGGCCTCGCGGGCTTCTGGGGCGAGTTCCTCGCGATCTACGCGGCCTGGCGGCCGGCGGCCGACCGCCCCGGCGCCGTCCTCCTCGCGTGCGCCGTCGTCGCCGCGGTCGGCGCCGCGCTCGCGGCGGCCTACGCCCTGCGCGTCGCCGGTCTCGTCTGGTCCGGCGACCGGCCCGACCCCGAGTCGCCCGCGACCCCCGACACCGTCGGCGTCGAGCGCTGGGTGCTGGGCGGCCTCTCCGCGCTCGTCGTCCTCCTCGGGGTCGCCCCGATGCTCCTGCTGTCGGTGACGCACGACGCCGTCGCCGCGCTGGGGGGTGCGCGATGACGTCCCTGGTCTCCATCGACGCCCTCGTCCTCGCCCCGGCGCTGGCGCCCGTGCTCGGGGTCGTCCTCGTCCTCGTCGGCGACGCCGTGCGGCCCGGGCGCTCGCGGTGGGCGCTGCCGCTGGCCGGCGCCGCGCTCGTCGCCGGGGCGGTCGTCGCCCTGCGCGGCAGCCTCGGCTCCGAGCTCGACCCCCTGCGCACGCTCTGCCTCCCCGCGCCGGACGGTGCCTGCCTCTGGACGGCCGGCCCGCGCACCTCGACGCTCCAGGCCGCGGTCCTCCTCGCCTCGGCGGCCGCCCTCGCCCTGCTGCACGACGGCCGGCCCGGCCGCCGCGACACCGCCGTCACCGCGACGTTGCTCCTCGCGTCCGCGACGGGCGGGGTCGCCGTCGCCGCCGCCCGCGACCTCGGCTCCTGGCTCGTCGCGCTCGAGCTCGCCACCGTCCCCGTCGTCGCGCTCGTCGCCCTGCGCGGCACCCGGTCCGCGGCGCACGGCGCGCTGAGCCTGCTCGTCACCTCCCTCGCGTCGTTCGCGCTCCTCGTCCTCGGGGCGGCCCTCTGGCTCACCGTGACCGCCGACGCCACGTTCTCGTCCGAGGCGGTCGCGGCCGCCTGGGCCGACCCCGACCGCCGGCGCGTCCTCGTCCTCGCCCTGACCCTGCTCGTCGCCGGGCTCGGGTTCAAGCTCTCGCTCGTGCCGTTCCACGCGTGGACGCCGCAGGCCTACGCCGCCGCCGACCTCGGCACGACCCTCTTCCTCGCCGCGGCCTCCAAGGTCTCGGCCGTGGCGGCGCTCCTCGTCGTCGTGTCCGCCCTCGTCGGGGCGGCGCCGGGGCCGGCCGTCGCCGTCCTGCTCGGGGTGCCCGCCGTCGCGTCGCTCCTGCTCGGCACCGTCGTCGCCCTGCGCCAGGACGACCCGGTCCGCCTGCTCGCGTGGTCGACCATCGCGCAGGCCGGATGGGTCGTCGTGCCGCTGACGGCGGTCTCGGCGGCCGGGCTGCGGGCCGCGGCCGCCTACGTCGTCACCTACGCCGCGGCGACGACCGTGGCCTTCGCCGTCGTCGCCCGCACCGGCGCCCGGACGCTGGCCGGCACCCGCGGGCTGCTGCGCCGCGACCCGCTCGCCGGAGGCGCCCTCGGCCTGGCCCTGCTCGTCCTCGCCGGGCTGCCACCGGGCGTCATCGGGCTCGTCGTCAAGGTCCTCGCGCTGTCGGCGCCGGTCGCGGCCGGGGTCTGGCCGGTGGCTGCGGCGGGCGTCGTCGCCGTCGTCCTCGGGCTCGCGGTGTACCTGCGATGGGTCGCCGTCCTCCTGGCCCGTCCGGAGCCCGACGGCCCGGGCGAGGAGGCCGGCGACACCGAGCACGGCCGCTCGACGCGCGCGGTCGTCGTCGCCGGCACCGTGGTCCTCGTGCTGGTCAGCGCCCTGCCGCAGCTCCTCGTCGGCGGCCTGTCCTGACGTCGACGGCCCGGAACTGAAACGCGGGCCGCGGGCGTTCACCCCACATGCACAACCACTTCAACGGCCTCAAGACCGCCGGGCTGCTCGGCGGGCTCTGGGCCATCCTGCTCGTCATCGGCTGGGTCGTGGCGCAGGGCACGGGGAGCAGCATCTTCATCCTCGTCTTCGCCCTCATCGGCCTCGGGACCACGGCGTACGGCTACTGGAACTCCGACAAGCTCGCGATCAAGGCGATGCGCGCGTACCCGGT
Organism: Phycicoccus mangrovi; assembly: GCF_018729305.1. Taxonomy (NCBI): domain Bacteria; kingdom Bacillati; phylum Actinomycetota; class Actinomycetes; order Micrococcales; family Intrasporangiaceae; genus Phycicoccus; species Phycicoccus mangrovi. The sequence goes on along the minus strand of NZ_JAHHWP010000014.1, from coordinate 121,590 downwards.
CACCGAGGCGCAGGCCCCCGCGATGTACCGCATCGTCCGCGAGCTCTCCACCCGCGCGGGCAAGCCGATGCCGCGCCTGTACATCTCGCCGACGCAGGCCCCCAACGCCTTCGCGACCGGCCGCAACCCCGAGAACGCCGCCGTCTGCTGCACCGAGGGCATCCTCGGCCTGCTCGACGAGCGCGAGCTGCGCGGGGTGCTCGGGCACGAGCTGATGCACGTCTACAACCGCGACATCCTCACCGGCTCGGTCGCGGCCGCCATCGCCGGTGTCATCTCCTCGATCGGCCAGTTCCTCACGTTCAGCGCGCTGTTCGGCGGCAGCAACGACGAGGACCGCAACCCCATCGCCGGTCTCGCGCTCGCGCTGCTCGCGCCGATCGCCGCCGTCTTCGTGCAGATGGCCATCTCGCGCACCCGCGAGTACGACGCCGACGAGGACGGCGCCGCCCTGACCGGCGACCCCCTCGCCCTCGCGAGCGCCCTGCGCAAGCTCGAGCTCGGCGTCGCCCGCGCGCCCCTGGCACCCACCTCGCAGCTGGTCAACGCCAGCCACATGATGATCGCGAACCCGTTCCGGGCCCAGGACATCAGCCGGATGATGTCGACCCACCCGCCGATGGCCGAGCGCATCGCCCGCCTCGAGCAGATGGCCTACGGCCACCGCATCGACCCGCGCTGACCTCGTCGCTGCTCAGGCCGGCGGGACGACGAGGCGCATCACCGTGTTCTTCTCGCCCTTGGTGCGCTCGAGCACGAAGCCGACGCGCTCGAACATCGAGCGGGTCGTGGAGTACAGGAAGGACGAGGAGACCTTCTTGGTCGAGCCCGTGAGGTCGTGCGGGTAGCCCTCGAGCACACCGCCACCGGCCTGCGCGACGAGGTCGACGACGCCGCGCAGCGCGACCTCCGCGACGCCCTGCCGGCGGTAGCGGCGGTCGACGAAGAAGCACGTGACCCGGTGGTCGGGCGGGCTGACCAGCCCCTCCTCGTACTCCTTGCGGTGACGGATGTTCGGCAGCTCGGCCGGCGGGCCGTACTGGGCCCAGGCGACGGCCTCGTCCCCGTCGAACACCACGGCCGCGTGCGAGCGACCGGCGAGCACCCACTGCTCCTTGAGCGCGTGGTTGGCGTCGGCGTCGCGCGGCTTCTCCGAGACCATCGTGTGGAACCACGTGCACCAGCAGCCGCCGAACACGCCGTTGTGGCGCGCGGCGAGCGCCTCCCACGCCGGCCAGGTGTCGGGGCCGAGCGGACGGACCGTGAGGCGGGAGGTGTCGACGTCGACCATGGGCGCCACGGTAGGCGCACCACCGGACGGAACGCGTCCGCTTGCCCCGTCGAGCGCGTCAGGTGCCGGGCAGGCCGGCGGCGGAGTCGTCGTAGTACTGGCGGTTGCGCAGCCCGGCGGCGGCCGCCTCGTCGAGGCAGACGACGGTGTCGGGATGCCACTGGAGCACCGACGCCGGCACCGACGCCGTGAGCGGCCCCTCGAGCGCCGCCGCCACCGCCTCGGTCTTGGCGTCCCCGGTCGCGACGAGGACGAGGCGCCGCGCGGCGAGGATGGTGCCCAGGCCCTGGGTCAGGCAGTGCGTCGGCACGTCGTCGAGGCCGGTGAAGAACCGGGCGTTGTCGCGGCGGGTGCGGGCCGAGAGGCGCTTGACCCGGGTGCGCGACGCGAGAGCCGAGCCCGGCTCGTTGAACCCGAGGTGCCCGTTGGCGCCGATGCCGAGGACCTGCACGTCGACCCCGCCGAGCTCCTCGATGCGCGCCTCGTACGCGGCGGCCGCGGCCTCGAGGGCGTCCGCGTCGGTGGCCGAGCCGTCGGGCACCTCGAGCCGCTCGGGCGCCAGCCCGATGACCCCGCACACCTCGCGCAGCAGCACCTGGCGGTAGCCCTCGGGGTGCCCCGGCGGCAGCCCGACGTACTCGTCGAGGGCGACGCCGTACGTCCCGGAGAAGTCGGCCCGACCCTCGGCGACGGCGCGTCCCAGCTCGCGGTAGAGGCCGAGCGGTGAGGAGCCGGTCGCGAGCCCGAGCACGGACGCGTGGCCGTCGCGGCGTCGCAGCCCGGCGAGGACGACCTCGGCGGCGCGGGACGCGGTCTCGTCGGGTCCGGGGCTGACGAGGATCTCCATCGCGGCCAGCCTAGGGGGTGGACGCCCGCTGCCGCGGGGACGGTGCGCCGAGGGCCGCGAGGAGGGCGTGCGCGAGCACCGGGGAGGCGCCCCAGGTGACGACGTCGACGGCGGCGCGCGGCCATCCGCACTCGACGAGGACGACCCGGTGCCCGCGCGCCCGGAGCCGGTCGACGACGGCGTGCGCGGGATGTCCCGCGTCCACCGAGCGGCCGACGACCGCCACCCGCGCACCGGCCGGCACCTCGTCCTCGGCGACGGTCACACCGAGCGCGGCCGGGCCCCACGCCACGGACCCGACCGCCAGGTTGCTCGCGCCCCGGACCTGCACGACCGCGAGCGGGGCCGGGTCGACGGCGAAGGTGCGTGCCTCGGCGGAGAGGGTGAGGGCGGGCGTGACCGCCTCGACGGGCAGCGGGCCGGGCGAGCCCCCGACGGGAGCCGGTGCCGCCCATCGCTCGGCGAGGGCACGCACGCGAGCGGCCGCCTCGGCGAGCCGCGCGGCGGGCAGCCGACCGTCCGCGACCGCCGTGGCCACCGCGGCGCGCACCGCGTCGAAGAGCTCCGGGCCGGTGGCCGACCCGAGGCAGAGCAGGTCGACGCCCGCGGCGAGGGCACGCACCGCGGCCTCGGGGATGCCGGTCCCGGAGCTGGCCCCCGCCATGTCGAGGGCGTCGCTGACGACGACGCCCTCGAAGCCGAGCTCGTCACGCAGCACGCCGAGGACGGTGGGCGAGAACGTCGCCGGGCGGTCGGCGTCGAGCGCCGACACGACGATGTGCGACGTCATGACGCAGGCGACGCCGGCGGCGACCGCCGCGCGGAACGGCACGAGCTCGCGCTCGCGGAGCACCTCCGGTGGCGCGTCGACGCGCGGCAGGTCGTGGTGCGAGTCGGCCACGGTGTCGCCGTGACCGGGGAAGTGCTTGGCGCAGGCGGCGATCCCCGTCCCCTGCAGGCCCTCCACCCAGGCGGCGGCGTGCCGCGCGACGAGGCCCGGGTCGTCGCCGAAGGAGCGCACGCCGATGACGGGGTTGCGCGGCGAGGAGTTGACGTCGACGACGGGGGCGAGGTCCAGCCCGACGCCGAGGGCGGCGAGCTCGGCGCCGATGCCCGCCGCCACGCGACGGGTGAGGGCGGGGTCGTCGAGCCGCCCGAGCGCCGCGTTGCCCACGGACGTCGAGCCACCGGGGTAGTGCAGACGGGTGACGTCCCCACCCTCCTCGTCGGCGGCAACGAGGACGCCCGGCAGCTCGCGCCGCAGCGCCGCGCACACCTCGGCGACGCCGCCGGCCGGCCAGACGTTGTCGCCGTAGAGGCAGACCGACACGAGCCCCTCGGCGTGCGCCGATCGCACCCACGGCGGTACGTCGGTGCCGACGAACCCCGGCTGGAGGACGGCGGTGACGTCGCGCGGCTCGACGGTGGCCATCCCCGGATGCTAGCCACCGGGCTGGGCGGCACGGTCCGCGTCTGGTTGGGTGGGCCCATGCCGTCCCTGACCCGCGACGAGGCCGTCGCCCGCGCCGCCCTGATCACCGTCGACGCCGTCGAAGTCGACCTCGACCTGGACCGCGGCGCCGAGGTCTTCGGCTCCCGCACCGTCCTGCGCTTCACGAGCGCCGACGCCGGCGGCTCGACCTTCGTCGACCTGCGTCCGGTCGAGCTCCACGCCGTGACGCTCAACGGCCGCGCCCTCGACCCCGCCGCGCTCGACGACGGCCGCCTCCCGCTCGACGACCTGGCCGCCGAGAACGTCCTCGAGGTCGAGGCGACGATGGCCTACGGGCACGACGGCCAGGGGCTGCACCGCTCCACCGACCCCGCCGACGACGAGGACTACGTCTACGGCCACCTCTTCCTCGACGCTGCGCCGCGTGTGTTCGCGTGCTTCGACCAGCCGGACCTCAAGGTGCCCTACACCGTGCGCGTCACGACCCCGCAGCACTGGAGCGTCGTGGGCAACGGTGCGGCGCAACAGGTCTCGGCCGGCCGCTGGGAGCTCGCGACGACGCAGCCGCTCGCCACGTACTTCGTCACCGTGTGCGCCGGCCCGTGGGAGTCGGTCACCGCCGAGCACGACGGCATCCCGCTCGGGCTGCACGCCCGTCGCTCGCTCGCCGGGCCGCTGCGCGAGCAGGCCGAGCAGATGTTCGCGACGACGCGCGCCTGCTTCGACCACTACCACCGGATGTTCGGCATCCGGTACCCCTTCGGCGAGTACCACCAGGTCTTCGTCCCGGAGTTCAACGCCGGCGCGATGGAGAACCCGGGCTGTGTGACGTTCCGCGACACCTACGTCTTCCGCGGCGCCGCGACCCCCGACCAGGTGCTCGAGCGTGACAACACGATCGCGCACGAGATGGCCCACATGTGGTTCGGCGACCTCGTGACGATGCGGTGGTGGGACGACCTGTGGCTCAACGAGTCCTTCGCCGAGTACATGGCCTACCGCGCCTCGACCGAGGCGCTCGGCGCCGACGAGGCGTGGGTCGAGTTCGCCGTCGTCCGCAAGCTCTGGGGCTACGCGGCCGAGCGCTCGCCGAGCACCCACCCCGTCGCGGGCTCGCCCGCACCGGACGCGCTCTCGGCGCTGCAGAACTTCGACGGCATCTCGTACGCCAAGGGCGCGTCGGTGCTGCGCCAGCTCATCGCGCACATCGGCGACGACGCGTTCATCGCCGGTGTCTCGGACTACCTGCGCGGCCACGCCTTCGGCAACGGCGAGCTCGCGGAGTTCCTCGACGCGATGGCCCGCGCCGCCGGCCGCGACCTCGACGGCTGGGCGCAGGCCTGGCTGCGCACCTCCGGCGCCGACCGGCTCGCGCTGCGCCGCGACGGCACCCTGACCCGGCGCGCCCCGGCGGACCGTCCGGCCGACCGGCCGCACACCCTCGACGTCGCGGCCTTCGACGGCGACCGCGAGGTGCTGCGCACCGACGTCGTCCTCGACGGCGACACGACGGCCGTCGACGGCGTGCGCGACCTGCCGGCGCACGCCCTCGTCGTCCCCAACGCCGCGGACCTCACGTGGGCCGAGGTCTCGCTCGACGAGGAGACGCTCGACGGCCTGCTCGGCGGGTTCTCCGACGTCCCCGACCCGCTCGCCCGCGCGGTCGTCTGGACCTCCCTCCTCGGCGGGATGGCCCGCGCCGAGGTCGACCCCCGGCTCGTCGTCGACCTCGTCGAGACCGCCTGGCCGCGCGAGGACGACGCCTCGGTGCTCACCCGCGTCCCGCTCGCCGCGACGTCGTCGGTCATCCCGCTCTTCCTACGCCCCGAGGAGCAGGCCGAGGCCCTGGAGCGGGTCGCGCTCGCCGCCGACGTCCTCGCCGACCGGGCCGCCGGGACCGACGGTCCGTCCGGGGACGCCCTGGCCCTCGTCGCCGCCCGCGTGTGGGGTCGCACCGGCTCCGACGTCGAGCGCCTCCAGCGGTGGGCCGCCGGGGAGGGCCTGCCGCCCGCGCTGACCGACGACGAGGACTTCCGCTGGATCGTCCTGCGGCGCCTCGCGGCCCTCGGTGCCCTCGACGACTCGGCGCTGACCCGCGCGGAGGAGGGCGACCGCTCCCTCGCCGGCCGACTGGCCGCGCTCGGCGTGCGCGCCGCACGCCCGACCGCCGAGGCCAAGGAGTGGGCGTGGTCGCGGCTGGCCGACGACCCCGACCTGTCGAACTACGCCGCCCTCGAGCTCGCCCGCGGGTTCTGGGTCGGCGCCGACACCGAGCTCGTCCGGCCCTACGTCGACCGCGTCGGCGACCTCCTCGCGCGGATGGGTGAGCGCATGGGCGAGGACGCGCTCTCGCGGGTCGCGACCGCGCTGCACCCCAAGTGGGTCGTCGAGGACGCGACGCGGCGGGCCTCCGACGCGCTGCTGACCCGGCGCGACATCTCGCCCGGCGTCACCCGCGCGCTGCTCGACGAGGACCACGTGCTGCGCGAGGCGCTGGCGTCCCACCGCCGCTTCGCCTGACCCGCTCTTCGCGACTGATTGCGAGTTCCGCCGCCCGACCCGCCGCCGGCCGCGTGTCGCGGCGGCGGAACTCGCAAGAAGTGGGTTGTGGCGCAGCCGAGAACGCGCGTGGTTGCGCTCCCGGGATGCGAGGTCGCGTCGGCCGGGTGATGATCGCGGGGCACCACCCGAGCCCACAGGCATCTCCCAGGAGGACACCCCGTGCCCCGTCACACCCACACTCGCCGACTCGCCGCCGCGGCCTCCGCGGTCGCGATCGGCGGCGCCCTGCTCGCCGGCTCCGCCGCGGCCGCGCCGACCGCGCCGATCGCCGAGCCCCCGTCGACCCCGGTACCGATCGTCACCCCCGACGGCGAGGTCTTCAGCTACGTCCTCAACACCAAGCACGCCAACCCCGGACAGGTCAACGTCGTCAGCAAGGCGGTCCAGCGCTCCGGCGGCGTCGTCGTCCAGGCGTGGCCGCAGATCGGTGTCGTCGTCGCCCACTCCGACCGCGCCAAGTTCCGCGCCGACGTCGCGAAGGCCGCGGGCAACGCGCTCGAGTCGGTCGGGGCCACGCGCACCGCGCCGGTCTCGGAGGGCACGCCGTCCGACCTCGCGACGACGTGGCGCAAGGGCGCCTCGGGCTACAAGAAGGGCGCGAAGAAGCCGGCGAACGGCGACATCGAGGCGGAGACCACGCCGGCCGCGACGACGGACCCGCGCGAGTCCGAGCAGTGGGACATGCAGATGATCAAGGCCGACCAGGCCCACCGGATCACCGACGGCTCGCGCAACGTCCTCGTCGGCGTGCTCGACAGCGGGATCGACGCCGACCACCCCGACCTCGTCGCCAACCTCGACGTGCGGAACTCGGTGAACTGCACCGACTCCGGCCGCCCGAGCAGCACCGGCTGGGAGCCGACGACGAGCGACCACGGCACCCACGTCGCCGGCACGATCGGGGCCGCGCGCAACGGTGTCGGCATCGTCGGGGTCGCGCCGAACGTGCGGATGGCCTCCGTCAAGGTCGTCAACGACGACGGGTTCATCTACCCGGAGTACGCCGTCTGCGGCTTCGTCGAGGCGGGCCTGAAGAAGATGGACGTCACCAACAACAGCTACTACATCGACCCGTTCGAGTTCTGGTGCGACGACCAGGCCGACCAGGCCGCCGCCAAGGAGGCCGTGCGCCGCGCCGTCACCTGGTCGACGAAGCAGGGTGTCGTCCACGCCGCCGCCGCCGGCAACTCCGGCAAGGACCTCGCCGACAAGACGCTCCTCACCGACACCGGCAGCCCGAACGACACCACGCCGGTGACTCGGACGCTCAACAACGGCTGCCACGACATCCCGACCGAGCTCGACGGCGTCGTCACCGTGTCGTCCGCGCAGCGCTTCCCGGCCGGCACGCTGGACTTCCGCCTCTCGAGCTTCTCGAACCGCGGGCTCGGCGTCATCGACGTCACCGCCCCCGGCTCGTCGATCCTCTCGACGGTCGTGCGGGACAACGGCTACGGCCTCAAGAGCGGTACCTCGATGGCCTCGCCGCACGTCGCGGGCGTGCTCGCCCTCATGAAGTCGGTGCACCCGACCTGGACCCCGGCGCAGATGATCGAGAAGCTGCGCAGCCAGGCCGACGACGCGGCGTGCTCGGCGGCCACCGCCGGCGTTCCCTGCGTCGGCCCGGCGAGCGACAACAGCTACTTCGGAGAGGGCATGGTCGACGCCCTCGACGCGGTGAGCTGAGGCCTCACCACCACTCATTGCGCATCCGCCACCTCGGGAGGCCCGTCCGGGCCCCTCGCAGGTGGCGGATGCGCAATCAGTCGCGTCAGAGTCGGGGTCGTGGGTCAGCCGGCCCAGAAGCCGCGGCCCCCGAAGAGGTCGCGGTAGGACCCGAACGCCGCCTGACCGGGCGCGCGCCCGTCGAGGTAGGACCCGACGACCGCGGCCCCGAGGTCACCGAGCTCGGGGGCGACGACCCGCCCGTGCGCGCGCCGGGCCATCGAGTCGACGAAGCGCGCGAGGCCCGGGTCCTCCCCGAGGCGGAAGAACGTCACCTGCGCCCCGAGCCGCGCCGAGGCGTCGAGCTCGCGGACGGCGAGCGCCAGCGTGCGCGGGTGCGGCGGGTAGTCGAAGAACACGCCCCCGCCGGGCTCGAGGTGCGAGGTCGGCTCGCCGTCGGTCACGACGAGCAGCACCGGCTGCGCGTCGGGGTGCTGGCGGAAGTGCCGGTTCGCGAGCAGCAACGCGTGGTGGAGGTTCGTCCCCTTGTCCCACTCGGCGTCGAGGCCGGTCAGGGTCTCGATGTCCATCGTGCGCGCGTGCCGGGCGAACGCGACGAGCTGGAGGTCGTCGCCGCGGAACCGGGTCGAGACGAGCTGGTGCAGCGCGAGCGCGGTGCGCTTCATGGGCACCCAGCGGCCGTCCATCGCCATCGAGAACGAGGTGTCGACGAGGAGCGCCACCGCGGCCCGGGTGCGCGCCTCGGTCTCGGTGACCTCGACGTCGCGGATGTCCAGGCGCATCCCCTGTGCGGGGTCGCCGCCCTCGCCGACGGTGCGGGTGATGGCGTTGGTCATCGTGCGCGTCGTGTCCCACGGCTCGGTGTCGCCGAACTCCCACGGGCGCGTCCCGCCGCTCTGCTCCCCGGCCGCCCCGGCCTGACGGGTGTCGCGCTGGCCGCCGCGGCTCGAGAGCCGGCCGGCGACGTCGCGCAGGAGGGACTTGCCGAGCTCGCGCATCGCCTTGGGCGAGAGGCGGAGCGAGCCGTCGGACGATCGGGTCAGCATCCCGCTGTCGCGCAGCGCCTTCTCGAGGTCGGCGAGCGCGCGGGCGTCGACGGCGGCGTCCTGCCCGAGGTGGCGTGCGAGGGCGTCGAGGTCGACGTCGTCCATCCGCGAACCGGGGCCGGACTGCGACAGCTGCTCGGAGAGCGCGTCGAGCTGCGCGAGGTCCTGGAGGACGCCGGTGCCGTCACCGAGCCCGAGCCCCTGCTCGCCGTCGAACCGCTCGGAGCCGCCCCAGTCCTCGCCGGGGCGCAGGCCCTGCAGCAGGCCGTCGAGGCGCGAGAGCTGGTCCATGAGTCCCGGTGAGCCGAAGGCCTGCTGGGACAGCTGCATGAGCTCGGCGCGCTGCTCGGGCGACATCGAGGCCATCATCCGCTGCGCGGCCGCGGCCCGGGCGGCGAGGGCGTCGACGAGCTCCTCGACGGACTCGGGCTTCTCGGGGAAGAAGTCCCCGTGCTCGTCCATGAAGTCCCGGAACTGCTGCTCGGTGTCGTCGCCCCGTGCGTGCGCCTCGAGCAGGTCGCCGAGGTCGCGGACCATCTCCTCGACGGCGGCGCGGTCCTCGTCGGTCGCGTTCTCGAGGGCCTGCTTCATCCCGGCGAAGCGCTGGTCCAGCAGCTCGCGGCCGAGCAGGTCCTTGATCTGCTCGTACTTCTCGCGGCCCTCGGACGAGCGCCACGCGTAGTCCGACAGCTCGCTCACCGCGGCCGCCGGTGTGGGGGAGAGGTTCTCGATGCGCATCTCGGCGAAGCGAGCGTCGTCGTCGAGGTCGCGGGCCAGCTGCTTGCGCTCCGCGAGGACCGCTTCGTCGAGCAGCCGGCGCACCTCCTCGAGGGTGCCGTCGAGGTTGTGCCGCCGGAGCAGCTCGCGCCGGCGCTCGGCCACGCGCCGGGCGATCTCGTCGAGCCCGGGGTGGTCGCGCGTGCCCTGCCGCAGCAGCTCGCGCATCGCCCGCTCGGGCGAGTAGCCGGCCATGACGTCCTCGCCGATGGCGTCGAGCGCCTCGCGCAGGTCCACCGGCGGGGCCAGCGGGTCGCCGCCCCCGTACCGGGTGAAGCGCGAGCGCCGCGCGCCCCGGTCAGCCATAGACGGTCTCCGACCCGTCACTGTCCTTGCCGATGCGGCGGGCCAGGTACAGGCCCTCGAGCGCGAGCTCCATCGCGCTGGCCCGCTCGCCCTCGGTCCTGGCACCCAGCCGCTCGGCGACCTGGTCGTAGACGTCGGACTCGCCGAGCACCGGCAGCGCGTCGAGGAAGGCCCGTGCGGTGACCTGCTCGCCGGTCGCGACCATCGCGCCCTCCTCGATGGCCTCGACGAGCAGGGCGAGGTCGATGCCGCCGAGCCGTCGGCGCGCGGTCTCGGCCGTCGCGGTGCGCAGCAGGTGCCCGAGCACCTCGCGCTCGCGGCCCTCCTCGCCGGTCTCGAGCTCGACCTTGCCGCGCAGCACCTCCAGCGCCGCCTCGAGGTCGACGACCCGGGCCACGGCCTCGGTCTCGCCTTGGGACGTCGCCCGGTGCAGCGCCGCGGCGGCCACGGTCTCGGCCGCGGCGATGGCGAAGCGCGCCGAGACGCCCGAGCGCTGGTCGACCGAGCTCGAGCCGCGCAGGCCGCGGGTGAAGCGCGCGACGATCTCGACGAGGAAGTCCGGGACCTCGGCGACGAGGCTCGCCTCCTGCCGGATCACGGCGACCTCGTCGTCGACCTCGCGCGGGTAGTGCGTCCGGATCTCCGCGCCGAAGCGGTCCTTGAGCGGCGTGATGATGCGCCCGCGGTTGGTGTAGTCCTCGGGGTTCGCGCTCGCGACGACGAGCACGTCGAGCGGCAGGCGCAGGACGTACCCGCGGATCTGGATGTCGCGCTCCTCCATGACGTTGAGCATCGCGACCTGGATGCGCTCGGCGAGGTCGGGCAGCTCGTTGATGGCGACGACGCCGCGGTGGCTGCGCGGGATGAGCCCGAAGTGGATCGTCTCGGGGTCGCCGAGCCGGCGCCCCTCGGCGACGCGCATCGGGTCGACGTCACCGATGAGGTCGGCCACGCTCGTGTCCGGCGTCGCGAGCTTCTCGGCGTAGCGCTCGTCGCGGTGGCGCCACGCGACCGGCAGCGCGTCCCCGAGCTCCTCGGCCCGGCGGCGCGACTCGACGGTGATCGGCTCGTACGGGTGCTCGCCGAGCTCGGAGCCCTCGATGACCGGTGTCCACTCGTCGAGCAGCCCGACGATGCTGCGCAGCAGGCGGGTCTTGCCCTGCCCGCGCTCGCCGAGGAGGACGACGTCGTGGCCGGCGAGCAGCGCCCGCTCCAGCCGGGGGATGACGGTGGTCCCGAAGCCGTGCATCCCCGGCCACGGGTCGCGGCCCTCGCGGAGGGCGGCGAGGAGGTTCTCGCGGATCTCGGCGTGCACGCCGCGGGCCTCGTGGCCCGACGCGCGCAGCTCGCCGACGGTGCTGACGGCCGGTGGGGCGCTCATCACCTCACGCTACGTCAGCATCGGCGACGACGGGAGCCCCGGGCCGAGGTGGCCCGGGGCTCCCGTCGAGGCCGCGGGTCAGCGGCGGTTGGTGTAGCTGAGCGCGACGTCGAGGTCGGCCTCGGTGAGGAGGCGCTGGACGGCCTGCAGGTCGTCGCGGGACTTGCTCGTGACGCGGACCTCGTCGCCCTGGATCTGGGTCTTGACGCTCTTGGGGCCCTCGTCGCGGATCAGCTTGGTGATCTTCTTGGCGTTCTCGGAGGTCAGCCCCTCCTTGAGCGCGACGTCGAGCTTGTACTCCTTGCCCGACAGGCGCGGGCCGGCCTCGGGGACGTCCAGGTGCTTGAGCGAGACGCCGCGCTTGACGAGCCAGGTCTCGACGACGTCGAGCACCGCCTTGCAGCGGTCCTCGCTGTTGGCCTCCATCTTGATGACGTCGCCGGAGAGCTCGACGCTCGCGCCGACCCCCTTGAAGTCGTACCGGTTGGCGATCTCCTTGGCCGCGGTGTTGACGGCGTTGGCGACCTCCTGGCGGTCGAACTTGCTGACGATGTCGAAGCTGCTGTCGGCCATCGAGGGGCCCTCCTGGGGTCGATTGGGTCGGCTGGGTGCGGCTTGCTATCCTTCCATGCGCACCAGGCAGGTTGCCCGAGCGGCCAATGGGAGCGGACTGTAAATCCGTCGCGAAAGCTTCGAAGGTTCGAATCCTTCACCTGCCACCAGTGCTCACGAGGCCCGGTCCCGGCACCTGCCGGGGCCGGGCTCCGTCGTCCCCGCCGGGTCCCGGCGGGCGGTGCGGGTCGGCCCTAGGCTGCGGCGCATGAGCGAGACGACGCCCACCGCCGTGGCGGGCACCGACCCCGACATCCTCGACCCCGCCCACCGCACCGACCGCCGGCGCACCGTGGCCGTCGTCGGCGTCCTGCTCGGCGTCGCGGTCCTCGGGTTCGTCCTGTGGCGCGGCAGCTCGATGGTCTTCTACGTGATCATGAGCTGGTTCGTCGCACTCGCGATGGAGCCGGCCGTCGCGCGCCTCACCCGCTGGATGCCGCGCGCCGCCGCCACGGCCACGGTGATGCTCACGGCGCTGCTCGCCATCGGGGCCTTCCTCTGGCTCTTCGGCAGCCTGCTCGTCGACCAGCTGACCGCGCTCGTCTCGGCCGTGCCGGGCATCGCCTCCGACGTGCTCGAGCAGGTCAACCGGGCCACCGGCTCGCAGTACACCTACGACGACCTCCTCGAGCAGGCCGGCATCTCGCCGTCGGACCTCAGCGGGTACGCCCAGAGCGTCGCGTTCGGCGTCTTCGGCTTCCTCACGGCGCTGCTCGGTGCCTTCTTCGGCATCTTCGTCGTCGCGTTCCTCGTCTTCTACATCTCGGCCGGGATGCCCCGTCTGCGCCTGTGGCTCGCGGGCCGGATGAACCCCCGCGTCCAGGTGCCGTTCCTCACCGCCTGGGACCTCGCGAAGGTCAAGGTCGGCAACTACATCGCCGCCCGCGTCGTCCTCGCCTCGCTCAACGCCGTCGCGAGCGGCGTCGCCTTCTTCCTCCTCGACCTGCCGTACTGGCTGCCGCTGGCCCTGTGGACCGGCCTCGTCGCGCAGTTCATCCCCAACATCGGCACGTACGTGTCCATCGCCCTGCCGGTGGTCGTCGGGCTCACCTCGCCCGACCCGTGGCTCGGCGTGTGGGTGCTCGTCTGGGGCATCGCCTACCAGCAGGTCGAGAACCTGACGATCGAGCCGCGCATCTCGGCCCGCGCGGTCGACGTCCACCCGGCGGTGTCGTTCGGGGCGGCCCTGCTCGGGGCGCAGCTGTTCGGGCTCTCGGGCGCGCTGATGGGCGTGCCGCTCGCGGCGACCGCGATGGCGATGCTCGAGATCTACCAGCGCCGCTACGAGATCACGCCCGAGACCGAGGAGCGGGTCGCCGCGCTCGTCGCCCCGCGCGTCGACCCCGAGGAGGACGAGCCCGAGCTGCCCGCCCTCGAGGAGGCCCGCCGGGCGGCCGGGCAGGCCGACGTGCCGGAGCGCCCGAGCCCCCGCTGACCCCCGAAGCCCCCCCCGCGAGTCACTCGCGTATCGGGTGACCCGATACGCCTGCGCTTCCCCCGACAACGGTTCTCGGGTGGAGCGCGCCCGTATCGGGTGACCCGATACGCATGGGAACCGCGACGGGTGGGCGCGCGCTGAGAGACCGACACCGGTGCTCGCCGTCCATTACTCGCGAGTCACCGCGCTCGGATGGCAGGCTCGGCGCATGTTCTCGCGGATCGCCGTCGTCAACCGTGGAGAGTCCGCGATGCGGCTCGTGCACGCCGTCCGCGACCTCAACGCCGAGCGCGCTCCGGGCGAGCCCCGCACCGAGGTCGTCGCGCTGCACACCGAGGCCGAGCGCACGGCGATGTTCGTCCGCGAGAGCGACGTCGCGTACGACCTCGGGCCGGCGTCGAGCCGCCCCTACCTCGACCACGCCAAGCTCGCGACCGCGCTGCGCGAGACCGGTGCCGACGCCGTCTGGGTCGGCTGGGGCTTCGTCGCCGAGGACCCCGCCTTCGCCGAGCTCTGCCGCGAGCTGGGCGTCACCTTCATCGGGCCGAGCCCGGAGGCGATGCGCCGCCTCGGTGACAAGATCGGCTCCAAGCTCATCGCCGAGGAGGTCGGCGTCCCCGTCGCGCCGTGGAGCCGTGGCGGGGTCGACACCCTCGAGGAGGCCGTCGAGGCCGCGGGGCGCATCGGCTACCCGCTCATGCTCAAGGCGACCGCCGGCGGTGGCGGGCGCGGCATCCGCAAGGTCGCCTCCGACGCCGAGCTCGAGGACGCCTACCAGCGGACCCGCGACGAGGCCGAGCGAGCGTTCGGGTCCGGCGTCGTCTTCCTCGAGAAGCTCGTCACCGGGGCGCGGCACGTCGAGGTGCAGGTCATCGCCGACGGGCAGGGCACGGCCTGGGCGATCGGCGTGCGCGACTGCTCGGTGCAGCGGCGCAACCAGAAGGTCATCGAGGAGTCGGCGTCGCCGCTGCTCGACGCCGACCAGGTCGCCGAGCTCAAGGCCTCGGCCGAGCGGCTCGCGGTGGCCGTCGACTACGCCGGCGCCGGCACGGTCGAGTTCCTCTACCACCCGGGCGAGCGCTTCTTCGCGTTCCTCGAGGTCAACACCCGCCTCCAGGTCGAGCACCCGATCACCGAGGTCGTCACGCGCACCGACCTCGTCCGCCTCCAGATCCACGTCGCCGAGGGCGGACGGCTCGAGGGCGAGCGGCCCGACGAGCTCGGCCACGCCGTCGAGGCCCGCCTCAACGCCGAGGACCCCGACCGCGACTTCGCTCCGGCCCCCGGGCGCATCGTCCACCTCGAGCTCCCGGCCGGCCCCGGTATCCGCGTCGACACCGGTGTCGCGGAGGGGGACTCGATCCCCGCCGACTTCGACTCGATGATCGCGAAGATCATCGCCTACGGCCAGGACCGTGAGCAGGCGCTGGCCCGCCTGCGCCGGGCGATGCGCGAGACGACCGTCGTCATCGAGGGCGGTGCGACGAACAAGTCGTTCATCCTCGACCTGCTCGCCCAGCCCGAGGTCGTCGACGGCAGCGCCGACACCGGATGGATCGACCGCGTGCGCGGCGAGGGTCGCCTCGTCGCGACCGAGCACTCCGGGGTCGCGCTCGTCGCCGCGGGCATCGAGGCCTACCTCGACGCCGAGGCCATCGAGCGGGCCCGCCTGCTGGAGACCGCCCGTGGTGGTCGGCCGCAGGTGCAGCACGACGTCGGCCGCGCCGTCGACCTCAAGCTGCGCGGCACCTCGTACAAGGTCACCGTCCTGCGCACCGGGCCCTCGCGCTTCCGGGTCACCGTCGCCGACGCGGCGGGCGAGCACACGGTCGACGCCGAGCTCGAGCGCCTCGGCGACTACGCGAGCCGCCTGCGCGTCGGCGACCGCCTGCACCGCCTCGTCACCGCGGCCCACGGCCCGGTCCAGCTCGTCGAGGTCGACGGCGTGACGCACCGCGTCAGCCGTGACGAGGGCGGCGTGCTGCGTTCGCCCGCACCGGCGCTCGTCGTCGCCACTCCCGTCGCGGTGGGTGACGAGGTCGCGGCCGGCGCGCCCGTTCTCGTCCTCGAGTCGATGAAGATGGAGACCGTGCTGCCGGCGCCGTTCGCGGCCCGCGTCAAGGACCTCATGGTCGCGACGGGCAGCCAGGTCGAGACCGGTGCCCCGATGGTCCGCCTCGAGCCGACGGGTGACGCCGAGGAGGCCGTCGCCGACGCCGGCGCGGTCGTCGACCTCGACCTCCCCGAGGTCACGACCGACGGGGACGCCCGCCGCCGGGCCGACCGCGGCCGGGCCGACCTCTCCGCCATGCTCCTCGGCTACGACCTCGACGCCGCGCACCAGGGCGCCGCCCTCGAGGGCTACCTCTCCGCGCGCGACGAGCTCGCCGCCGCGGGGCAGGGCGTGGTCCGCGACGAGATCGACCTGCTCACCGTCTTCGCCGACCTCGCCGAGCTCGCACGGAACCGACCCGTCGGGCAGGAGGCGCACGTCGAGAACCGGGTCCACAGCCCGCGCGAGCACTTCCGGACCTTCCTCCAGACCCTCGACGCCGAGCGCGGCGGCCTCCCCGCCGACTTCGTCTCCCGCCTCGAGCGCGTGCTGCGCCACCACGAGGTCGAGGGCCTGGACCGCACGCCGCAGCTCGAGGGCGCCGTCTTCCGGATCTTCCTCTCGCAGCAGCGGTCCGCCCCCGAGGTCGCGATGGCCACCTCGATCCTCCAGCGCTGGCTCGGCGAGCCGCGGCCCGAGGGCGACGCCGGCCAGGCCGCCCACGACCTGCTCGACCGCCTCGTCGTCGCGACCCAGCTGCGCTTCCCGGTCGTCGGCGACCTCGCGCGCAGCGTCCGCTTCCGGTGGTTCGACCAGCCCCTCGTCGACGAGGACCGTCGCAGCGTGCTCGGCTCCGTCGGGGCCGAGCTCGAGGAGATCGACGCGATGGCCCCCGGGCCGGAGCGCACCGCGCGCGTCGACGCGCTGGCCGACATCCCCGAGCGCATCGTCCGCTTCCTCGGCGAGCGGCTGCGGGCGGGCGTGCCCGAGCGCGAACCGATGCTCGAGGTCCTCGTCAAGCGCCACTATCGCGAGCACGCCCTCAGCGGGCTCAGCGAGCGGGCCGAGGAGGGGCGCTCGGTCGCCGTC
Organism: Phycicoccus mangrovi; assembly: GCF_018729305.1. Classification (NCBI taxonomy): domain Bacteria; kingdom Bacillati; phylum Actinomycetota; class Actinomycetes; order Micrococcales; family Intrasporangiaceae; genus Phycicoccus; species Phycicoccus mangrovi. The sequence goes on along the minus strand of NZ_JAHHWP010000014.1, from coordinate 105,049 downwards.
GCGGACTACCGCCTCGACGGGACCGACACCCACCTCGTGAGCACCGTCGGGACGGTCGACGAGCTGACCGCCGGCTCCGCCCTCGCCACGCTGCTGGAGCGGCTCGTGGCCGAGCGGGCCGACGGGCACGACGCGGTCGTCGACCTCTACGTCCACTGGCCCGCGCTGCCGACCGACCCCGAGGCGGCGTCGGCCGAGCTCGCGGAGCGCCTCGGCGCCATGGCCTTCGCGCACGCCTGCCGCCGGGTGGCGGTCGGTGTCGTGCCGGACGACGAGCGCGAGGTCGGCTACTTCACGTTCCGGGCCCAGCCCGACGGCACCCTCGTCGAGGACGACCCCGTGCGCGGCGTGCACCCGATGGTCGGCCGCCGGCTCAACGTCTGGCGCCTGCGCGACTTCGCGCTGACCCGACTCGACGCGCCGGAGGACGTCCTCCTCCTGCACGCGGTCGCCAAGGAGAACCCGCAGGACCAGCGCCTCGTCGCGCTGGCGCAGGTCCGCCAGCTCGTCGTCGTCCGCGACGAGGCGGGCAGGGTCACCGCGCTGCCGCACGTCGAGCGCGCCCTGGCCAACTGCCTCGAGGCCGTTCGCCGTGCCCGCGCCACGCTGGGCGGCGGGGCCCGGCTCGACATGAACCACGTGTGGCTGCACATCTGGCCGCCGGTCGAGGGCGACCTCGACCAGCTGACCGCCCTCCAGGGCAAGGTCGCCCCGATGACCGCCGGCGCGGGGATCGAGGAGGTGCGCATCGAGGGCTCCATCGGGGCCGAGCGTGACCACTCGGTGCCGATCTGCGCCCGCTTCACCTACCAGCCCGGCTCGGGGGTCGCGTTCACCGTCGAGCAGCCGCCGACCGAGCGGCTGCGTCCCCTGGACTCGTACGCCGAGAAGGTGGTCCGCGCGCGTCGCCGCGGGCTGGTCTACCCGTACGAGCTCGTGTCGATGATCGCCGGCGGCGGGGGAGAGGCCGTCGAGTACGACCTCGACGAGTCCGGTGCGCTCGTGCCGGTCGACCGGCCCTACGGCCAGAACACGGCCGGGATGATCTGCGGCGTGGTCACGACGCCGACCCCGCTCCACCCCGAGGGCGTCACCCGCGTCCTGCTCTGCGGCGATCCCCTGCGTGCGCTCGGCGCGGTCGCGGAGCCCGAGTGCCGTCGCGTCATCGCCGCACTCGACCTCGCGGAGGAGCGCGGGCTGCCCGTCGAGTGGTTCGCCCTCTCGGCCGGCGCGCGCATCTCGATGGACTCCGGCACCGAGAACATGGACTGGGTCGCGAAGGCGCTCAAGCGGATCATCGAGTTCACGCAGGCCGGCGGCGAGGTCAACGTCGTCGTCGCGGGCATCAACGTCGGGGCGCAGCCGTACTGGAACGCCGAGGCGACGATGCTCATGCACACCAAGGGCATCCTCGTCATGACGCCGGACTCGGCCATGGTGCTCACCGGCAAGCAGTCGCTCGACTTCTCCGGTGGCGTCAGCGCCGAGGACAACTTCGGCATCGGTGGCTACGACCGCGTCATGGGCCCCAACGGGCAGGCGCAGTACTGGGCCAAGGACCTGGTCGACGCCTACGGAGTCCTTCTGGCGCACTACGACTCGACCTGGACTTCGCCGGGTGAGGCCGGCCCGCGGCGGGCGCCGACGACCGACCCGGTCGACCGCGACGTCACGGTCTTCCCGCACGTCATGGAGGGCAGCGAGTTCACGACTGTCGGCGACATCTTCTCGTCGACGATGAACCCGGACCGCAAGAAGGCGTTCGACATCCGCACCGTGATGCGGGCCGTGGCCGACCAGGACCACGACACGCTCGAGCGCTGGGCCGGCATGGCCGACGCCGAGACCGCCGTGGTGTTCGATGCGCGCATCGGCGGGATCCCGGTGGCGCTGCTGGGGATCGAGTCGCGGACGGTCGCCCGTCGCGGCTTCCCTCCCACCGACGGCCCCGACACCTACACGGCGGGGACGCTGTTCCCGCGCTCGTCGAAGAAGGCGGCCCGGGCCATCAACGCCGCCTCGGGCAACCGCCCGCTCGTCGTGCTCGCCAACCTGTCGGGCTTCGACGGGTCGCCGGAGTCGATGCGCGGGATGCAGCTCGAGTACGGCGCCGAGATCGGCCGCGCCATCGTCAACTTCGAGGGCCCGATCGTCTTCGTCGTCGTGTCCCGGTACCACGGAGGCGCGTTCGTCGTGTTCTCGAAGGCACTCAACCCGCGGATGACGGTGCTCGCCATCGAGGGGTCGTTCGCGTCGGTCCTCGGCGGCGCGCCGGCCGCGGCCGTCGTGTTCGCCCGGGACGTGGACGCGCGGACCGCCGCGGACCCGCGGGTCACGGAGCTCGAGGCGCGGGTGCGCGAGGCGTCCGCCACGGAGCGTCCGCTGCTGGCCAGCGAGCTCGCGACCGTCCGGCAGTCGGTGCGCTCGGAGATGCTCGGCAAGGTTGCGTCCGAGTTCGACCGCGTCCACGACATCCACCGCGCCGTCGAGGTCGGGTCGGTCGACACCGTCATCGCGGCGCGCGACCTGCGCCCGAGCATCATCGCGGCGCTCGAGGCCGAGCTCGCGCCGGGCGAGGTCCCGACCGTCTGAGATCGTCGAGGAGCCCCGTCGTCACCAAGGCGACGGGGCTCTTCCGTGCCGTCACCTGGACGCCGAGGAGGTCTGTGGCACAGCACGATTGGTTGTCCACAAGTGCCTGTCAACCCTTGTCCGTCGAACGTGAGTTCGATAGACTGAGGCATGGACACCGAGACCCTCTCCCGCCGCATCGCGGCGCTGCGCGAGGAGTGTGCGCGGCTGGGGGCCGAGCTGGTCGAGGGTGGTCACTCGCTGTCCTCGGAGGAGGCGTTCACGCTCGCGGGGGAGCTGCAGGGCGTCGTGAACGCGGCCGAGGGGGCCACGGCGGTGGCAGGTGCGTGGGGCGCTCGGGTGGAGACGACGGTGCGGTCCGGGTCGTGGGAGCGGGTGCACCCGGTGGGGTTCGTCGACGCGATGGCCGCGACGCGGATGAGTCTGGCCACGGGTCTGACCGAGGGGGTCGCGGGTCGGAAGGCGGCGCTGGGGGCCGCGCTGGGTGAGCGGTTCCCGCAGGTGCGTGACCTGCTGGTCGAGGGTGCGGTCGCCACCGTGAACGTGCAGAAGGTGGTCGACGCGTGCGCGGGGCTGGACGTGCAGGCGTGTGTGCGGGTCGATGCGGACTTGGCGCCCCGGCTGGGCTCGATGGACCCGGCCCGGGTCGCGGGTGAGGCCCGCCGGGTCGCGACGCGGGTGGCCGCCGACCAGGTCGCGGCGCACGTGGCCCGGACGCGCAAGGGGCGCCGGGTGGAGGTGTGCCCGGGCGAGGACGGGCTGACGGAGTGGTTCGCGTCCCTGCCGACGGCGACGTCCTCGGCGATGTGGGCGGCGGTGGAGGAGCTGGCCGGGGACTACCGGCAGGTCGACGAGGCGCTGTCGGTACCGGAGTCCCGCGCGGACGCGCTGGCCGACCTCGTCCTGCGCAACGTCAAGGTGAGCGCGCAGGTGACGCTCGGGGTGCCCGTGGTCACGGACCATCCCGCACCCGAGGAGCAGTGCGGGACGTGGTTCCGGGTGGAGTGGGACGACGACGAGACGGTCATCGACGCGGTGACCGGGCTGGAGACGCGCTACGGCGACCTCGACGCGGCCAGCCGGGAGGCACTCTCCTGGCTGGAGGAGCCAGCAGACGACCCGAGCGACCGCAGCGTCCTGCAGGCCGAGGTCACGCCCGGGTACGCGGTGTCGGGGACGCAGCTGCCGGGTCTGGGCTGGGTCGACCCGGCAACCCTCGCGAACCTGCTGAAGCTGTTGCCGTTCGAGGTCGCGCGCGCGGTCCTCGAGGCCGACACCGGGACCCTGGCCTCGCTGACCACCGGGGCGTACAAGCCACCGAAGGCGATCAGCGACTTCGTCAAGACGAGGGACGGGACGTGCCGGATGTGGGGCTGCACCCGACCCGCCGAACACTGCGACCTCGACCACGTCCGCCCCTGGCCCACCGGCCAGACCACCCCCACCGGGCTGGCAGACCTCTGCCGCCGGCACCACCGCTTCAAGCAACAAGGCCGGTGGCGACCCCACCTCGCCCCGGACGGGACCGTCACCTGGCACGGCCCCGACGGCGCCACCCGCACCACCGAACCCCAGCACCGCCTCTTCTCCTGAGGCTCGCGGCTGCCCGGGTCGCCCGGCTCGGCGCCCGGGGTGCATGCGAGGATCCGGCAGATGTACCAGGTGATGACCGTCGGCGATGTCGAGCTGTCGGTCCACGACACCGGAGGTGGCGGCCCCGTCGTCGTCCTCCTCCACGGGCTGGCCGGGCATGCCGAGGAGTGGGCGGGTACTCGTCGCGGCCTCCACACAGATCACCGGGTGGTGGCGTTCGACCAGAGGGGGCACGGCGGCAGCTCGCGCCGGCCTGCGGACGTCTCTCGAGCGGCACACGTCCGCGATGTCGTCGGCATCGCCGACCGGCTCGGCCTCAGCCGGGTGACCCTCGTCGGACAGTCGATGGGGGGTCATACGGCCCTGCTCGTCGCGGCCCAGCACCCCGAGCTCGTCGAGCGGCTGGTCCTGGTCGAGTCCGGCGTCGGCGGTGGTGGAGCGCAGCTCACGGCTGACGTGGCAGCCATGCTCGAGCGCTGGCCCGTCCCGTTCAGGGATCACCCCGCGGCCGTTCGGTGGTTCGGTGGAGGCCCGGTGGGTCACGCGTGGGCCGACGGTCTCGAGGCCAGGCCGGACGGTCTGTGGCCTCGGTTCGACGTCGACGTGCTCGTTCGCACCCTCAGCGAGGTCCACGACCACCAGGCGTGGGCCGAGTTGGACCGTGTCGAGCAGCCGACGCTGCTGGTGTCCGGGACGAACGGGCTGATCCCCAGCGCCGAGATCGACCAGATGCTGCGCATCCACCCGACGGCTCGGCACGTTCGCATCCCAGGTGCAGGGCATGACGTGCACCTGGAGGCCGAGGACAGCTGGATCCGTGTCCTCAGGACCTTCATCGAAGAACCCGCCTCCCGAGCGGGCGGGCCACGACCCACTGGTAGTGGCCGCCGTCGGGGTGGCGGCCCCACGTCTCCACCTCGATGACCTCGGCCACGCGCCGGACCTCGGCGAGCAGGCCGTCCACCGTGCGTTGGCGGAAGTAGCGGCCGTGCGGGTCGGTCCACTCGCCGTCGACGTCGTGGCCCCACACGCCCAGCGCGAGCAGGCCGTCGGCACGGACGACGCGAGCGACCTCGTCGAGGGCGACCCGCAGGCCGTTGCCGGGCAGGTGCATCAGGGTGCTGGCCGACCACGCCGCGTCCACGGACCCGTCCACGAACGGAAGGCGCGTCGCGGACCCGAGGACGACCCGGTGGCCGGCCGCCCGGACCACCGAACAAGCTCCGGCCGACAGGTCGAGGCCGACGTACGCCAGCCCGGCGCCCGCCAGAGCGGAGGCGTCCCGGCCTGCGCCGCAGCCGACCTCGAGCACCGACCTGGCCCCCGCGGCGCGCAACCGCTCGACGAAGTCGCCGCGCACCCGGAGCCGGTCGGGGTCCAGGGCGCGGTCCGCCCGGGCCGGCGCCTCGGCGTCGTAGAACGCACGGTGACGCCGCTCGACGTCGTGCCCGTCAGGCACCGGCCGCCACCCCGTCATCGGGCAGCTGCAGGTCGACGTCGAGCAGGGCTGCGAGCGAACGCAGCTCGCGCTCGACACCGGCGCGCATCGCTCCGGAGGGCTCGACGTCCCAGAGCACGGCCGCGACCCGCAGCACTCCCGCCGCCGCGTCCCGGTGGGAGTCGACCTTGCCGACGAGCCGGTCCCCGTGGAGCACCGGCAGCGCGAAGTAGCCCCACCGGCGCGACGCCGCCGGCTTGTACATCTCGAGCTGGTAGTCGAACTCGAACAGCTCGGTCATCCGCTTGCGGTCCATCACGAGCCGGTCCAGCGGGGACAGCAGCGCCGTGCGCCCCGAGAACCCGCCCTCCAGGTACTCCGGGTCGACACGCCAGCGTCCGCGCACGCCCTCGACGACCGCCTCGACCCCGTGCTCCCCGACGTGGTTCGGCTCCCCCGGGGGGAAGGTCGTCCGCGCCCGCGCGATGCCCAGCGCCGCGAGCCGGCGGCGGTCCCGCTCCTGCTCGGCCTCGGCGTAGGGGACGGCGGGGTCGTCCGGGTGGACGCGGGAGGCGAGGTCCCAGGTGCGCTCCCGGTTCTCCCGCGACGCCACCGCCACCTCGCCGCGCTGCTCCATCATGTCGAGCATCCGCTGGACGTTCTTGCTGTTCGTCCACCCCGACGAGCGCCACGGCACGACGCAGGTGTCGGGGATCTCGCGCGCGGGCAGCGGTCCCTCGGCGCGCAGGAGCGTCAGGATGTCGTCGCGGCAGGCGCGGTTCGCCTCGACCCACGCCTCCAGCTCGCGCCGCCACGGGCTGAGCGGTTCGACCCCGGGCCAGGCGTCCATCTCGACCCGGAACAGGGCGAGGTCCTCGGCCGGGCGCAGGTAGCCGAGCAGCTCCACGAGCCGACCTGACCCGAGGAGGTCATCAAGGACCTCGGGGGAGTAGGCGGACCCGAGCCGGCTCCACAGGACGAGGTCGGCGTTGGGGGCGACGTGCGCCGTGAGGTCCATCTGGACGAGCCCGAGGTGACGCACCACCGACAGCGCGTCCGCCGGCCGGTCCCGCGTCAGCAGCTGCGCGCGCACCGCGACCCGCCGGGCGTCGCGTCGGCTGAGCTCGAGCACCATGCCGACGAACCTAACCGGCCATCCGGACGGTCGCCGTCCGGATGCCGCCGACGCCGCGTCACCGAACCGACGCCGGATCGCCACTCGGGCGTCACCCGGCGGTCCGCCCGCCCCTCCTACCGTTCGGGCCATGCGCCTGCGCCCGGCCCTTGCCGCCTCCGCCCTGTCCGTCGCCGTCGCCGCCCTCGTGGCCGGTGGTGGAGCCTCGGTCGCCGGACCCGTTCCGGAGGGCGCCGGGCACGCCCGTGGCCACGGCCACCAGCCGCGGCCGACGGTGGGGCTCACTCCGGTCGGGACCTACCGCACGGGCTCCTTCGATGCGGGCGGTTCCGAGATCACCGCCTATGACGCCCGCACCCGGCGGCTCTTCGTCGTCAACTCCGGTGCCGGCACGGTCGACGTCCTCGACATCTCCCGACCCGAGGCGCCGCGCAAGGTCGCCGCGCTGGACACCCCGGGCGTCAACAGCGTCGCGGTGCACCGCGGCCTCGTCGCGGTGGCGCAGCAGGCCGACCCCAAGACCGCCCCGGGGTCCGTGCGCTTCTTCGACGCGCGGACGGCGCGACCGGTGGGAGGCGTCACCGTGGGGTCCCTGCCCGACATGGTGACCTTCACGCCGGACGGGACGCAGGTGCTGGTGGCCAACGAGGGTGAGCCGGAGGGCTACTGCGCCGGTCAGGTCGACCCCGAGGGCAGCGTGTCCGTCGTCGACCTGCGTCGAGGACCAGGTCGCGCCACGGTGCGCACGGCCGACTTCCGCTTTTGGGACGGACGCGAGGCCGCGCTGCGAGCATCCGGCGTCCGCATCTACGGCCCGAACGCCTCGGCGTCACAGGACATCGAGCCGGAGTACGTCACCACGGACGGCCGGACGGCCTGGGTGACCCTCCAGGAGAACAACGCGGTCGCGACGGTCGACCTGCGCACCGCCCGGGTCACCCGCATCAGCGCGCTCGGGACCAAGGACCACTCGGTGGCCGGCAACGGGTTGGACGCCTCGGACCGCGACGGCGGCATCGCCGTCCGGACGTGGCCGGTGCGCGGTCTCTACGAGCCCGACGCCGTGGCCCACCTGTCCTCCCGCGGCCGCGACTACCTCGTGACGGCCAACGAGGGAGACGCCCGGGACTACGACTGCTTCGCGGAGGAGGTCCGGGTCAAGGACCTGACCCTCGACCCGACCGTGTTCCCCGACGCCGCGGCGCTGCGCCAGGACGCCGCGCTCGGCCGGCTCACCGTCTCGTCGACCTCGCCCGCGGGCCCCGCCGGGGTCACCGAGCTCCAGGCCCTCGGCGGGCGCTCGGTGTCGGTGCGGGACGCGAGGACCGGTGCGCTCGTCTGGGACAGCGGCGACGCCTTCGAGCAGCTCGTCGCCGCCCGGCAGCCGGCGCTGTTCAACGCGAACAACGACGACAACGACTCGTTCGACTCGCGCAGCGACAACAAGGGCCCCGAGCCGGAGGGCCTCGACCTGGGCGCGCTGCGCGGTCGCACCTACGCGTTCGTCGGTCTCGAGCGCAGCAGCGGGATCGTCGTCGTCGACGTGACGGACCCCACCGCCGGTCGCGTCGCCGGGTACGCCTCGAACCGCTCGGAGGACCCGGCCGCCGACGCGACCACGGGCGCGGCGGGCGACCTCGGCCCGGAGGGAATCCTCTTCGTCCCGGCCGGGGACAGCCCCACGCACCGGCCGCTGCTCGTCGTCGGCAACGAGGTCTCCGGCACGACGACCATCTGGTCGGTCGCGACGCGCTGAGCGGTGGCAGGCTGGGGCGCGTGACGACCGTCGGGCTCCTCCTCGCCGCGGGTGCGGGGCGCCGGATGGGCGGCCCCAAGGCGCTGGTCCGGCCGACGCCGGACGGGCCGACCCTCCTCGAGGCCACGCTCGACCGGCTGGTCGGCGCGGGGCTCGAGCAGGTCGTCGTCGTCCTCGGGGCCGCCGCCGACGAGGCCCGCGCGACGGTTGACGTCCCCGGGGTCGCCGTCGTCGTCGCCGAGGACTGGGACGAGGGGATGGGGGCCTCGCTGCGCGCCGGCCTGCGCCACCTCGAGGCGACCGCTGCGCCGGAGGTCCACGCCGCCCTCGTCACCCTCGTCGACCTGCCGGACGTCGGCACCCGCGTCTACCGGCGGGTGCTGTCCGCGACGCGCGGCACCGGCCCGGAGGTCCTCCTGCGCGCCACGTACGACGGCACGGCCGGCCACCCGGTCGTCCTCGGGCGCGCCCACTGGGCCGCCGTCGCCGACACCGCCCGCGGCGACCGCGGCGCCCGGGACCACCTCGCCGCGCACCCGCCGGCCCCCGTCGAGTGCGGCGACCTCGCGAGCGGCACCGACGCCGACACCCCCGAGGCCCTGCGCCGGCACCCCCACGCGCCATGATGGCCGGGTGAGCGACAGGAGACGGTGGCCGGCGAGCGTCTACGACCACGGCGCCGACCCCGACCCCCGCTTCTCGCTCGCCAACGAGCGGACCTTCCTCGCGTGGGCCCGCACCGCCCTCGCCCTGCTCGCCGGGGCCGCGGCCCTCGACGCCCTCGACCTCCCCCTCCAGGACACCGTGCAGGCGCTGCTCGCCGCCCTCCTCGCCCTCGCGGGCCTGGTCACCGCCGCCACCGCGTGGCGCACCTGGGCCCGTACCGAGCGGGCGATGCGCGAGGGGACACCACTGCCCTCCAACCCGACGATGGTCGTCGTCGTGGCGACGATCGTCGTCGCCGGCGTCGTCCTCGCCGGGGCGAGCGTGCTGCGCGGGGTCGGGTGAGCGCCGGGTGACCGAGCAGGTCGTCCGCGACCCGGGGATGCAGCAGGAGCGCACGACGCTCGCGTGGCGGCGCACCGGACTCGCGCTGCTCGTCGGGGCGCTGACCGTCGGCCGCCTCACCCTCGACCGGCTCGGCGGAGCGGTCGTCCTGCCCACGGTGCTCGTCGCCGCGCTCGCCGCCTACGTCGTCCTCTCGACCGTGCGGCAGCGGCGGCTCGGGGTCACCGGGCCGGCCGACCCGCGCCTCACGGTGCTGCGCGACGGGCGCCTCGTGGCGGCCGTCGCGGTGGTCGTCGTCGTCCTCGCGGTCGGCGAGCTGGCCGCCGCCGTCGCCGCACTCGTCGACCTCGTGTGAGCGTCGTCCTTCCACGGGGGCCGGTCGTGGGTGATGCTGTGGCCATGGACCCCAGGACGACGTTCGCCTCGGCCGACGACCTCGCGAGCGCGCTGGGAGGGGTCGGCTACCTCGCCGACGACGCGCTGTCGACGGTCACCTGGCTCTCGCTCCGGCTCGGCCGGCCCCTGCTCATGGAGGGCGAGCCCGGCACCGGCAAGACCGCTCTCGCGGAGGCGCTCGCGGAGACGATGGACCTGCCGCTCATCCGGTTGCAGTGCTACGAGGGCATCGACGCGAGCCAGGCGCTCTACGACTGGGACTTCCCCCGCCAGATCCTCCACGTCCGCGCGCTGGAGGCCGTCGAGGGCGGCGCCAAGGACGTCCGCGAGCTGGAGGCCGACCTCTTCGACGAGCGCTTCCTCCTCGCCCGTCCGGTCCTCCAGGCCCTGCGCGACGCGCCGGCGGTCCTCCTCGTGGACGAGGTCGACCGGGCCGACGACGAGTTCGAGGCCTTCCTCCTCGAGGTGCTCTCGACGTGGCAGGTGACCATCCCCGAGCTCGGCCCGGTCCGTGCGGCGACGCCCCCGGTGGTCGTCCTCACCTCCAACCGGACCCGCGAGCTCCACGACGCGCTCAAGCGCCGCTGCCTCTACCACTGGCTCGAGCACCCCGGCATCGAGCGCGAGCTCGCGATCGTCCGCAGCCGCGCCCCCGAGGTGCCGGAAGCCCTTGCGGCGCAGGTGGTCCGGGCGGTCCACGCCATCCGCGGCGACCGAGAGATGCTCAAGCCGCCGGGAGTCGCCGAGACCCTCGACTGGGCGCGCGCCCTCTACGAGCTCGGCACCCGCACCCTCGACACCGAGACCGCCGCCGCGACCCTCGGCGTCGCCGTCAAGTACCGCGAGGACGCCGAGCGGGTGAAGCGCGCCCTCGACGTCATGCTCACCCCCTGACCCGCGCCCCGCCGATGACCATCGCCCAGCACCGCCTCGACGCCGCCGAGCTCGTCCGCACCCCGGAGGAGGTCCTCGTCGGGTTCGCCCGCACGCTGCGCGCCGCCGGGGTCAACGTCACCGCCGACCGCGAGCGCACCTACCTCGAGGCGGTGGCGGCCGTCGGGCTCGAGGACCCGGCGGCGGTCTACCACGCCGGCCGCGCGACCCTCTGCGCCTCACCGGCCGACCTCGAGCGCCACGACCTCGTCTTCGCCGAGTGGTTCGGTGGCACCCGCGCCGGCACCAAGCCCCGCGACCCCCTGAGCCGGCTCGTCCCCCGCGCGTCCCTCGGCGCCGAGGAGCCCGGCCCCGGCGAGGGCCGCGACGAGCCGGACGACGTCCACGCCCAGGCCTCGGCCACCGAGGTCCTGCGCCGCAAGGACGTCACGACCCTCAGCCGCCGCGAGCGCGAGGAGCTCGCGCGGCTCTTCGGTCGCCTCCGCCCCCGCGCGCCCCGCCGCCGGGCGCACCGGTGGGAGGAGTCGCCCCGCGGCGCCGTCGACGCCCGCCGCACGCTGCGGGCCATGCTCCGGCGGATGGGGGAGCCCGGCGAGGTCGCGTGGCGCCGGCGCGGCAGCCGGCCCCGCCGCGTCGTCCTCCTCCTCGACGTCTCCGGGTCGATGAGCGCCTACGCCGACTCGCTCGTCCGGCTGTGCCACACCTACTGCGTGTCCGACGTGCCGACCGAGGTCTTCACCCTGGGCACGCGCCTCACCCACGTCACCCGCCCGCTGCAGCAGCGCGACCCGGACCGGGCCATCGTCGCGGCGGGGGAGGCGATCCCCGACTGGTCCGGCGGCACCCGCCTGGCCGAGGGGCTCAAGGTCTTCCTCGACCGCTGGGGCCGCCGGGGGATGGCCCGCGGCGCGGTCGTCGTCGTGTTCAGCGACGGCTGGGAGCGCGACGCCCCGGAGGCGCTCGGCGAGCAGGTGCGGCGGCTGCACGCGGTCGCCCACCGGGTGGTCTGGGTCAACCCGCACCGGGGGAGGGCGGGCTACGAACCGGTCCAGGGGGGCATCATGGCGGTGCTGCCGCACGTCGACGACTTCGTCGCCGGGCACTCGATGGCGGCGTTCGAGGAGCTGACGGAGGTGGTCGCGCGTGCGTGACGTGCTGGACGAGCTGATGACCTGGTGGCGGGCCGGCGAGACCGTCGGGGTGGGGACCGTCGTCGCGACGTTCCGCTCGGCCCCGCGGCCGGCCGGCGCCTCGATGCTGCTCGGCCCGGGCGGCGAGGCCGTCGGGTCGGTGTCGGGCGGCTGCGTCGAGGGCGCGGTGTACGAGCTGTCGCAGGAGGTCGTCGACGGCGGGACGCCGGTGCTGCAGCGCTACGGCGTCTCCGACGACGACGCCTTCGCCGTCGGCCTGACCTGCGGCGGGATCCTCGACGTCTTCGTCGAGCCCGTCTCCCAGGCGACCTTCCCCGAGCTCGGCGACGTCGCCGACGACGTCGCCGCCGGGCGCCCGGTCGCGGTCGCCACCGTCATCGACCACCCGGACCCCGCGTGGCTGGGCCGCCGCCTCGTCGTGCGCCCCGAGGACGCCGACGTGCCCGTCGTCGGCGAGATCGGCTCCCCCCGAGCCGACTCCGCCGTCGCCGACGACGCCCGCGGCCTGCTCGCCTCCGGGCGCACCGAGACCCTCACCTACGGCCCGGACGGCGAGCGTCGCGGCGAGGGGATGCGCGTCTTCGTCAACGCCTTCGCCCCGCGCCCACGGATGCTCGTCTTCGGCGCCATCGACTTCGCGGCGGCCGTCGCGCACGTCGGCAGCTTCCTCGGCTACCGCGTGACGGTGTGCGACGCGCGGCCGGTGTTCGCGACCAGCTCCCGCTTCCCGGCCGCCGACGAGGTCGTCGTCGAGTGGCCGCACAAGTACCTCGCGGCCGAGCAGGAGGCAGGGGCGGTCGACGGGCGCACGGTCGTCTGCGTGCTGACCCACGACCCCAAGTTCGACGTGCCCGTCCTCGAGCGCGCGCTGCGCCTGCCCGAGGTCGCCTACGTCGGCGCGATGGGCAGCCGGCGCACCCACGAGGACCGGCTCGAGCGGCTGCGCGAGGCGGGCGTCACCGACGACGAGCTCGCCCGGCTCTCCAGCCCCATCGGGCTCGACCTCGGCGCTCGCACACCGGAGGAGACGGCGGTGTCCATCGCCGCCGAGATCGTCGCCCTCCAGTGGGGCGGGGGCGGCAAGCGGCTCCAGGACGTCGGCGGTCCCATCCACCACCACGGCGAGGACGCCGAGACCGCCGCACCTGCGCCCGTCTGAGCCGGATCCGACCGCATCCGCGGCGCAGGGCTGCGACCGTCGCGACCCGGTTGTGGCGCAACGCGATTCGGCGTGCCCCGGCGGCCGTTTCCTGTGCGGAAAGCCGCAGCGACCTGTCCGGTCGGCGGGTTCGTCCATACCCCTTGCCCACCGAGGATGGGTGAAGCAAGATCACGGACACGACCACGGATCCACTCGCGAAGGAGTCAATGATGACTCGGATCACCGTCACCGTCGACGGCGTCTCCAACACCGACGACGTCGAACCCCGGATGCTGCTCGTCCACTACCTCCGTGAGGTCGTGGGCAAGGTCGGCACCGTCGTCGGGTGTGACACCAGCAACTGCGGTGCGTGCACCGTCCACCTGGACGGGCGCAGCGTCAAGTCCTGCAACGTCCTCGCCGTCCAGGCCGACGGCCACGAGGTGACGACCATCGAGGGGCTCGCCACCAACGGCGAGCTGCACCCGATGCAGACCGCGTTCCACGAGAACCACGCCCTCCAGTGCGGCTACTGCACGCCGGGCATGATCATGCAGGCCGTCGACCTGCTCCGCGAGAACCCGGACCCCTCCGAGGAGGAGATCCGGGTCGGCCTCGAGGGCAACCTCTGCCGCTGCACCGGCTACCACAACATCGTCAAGGCCGTGGCCGCCGCCGCCGGCTCGATGAGCAGCGAGAGGAGCAACGCCTGATGACCGCCGTCGACGACCGCCCCACGACCGAGGTCGGCAAGGACCGCCGCCGCAAGGAGGACCAGCGCCTCATCACCGGCCGCACCCGCTGGACCGACAACATCCAGCTGCCCGGGATGCTGCACCTCGCGATGGTCCGCAGCCCCTTCGCCCACGCGAAGATCCTCTCCATCGGCACCGACGAGGCCAAGGCCGCCCCCGGCGTCCACGCCGTCTTCACCGGCGCCGACCTCGCCGACAGCCAGGGCGTCAACATCAACGCCTGGCCGATCACCCCGGACCAGGTCACCCCGACCCACCTCCCCGTCCCGAGCGAGCGCGTCGCGCACACCGGCGAGATCGTCGCCGTCGTCGTCGCCCGCAGCGCCGCCCTGGCCCGCGACGCCGCCGAGCTCGTCGACGTCGACTACGAGGAGCTGCCCGCCGTCCTCGACCTCAAGGAGGCGATGAAGGACGAGGTCCTCGCGCACCCCGACGCCGGGACGAACAAGTCGGCCTTCTGGCAGCTGGACTCCAAGGCCGCCGGCACCGGCGGCGACGTCGAGGAGGCCATCGCCAAGGCGCGCCAGGACGGCATCGTCATCGAGCGCGAGTACCGCCAGCAGCGGCTCGTGCCGGCCTTCATGGAGCCGCGCTCCACGGTCGTCGACCCCACCGGCGAGCAGGTCGTCATCTGGTCCGCGACGCAGGTGCCGCACATCCTGCGCTTCGCGATCGCCGCGACGATGGGCATCCCGGAGTCCAAGGTCCGCGTCATCGCCCCCGACGTGGGCGGCGGCTTCGGCGGCAAGCTGCAGACGACGCCGGAGGAGTTCGCGACGATCGCCATCGCGCGCAAGCTCGGCAAGCCGTGCAAGTACACCGAGACCCGCAGCGAGACGATGGTCTCGGCCCACCACGGCCGTGACCAGTGGCAGAAGATGACCCTCGCCGCCGAGAAGGACGGCACGGTCACCGCGCTCAAGGTCGACCTCCTCGCCGACCTCGGCGCCTACGTCGCCATCGTCGGCGGCGGCGTGCCGGTCCTCGGGGCGTGGATGTTCAACAGCATCTACAAGTTCCCGGCCTACCAGTTCAACTGCCAGACGGTGCTGACCAACAAGACGTGGGTCGACGCCTACCGCGGCGCCGGGCGGCCCGAGGCCACCTACGCCATCGAGCGGATCATGGACGAGCTCGCCGCGGAGGTCGGGGTCGACCCGATCGCCATCCGCGAGAAGAACTGGATCACGCACGACGAGTTCCCGTTCACGACCGTCGCGGGCATGACCTACGACTCGGGCAACTACGAGGCCGCGACGGCCAAGGCGCTCGAGCTCTTCGGCTACGACGAGCTGCGCGCGGAGCAGAAGCGCCGGCGCGAGTCCGGCGACACCGTCCAGCTCGGCCTCGGCGTCTCGACCTTCACCGAGATGTGCGGCCTGGCACCCTCCCGCGTCCTCGGCTCGCTGAGCTACGGCGCCGGCGGCTGGGAGAGCGCGAGCATCCGGATGCTCGCCACCGGCACCGTCGAGGTCGTCTCGGGCGCCACGCCGCACGGCCAGGGCCACGAGACGGCGTGGAGCCAGATCGTCGCCGACCGCCTCGGCATCCCGTTCGAGAACGTCGAGGTCCTCCACGGCGACACCCAGATCGCGCCGAAGGGCCTGGACACCTACGGGTCCCGCTCGCTCGTCGTCGGCGGCGAGGCGCTCGTGCGGGCCGCCGACAAGGTCATCGAGAAGGCCAAGCCCATCGCGGCCCACCTCCTCGAGGCGAGCGTCGACGACCTCGAGTTCGAGGCCGGGCAGTTCACGGTCAAGGGCACCGACAAGGGCATCGGCATCACCGACATCGCGCTCGCGACCTTCGCCGCGCACAACCTGCCCGACGGCGTGGAGCCGAGCATCGACGCCGACGCCACGTTCGACCCGGTCAACTTCTCCTTCCCGCACGGCACCCACCTGTGCGCGATGGAGGTCGACACCGAGACCGGGCAGAGCACGATGCGCAAGTACGTCTGCGTCGACGACATCGGGACGATCATCAACCCGCTCATCGTCGAGGGGCAGATCCACGGTGGCCTCGTCCAGGGCATCGCGCAGGCCCTGTGGGAGGGCGCGGAGTACGACGAGCAGGGCACCCTCGTGTCCGGGTCGTTCGTCGACTACACGCTCCCCACCGCGGCCGACACGATCAACTACGTCAGCGAGCACACGGTCTCGCCGTCGACGACGAACACCCTCGGCACGAAGGGCGTCGGCGAGGCGGGCACCATCGCCTCGACCCCGGCGGTCGTCAACGCCATCGTCGACGCGCTGCGGCCGATGGGCATCGACGACATCCAGATGCCGTGCACGCCCGAGCGGGTGTGGAAGGCGATCCGGACGGCCGGCGCCCAGCAGGACAAGGCCCCGACGGCCGACGCCCAGGCCCACTTCGGTGAGGGCGCACCCAACCAGGACCCGGCAGCCGGCACGACGGACGGAGCAGCGCAGTGATCCCCGCATCCTTCGACTACCTCGCCCCGACGAGCGTCGACGAGGCCCTCGCGGCGCTCGCCGAGCACGGCGACGACGCCAAGGTCCTCGCCGGCGGCCAGTCGCTGCTGCCCATCCTGCGGATGCGGCTCAACGCCCCCGAGACGGTCGTCGACCTCGGTCGGATCGAGGCGCTGCGCGGCATCCGGGACGGCGGCGACCACATCGCCATCGGCTCGATGACGGCGTACAGCGACATCGTGGCGAGCGACCTCGTGCGCGAGCACGCGGCCCTGCTCGTCAAGGCCGTCGAGACCGTCGCCGACCCGCAGATCCGCCACCGCGGGACCGTCGGCGGCGCGATCGTCCACGCCGACCCCGCCGGCGACGTCGGGGCGCCGATCCTCGCGCTCGACGCGACGATGGTCATCGCCGGCTCCGGCGGCGAGCGCACCGTGCCGGCGACGGAGTTCTTCCGCGACCTCTTCGAGACGGCGGTCGAGGACGGCGAGCTGCTCACCGAGATCCGCATCCCGAAGCACACCGGCTGGGGCGCGGCGTACGAGAAGTTCGTGCGCGTCGCCCACCAGTGGTCGATCGTCGCGGTCGCCGCGACGGTGCGCGTGGAGGGCGGCAGCATCGCCGAGGCGAAGGTCGGCCTGACGAACATGGGCAACACGCCGCTGCGCGCCGGTGCGGTCGAGCAGGCGCTCGTCGGGTCCTCCGCCGACGGCCTGGCCGACGCCTGCGCAGCCGCCGCGGAGGGCACCAACCCGCCGAGCGACCTCAACGGCGATGCCGACTACCGGCGCCACCTCGCGACGGTCCTCACCCGACGGGCCGTCCAGAAGGCCATGGAGGGCTGATCACCGCATGGAGCTCACGCACGACTTCACCGTCCCCGCCGACGTCGACACGACGTGGGCCACGTTCATGGACCTCGAGCGGGTCGGCAGCTGCTTCCCGGGTGCCACCGTCACCGAGGTCTCGGAGGAGGGGTTCGCGGGGACGGTGAAGGTCAAGCTGGGCCCGATCGCCCTCCAGTACGCGGGCACCGGCCACTTCGTCGAGAAGGACGACGCGGCCAAGCACGCGGTCATCGAGGCCAAGGGCAAGGACAAGCGCGGCAACGGCACGGCCGGCGCCACGGTCCGCATCCAACTGGCCCCGGACGGCACCGGCACCCGGGTCGAGGTCGTCACCGACCTCGCCGTCACGGGCAAGCCGGCGCAGTTCGGGCGCGGTGTCATGCAGGACGTCTCGGACAAGCTGCTCGGCCAGTTCGTCGGCTGCATCGAGGGCGTGCTCGGCGAGGCGCCGGCCGCCGACGACGCGCCGTCGCCGGACGCGACCGCCGAGGCCACCGACGCGTCGACGGCCGGTGCCGCCGAGTCCGCCGAGGCGCCGCCCACGACGAGCGAGCCGACGGTGGCCACGGTCGCGCCCACCCCGACCCCGGCGCCGCGGCCGGCGCCCCGGCCGGCGGCGAAGGACGACGACGCGCTCGACCTCGGGGCCACCGTGCTGCCGGTGCTCGTCAAGTCCTACGCGCCCTACGTCGTCGTCGGCGTCATCGGTCTCGTCATCGGGTGGCTCATCGGCAACCGCTGAGCCACCGCGACCGTCACCGGCCACTACCCCCGGGGGTATACGATCGACCCATGCAGAAGATCGTGATCATCGGGGGAGTGGCCGGTGGCATGTCCGCTGCCACGCGGCTGCGGCGTCTCGACGAGGAGGCGTCCATCACCGTCGTCGAGCGCAGCGGTCACGTCTCGTTCGCGAACTGCGGCCTGCCCTACCACCTCGGCGGTGTCATCGAGAAGCGCTCCTCCCTCCTGCTCCAGACGCCCGAGTCGCTGGCGGCGCGCTTCGCCATCGACGTCCGGGTGCGGCACGAGGCGCGCGCGATCGACCGCGCGAACCGGCGGGTCACGGTGCGCGACCTCGCGACGGACGAGGACGTCGAGCTCGAGTACGACGCGCTCGTCCTCTCGCCCGGCGCGCGGCCCGTCGTGCCGCGCATCCCGGGGATCTCGGTCGCCCACACGCTGCGCGACATCGAGGACCTCGACCATCTCGTCGCCTCGGCCCGCGACGCCCGCGAGGCGGTCGTCGTCGGGGGTGGCTTCATCGGGGTCGAGGTCGCCGAGAACCTCGTCCACCGCGGCGTGGCGGTGACCCTCGTCGAGGCGACCGACCAGGTCATGGCCCCGCTCGACCCCGAGATGGTCGAGCCGGTGCACGACGCGATGCGGGCCGCCGGGGTGCGGCTCGCGCTCGGGGTCTCGGTCGTCCGCATCGACCCCGGCGAGCCGGGCGAGCCCCACCTCGCGCACCTCTCGGACGGCCGTGCGGTGCCGGCCGGTCTCGTCGTCGCGGCCATCGGCGTACGCCCCGAGACCTCGCTCGCGGCTGCGGCCGGCTTGGCCCTCGGCGAGCGCGGCGGCATCCTCGTCGACGACTCGCTGCGCACCTCCGACCCGGCGGTCTTCGCCGTCGGCGACGCCGTCGAGAAGCGCGACGGTCTGGACGCGTCGTCCGTGCTCGTCCCGCTCGCCAACACCGCCAACCGCCAGGGCCGGGTCGTCGCCGACGTCATCGCCGGACGGCCGGGCGTCGACCGGCCGGTGCTCGGGACGGCGATCGTCGAGGTGTTCGGCGTCGCGGCCGCCGCCGTGGGGTGGAACGAGAAGCGGCTGCGCGAGGCCGGTCGTCCGCACCGCGTCATCCACACCCACCCCGGGTCGCACGCCGGGTACTACCCGGGCGCCGAGGCGATGGCCCTCAAGCTCCTGGTCGACCCGGGGACCGACGAGATCCTCGGTGCCCAGGCGGTCGGGCGCGACGGGGTCGACAAGCGCATCGACGTCGTCGCCACCGCGATGGCCGGCCGCCTGACCGCCGGTGACCTCGCCGACCTCGAGCTCGCCTACGCCCCGCAGTTCGGCTCGGCCAAGGACCCGGTCAACATGCTCGGCTGGGTCGACCGCGCCGTGGCCGACGGCGACGTCGAGACGCTCCAGTGGCACGAGCTCGACGGCGCGCTCGCGGCCGGCGCGACGCTCGTCGACGTCCGCAGCCCCCGCGAGCACGCGGTGCGCCCCGTGCCGGGGGCGGTGAACATCCCGGTCGACGACCTGCGCGCGCGACTGGAGGAGCTGCCCGACGGCCCGCTCGTCGTCCACTGCGAGGTGGGGCTGCGCGGGTACGTGGCGGCGCGGCTGCTCGCGCAGCACGGGCGCTCCGTGCGCAACCTCGACGGGGGCTACCGCACCTGGGCGGCCGGCACCGCGGGGCAGCGGACCGCCGAGCGCGTCGGCGCACCCGCCTGAGGCTCGGCCGGGGTCGGCTGCGCGGCGCGCAGGTCGGCGGCGAGGCGACGGGCGTCCGCGTCGTCGACGTCGTGCGCCCGCAGCCACCGGTCGGCGCGGCCGCCCGCGTCGAGCGACGCGCGGCGGTGGGTCCGCTCCAGGAGGTAGACGACCGGGGCGACGAGAACGCCGGTGACGGCGAGGGTGGTGGCGGTGTCGAGGATCTCGGTGAAGGTCATGGCACGATCTTGTGCCCGGTGTAGATGGTGCCACCAGTGGCAGACCTGTCGCTGCTCGTCAACTTCCTGCCATACTCGCGGGATGCCCCTCCGTTCCGTCGCCGTGATCCTCCAGGAGCCCGTCCAGCTCTTCGAGTACGCCGTGCTCGCCGAGGTGTTCGGCATCGACCGGACCGACGACGGGTGCCCGCCCGTCGACTACCGGGTGTGCGCCGAGCGACCCGGGGCCCTCGACGCAGGCAACGGCACGAGCGTCACGGCGGCCCACGGCCTCGAGGCGGCCCTCGACGCCGACCTCGTGGCGGTCCCCGCGTCCTCGAGCGCCGACCAGCCCTCCCCCGAGGTGGTCCGCGTCGTGCGCGCGGCGGCCGAGCGGGGGGCGTGGGTGCTCTCCGTGTGCTCCGGGGCGTTCACCCTCGGGGCGGCCGGGCTCCTCGACGGCCGTCGCTGCGCCACCCACTGGCGCCACGCCGCCGACCTCGCCGCCCGCTTCCCCCGGGCGACGGTCGACCCCGACGTCCTCTACGTGCACGACGGCAACGTCGTGACGAGCGCCGGGACGGCCGCGGGCATCGACGCCGCCCTCTACCTCGTGCGGCTCGAGCTCGGGGCCGCCGTCGCGGGCCGGATCGCCCGGCGGATGGTCGTCCCGCCGCACCGGGACGGGGGCCAGCGCCAGTTCGTCGAGCGGCCCGTCCCCACGACCGAGGCCGAGTCCCTCGGGCCGGTGCTCACGCACGTCCTCGACCGGCTCGGCGAGCAGCACGCCGTCGCCGACCTCGCGCGCCTCGCGGCGATGTCGGAGCGGACCTTCGCCCGCCGGTTCGTCGCCGAGACGGGCACGACGCCGCACCAGTGGATCACCGAGCAGCGGGTGCTGCGGGCGCGCGAGCTGCTCGAGGAGACCGACCTGTCGGTCGAGGACGTCGCCCGGGACGCCGGGTTCGGCACCGCCGCGTTGCTGCGGCACCACTTCACGAAGTGCACCGGCGTCTCGCCCACCGCCTTCCGCAGCCAGTACCGCTGCCCCGAGGGCGCCTGAGGGTCGGAATGGGCCCGCGCCCGGCGTCGTTCTCCTCCGCATGAGCACCATCGGACTCCTCGGAGCAGGACACATCGGGAGCACCCTCGCCCGGCTGGCGGTCGCCGCCGGCCACGACGTCGTGCTCAGCAACTCGCGCGGCCCCGAGACGCTGCGCGACCTCGTCGAGGAGCTCGGCCCGCAGGCCTGCGCCGCGACCCCGCCGGAGGCCGCGAAGGCCGCCGACCTCGCCGTCGTCACCGTGCCCCTGATGGCCCTGCGCGACCTCCCGGCGGAGGAGCTCGCCGGCAAGGTCGTCATGGACACGATCAACTACTACCCGGAGCGGGACGGCCACGTCGCCGCGCTCGACGACGAGAGCACGACGACGAGCGAGCTCGTCCAGGAGCACCTCGCGGACAGCCGGGTCGTCAAGGTCTTCAACAACATCACCTCCGGCGCCCTCGGCGCGCTGGCCCGTCCGGCGGGAGCACCCGACCGCTCGGCGCTCGCCATCGCGGGGGACGACGCGGACGCCAAGGCCGCAGTCACCGCCTTCCTCGACTCCATCGGCTACGACGCCCTCGACCTCGGGCCGCTCGCCGAGGGCTGGCGCACCCAGCGCGACACCGCCGCCTACGGGCTGCCGTACGCCGACGGCGACGACTGGTCCCACCCCGTGCCGGCCGATGCGGCCCGGCTGGGCGAGCGCGTCGCCGCCGCCCGGCGCTACCGCGACATGTGAGGCGGCGGCCCGCGCCCCGGGCCGCTCCTTCACACGATCTCCACACGTCGCGCGGGCGGCCCCCACGCCGGTGTCCCTAGTCTCGTCGCATGAGCGAGGGGAGCAGCGGGGCGCAGGTCGTCCTCGTCGTCGAGGACGAGCCGACCATCCGGCAGGCGGTGGCCGACCGGCTGCGCGCCGAGGGGTTCGGCGTCGTCACGGCGGGGGACGGTCCGGCCGCCGTGGCGGCCTTCGAGGAGCACGGGCCGGACGCGGTGCTCCTCGACGTGATGCTGCCCGGCTTCGACGGCCTCGAGGTGTGTCGGCGCATCCAGGCGCTGCGGCCGGCGCCCGTCCTCATGCTCACCGCGCGTGACGACGAGACCGACCTGCTCGTCGGCCTCGGGGTCGGCGCGGACGACTACGTCACCAAGCCGTTCTCGATGCGCGAGGTCGTCGCCCGGCTGCGGGCGCTGCTGCGCCGGGTCGAGCGGGCCGAGCAGCTCGCTCGCTCGACCGGCCGGATGGATCTCGCGGGCCTCGTCGTCGACCCGGCCACCCGGCGGGTCGCGGTCGACGGCACCGAGGTCCACCTCACGCCGCTGGAGTTCGACCTGCTCTGCGCGCTCGCCGCCGCCCCGGGTGTCGTGCGCCCGCGGGAGGAGCTGATGCGCGAGGTCTGGGGCTGGGGCGACGCCTCCGGCACCCGGACGCTCGACAGCCACGTCAAGGCCCTGCGCGCGAAGGTCGGCGCCGACCGCGTGCGTACGGTGCACGGCGTCGGCTACGCCCTCGAGGTGCCGCGGTGAACACCGACCGCCCGCTCGACGGGGTCACCTCGATCAAGCTCAAGCTCGGCGTCCTCGTCGGGGCCAGCGTGCTGGCCGGCGTGCTCGTCGCCGCCATCGGCGACGGCGCCGGGGTGCCCTGGTGGACGAGCCTGCCGGTGACCGCCGGCGCGGCCGTCGCGGTGACGCAGTGGCTGGCGCGGGGGATGACCTCGCCGCTGCGCGAGATGACCGCCGCCGCCCGGCGGATGGCCGCGGGCGACTACGGCCAGCGCGTCGCGACGAGCTCGTCGGACGAGGTGGGCGAGCTGGCCCGCGCGTTCAACGCGATGGCCGCGGACCTCGCGGGCGCCGACCTCGAGCGGCGGCGGCTCGTGGCCACCGTCTCCCACGAGCTGCGCACCCCGCTGACCGCTCAGCGGGCCCTGTTGGAGAACCTCGTCGACGGCGTGACCACCCCGGACCGCGCCACGCTGGAATCCGCTCTCGCGCAGGCCGAACGCCTCTCGGCGCTCGTCGAGGACCTCCTCGACCTCTCCCGTGTCGACGCCGGGGTGGCACCGCTCACCCTCGCGCCGGTGCGGGTCGAGTCGCTGCTCGCCCGGGCGGTCGACGAGGCGAGCGTCGCCGCCCGTCCCGTCCGTCTGCGCCACCGGGTGTCGCCGCCCGACCTCACGGTCACCGGTGACGCGGCCCGCCTCGCGCAGCTCGTGGCCAACCTCGTCGACAACGCGGTGCGGCACAGCCCCGCGCACGGCGACGTCCGGCTCGACGCACGCGCCGACGAGGGCGGCCGCTGGGTGCTCGAGGTCCGCGACGACGGTCCCGGCATCCCCGCGGCGGACGCCGAGCGCGTCTTCGAGCGGTTCGGCACCGGTGCCGACGCCGCCGGCGGGACCGGCCTCGGGCTCGCCATCGTCCGCTGGGTCTGTGAGCTGCACGGCGGCCGGGTCGAGGTCGTCCCGACGCCCGCGGGTACGACCGGCGCGACGCTGCGGGTCACCCTGCCGACCGCCCCCAGCGACCGGCGCCCCTCGCACGTCCGCGAGGAGCTCGCCGCCTCGAACGTCACCGTCCCACCGACCACACCGGAGCCCGTCATGACCGCGACCCCCTCGGCCCCAGCCGTCCCCTACGGCGGGGGAGCCGGGCCCGTCGACGGCGCCGTCGCGCGACTCTGGCCCGAGCCCGACGGCCGCCCCCGCATCGGGGTCGTGGCCGCGGGGCTCGGCATCGGGCTCCTCGGCGCGCTGACCTGGGTCGACCGGAACATCGGGCTGGTGACGAGCCTCGTCATGCTCGCGACGGGGGCACTCATGTGGGTCGTCGCGCGGCACCGGCGGGACCCGTGGACCGTCGCCGGCGGGGTCGTCGCCGCCCTGCTCGCGCTCGTCCCCACGCTGCGCGACGCCGAGGGGGTGGTGGTCCTCTCGGTGCTCGCCGGGGTGGCCGTCGCAGCCGCCGCCCTCACCCGGGCGCACGGGTTCCTCGCCATCGTCACGAGCTGGGCGGCGTGGCCGCTCTCGGCGCTGCGCGGCCTGCCGCTGCTCGGGCGGACCCTCACGGCGACGAGCCGGGTCGGGGCGCTGTGGCCGGTCGTCCGGACCGTCGCGGTCTCCGCGCTCGTCCTCGTGGTCTTCGGCGGCCTGTTCGCCACCGGAGACGCCGTGTTCGGCTCGTGGGCGTCGGCGCTCGTGCCCGACCTCGGGTGGGACTCGATCGTCGTCCGCGGGTTCACCTTCGTCCTGCTGTCCGGGGTGGCCCTGACCGGTGCCTACCTCGCGCTCAACCCGCCGCAGGTCGACGCCGTCGTGCTGCCCGAGCGGCGGCGCGCGCGCCCGGTCTGGGAGTGGGCGGTCCCGGTCGGCCTCGTGCTCGCGCTCTTCGTCGGCTTCCTCGTGGCCCAGGCCGCGGCGCTCTTCGGCGGGGACGCCTACCTGCGCCGCACGACCGGCCTCACGCACGCCGAGTACGTCCACCAGGGGTTCGGCCAGCTGACCGTCGCGACCGCGCTGACCGTCCTCGTCATCACGACGACCCTGCGGGTGGCCTCGCGGGAGTCGGCGCGCGACCGGCTCGTCCTGCGGGCGCTGCTCGGCGGCCTGGGCCTGGCGACGCTCGCCGTCGTCGTCTCCGCGCTCTCGCGGATGTCGCTCTACCAGGACGCGTTCGGGTACACGGTGCTGCGCGTGTTCGTCGACGGGTTCGAGCTGTGGCTCGGCGCGGTCGTCGTGCTGCTCCTCATCGGCGTGCTGCGGCTCTCGTGGCGCTGGGTGCCGCGGGCCGTCCTCGTGGCGGGGGCGGTCTTCACCCTCGGCTTCGCCGCGATGAACCCCGACGCGTGGGTGGCGAACCGCAACATCGACCGCTACGAGGCCGGCCGCACCCTCGACCTGCTCTACCTGTCGAGCCTCTCCGCCGACGCGGCACCGGCCATCGCCGACCGCCTGCCCCGCGACGTGGTCCGTTGCGTCGCCGCGTACGCACCGGTGTCGAGCCTCTGGGGGGACGCCGGTCCGGGTCCGGACGACTGGCTGTCGTGGAACCTGGGCCGCTCCCGCGCGGTCACGGCCTTCGACGGGGTCGGGCCCCAGCCCGGATCAGCGCCGGACTCGTGCGCCGCGGTGATGACGGACGAGCTCCGCCGCTGAGCCCCCACCCGTCGAGTGAACAGGACGCGCCGTCAGCAGCAGGGTGCCGGCGGCGTGTCCTGTTCCCTCGACGGGCTCTCAGCGCTGCGGCTGCGGGAAGGCCGCCGGGCTGCGCCGCCCGTCACGACCGACCGACCGGACGCCGAACACGACGTTGTCCTTCGAGAGGTCGACGCGCAGGGTGCTCGCCGAGCCGGCGTCGATGACGTGGGTCCAGTCCGGCTCGGTCGTGGGCCGCCACACGACCTCGTGCCGGGCGGCGCCGGGCGTCGGCGCCCAGTGCAGGACCGTGTCGTTCGTCAGCTCGGTGGTCTCGACCGTGACGTCCGTCGGGGTGCCCGGTGCCGTCGCCAGCGACCACAGGGTCGCCGTGTTGACCCGGGCGACCCCGGCGACGTAGCGCGGGTCGCAGAACTCCGGCAGGTCGCCGATCTGCCGGCCGTCCTCGACGCGCACGTCCTGGTGCTGGTGGTCGTAGTCCTCGTTCGGCTCGGTGAACCGGCCGGCGGGGAAGCCGCGCTCGAGGAAGGGGATGTGGTCGCCACCGCGCAGGTAGCGGTCGCGGCGGTAGACGACCCGCACGTCCATCCCGGTGACGTCGCGGTGCGCGACATCCGTGACGAACCGGGCGAGCTGCCTTGCGGGGGAGTCGTTCTCGCCGCCGACCGACCGGCGGACCGCGGCCTCCTCCGGCGTCTCGTCGCTCGGGACACCCTCGGCGAAGAGCCGCAGGCTGCGCGGGTCACGGGTGCCGTCGTCGGCGGTCGGGCTGCCGACGATGTCGTTGGTGAACATCGCCTGCACGTTGGTGCCGGCGGTGCGGAACGACTCGGCGAGGTACGTCGAGCCGTAGAGGCCCTGCTCCTCGCCGGCGACCGCCGCGAACACGATCGTCGCGGCCGGGCGGTGCCGCGCCATGACCCGCGCCATCTCGAGCACGACCGCGACGCCCGAGGCGTCGTCGTCGGCACCGGGCGCGTCACTCGTGGCGTCCATGACGTCGGTGACGCGCGAGTCGTAGTGCCCCGAGACGACGTAGACGCGCTCGGGCTCGCTCGAGCCGCGCAGCGTGGCGACGACGTTGGTGATGCGCGTCGGCACGGGGATGCGGCTCGCCGGCTGCTGGACGTAGGACTGCTTGGCGACCGTCATCCGGCCGCCGGAGGCCCGCGCGGAGCGGGAGAGCTCCTCGAAGAGCCAGTCGCGGGCGGCCCCGATCCCGCGGCGCGGGTCGTCCTGCGACGAGAGGGTGTGCCGCGTGCCGAACGCGACGAGGCGGCGGATCGTCGCGTCGATGCGCGCCGGGTCCAGCTCGCGCACCATCCTGCGCAGCTCGTCGGTGGGCCGCTGCGGGCGGACCGACCGTCCCGGGCCGTCGGGCCAGTCGCCGTCGCGCCGGCCGTGCCCGCCGGACGAGGCCGCGGCGGCCGCCGGGCCGGCGACCGCGGAGGCGCCGAGCGCGCCGCCGGCGCCGACGGTGCCGGCGATGAGGGTGCGTCGCGAGGGGGAGGGGGACCGGTGGGTGGAGGTCATCGCCCCATCAGACGTCCGTCGCCCCGGGCCCGCAACCGGGGCGTGGGATGCTGCGGCGCATGGACGCCCGCACCGTGCTCGTGCTCAACGGACCGAACCTCAACCTCCTCGGCGAGCGGGAGCCGACGGTCTACGGCCACGAGACCCTCGCCGACGTCGAGCGCCTCTGCCACGAGGCCGCCGCGCGGCACGGCCTGACCGTCGACTTCCGGCAGTCCAACCACGAGGGCACGCTCGTCGACTGGGTGCAGGAGGGGCGCTCCGGCATCGCCGGGATGGTCGTCAACGCGGCCGGGTACACGCACACGTCGGTGGCCCTGCGCGACGCGATCGCGGCCTGCCGGGTGCCGCGCGTCGAGGTGCACATCAGCGACATCCACGCGCGCGAGGAGTTCCGCCACTTCTCCTACCTCGCCGACGTCTGCGACCACCACGTCGTCGGGCACGGGGTCGCCGGCTACGCCGAGGCGGTCGACTGGGTGGCGTCCCGTCCCGGGGGGTCCTGACCCGGCGGCCGATCGGTCCGACCCGGGTGGCCCCTACGGCCGATGTCGTCCGAAGCCGACCACGGGGCGAGGGGCTTTCCCTAGCCTTGCCCCATGCGACCGCCGTCCCTCCCGAGGCCCCGGGACCGCGAGACGGCCGCCCGGTTCGGCGCGGTGCTGTGCCTCGTGGCCGGAGGGCTCAGCGTGACGATGACGAGCCTCGTCCCCCAGGGCATGTCCACCGGGATGAAGGCCGCCGTCATCGGCGCGTCGCTCGCGATGATGGTCGTCGGGATCCTCCTCGTCGTCGCCGGCGAGAGGCTGCAGACCTGGCTCTGGCTCCCCGTCCCGATCCTGGGGGTCCTCACCATCGTGCTCTCCGGCCTCGCCTCGCGCGACGCGTCGGCGTCGGGGCAGGTCTTCCTCTGCGCGCCGGTCCTGTTCGCCGCCTCGCAGCTGCCGGCCGCATCGGCCTGGCTCGTGACCACCTGTGCCGTGGTCGCCGACGGGGTCCTCGTGCTGTCGGTCACGCCGTCCGGTGACGCCGCCGTCGACCTCCTGTACGTCAGCGTGGCGCTCGTGCTGAGCACCTGGCTCCTGGTCCGGGCCGGCGAGCGCAACGCCCGGCTCACGGACCGGTTGCGGGAGCTGGCGGCCGTCGACCCGCTCACGGGACTCGTCACGCGTCGGGTGCTCGACGACGCCGCCCGGTCCGCCCTCTCCGTCGCCGACGGTGACGGCGGGACGGCGCTCGTCCTCCTCGACGTCGACGAGTTCAAGACCATCAACGACACCTGGGGGCACCCGACGGGGGACGCCGTCCTCGTCCACCTGGCCGACACCGTCCGCCGGCACGGTGGACCGGGGGACGTCGTCAGCCGGCTCGGCGGTGACGAGCTCGCCCTCCTCCTCCCCGGGAGCACGCACGAGGCGGCACGTCGCCGTGCGTCCGAGCTCGTCGAGGCCGTCCGTGCGAGCCCGCTCGAGCGAGCGCACGACGAGCCGATCGCCCTGACGATCAGCGTCGGCGTGGCCCACGCCCCGACGCACGCGGTGGACCTGCGCCGGCTCTACGCGGCCGCGGACCGGGCGCTGTACGTCGCGAAGCGGGCC
This sequence comes from Phycicoccus mangrovi, assembly GCF_018729305.1. NCBI lineage: Bacteria > Bacillati > Actinomycetota > Actinomycetes > Micrococcales > Intrasporangiaceae > Phycicoccus > Phycicoccus mangrovi. The sequence goes on along the minus strand of NZ_JAHHWP010000014.1, from coordinate 76,905 downwards.
GGGCGCGACCAGGTCGGCAGCGTTCCCGCCGAGGTCGTGACTTCCGGGTAGGTAGTTGGACGTCCTACTATTTCCGGACCGCCACCCGGCGACCCCGGAAGGACCACCCCATGGCAGCGCAGCCGAGCGAGGGACTCCACGTCCCGACCCACCCCGTCCGCATCGTCACCGCCTCGAGCCTGTTCGACGGGCACGACGCGTCGATCAACATCATGCGGCGGATCATGCAGAGCCAGGGCGCCGAGGTCGTCCACCTCGGGCACAACCGCTCGGTCCGCGAGGTCGTCGACGCCGCGCTCGACGAGGACGCGCAGGGCATCGCCGTCAGCTCCTACCAGGGCGGGCACGTCGAGTACTTCGAGTACCTCGTCGAGCTGCTCCGCGAAGCCGGTGCCGGCCACGTGCAGGTCGTCGGCGGCGGGGGCGGCGTCATCGTCCCCCGCGAGATCGAGCGCCTGCGCGCCGCCGGGGTGACGATCTTCAGCCCCGAGGACGGGCAGCGGCTGGGCCTGCCGGGGATGGTCAACCAGGTCGTCGCCGCCTGCGACCGCGACCTCTGGGACCTCGCGCCGACGAGCGTCGAGGCCGTGCTCTCCGGGGAGCGCTCGGCCGTCGCGCGCGCCATCAGCGGCGCCGAGACCGGCCACCTCGACGACGCCTTCCGCGGTGAGCTGCAGCGCGCCGCCGCGGCCCGCACCGTGCCGGTCCTCGGCATCACCGGCACCGGCGGCTCCGGCAAGTCCAGCCTCACCGACGAGCTCGTCCGCCGCCTGCGCACCGACCAGCAGGACAAGCTGCGCATCGCCTGCGTCGCCGTCGACCCGACGCGTCGCCGTGGGGGCGGGGCACTGCTCGGCGACCGCATCCGGATGAACAGCCTCGACGGGGACCGGGTCTACTTCCGCTCCCTCGCGACGCGCGGGCACCGCGAGGTCCCCGAGGCGCTCGAGGACGTCCTCACGGTCCTCAAGGCCGCCGGCTACGACCTCGTCGTCGTCGAGACCCCCGGCATCGGCCAGGGGGACGCCGCCATCACCTCGTACGCCGACGTCAACCTCTACGTGATGACTCCGGAGTTCGGGGCCGCGAGCCAGCTCGAGAAGATCGACATGCTCGACCTCGCCGACGTCGTCGCCGTCAACAAGTTCGAGCGGCGCGGTGCCCTCGACGCCCTGCGCGACGTCGGCCGCCAGATGGTCCGCAACCGCGAGGCCTTCGGGAAGAAGCCGGAGGACATGCCCGTCTTCGGCACCAGCGCCGCCACCTTCAACGACGACGGCGTCACCGCGCTCTACCAGGAGCTGCGCGCGCAGCTCGCCGCGAAGGGCCTCACCGTCGACGACGGCGCGCTGGCCCCGGTCGACGTCCGCCACTCGACGATGCTGCGCCAGGTCGTGCCGCCGCAGCGGGTGCGCTACCTCGCCGAGATCGCCGAGACCGTCCGCGGCTTCCACGCCGAGACCGAGCGCTGGGCCGACGCCGCCCGTCGGGTGCAGCGCCTCGGCGACGCCCGCGAGGCGCTCGCGGCCGCCGGCAAGGACACCGCCGACCTCGACACCCTGCTCGCCGACGCGCGCGACGCCCTGCCCGTCGAGGCCCGCAAGGCCCTCGAGCAGTGGCCCTCCGTCGTCGAGGCGTACTCGGGTGACGAGCAGGTCGTCACGGTGCGCGACAAGGAGATCCACACCAAGCTGACGCGGGAGACGTTGTCCGGCAACGTCGTCCGTCGCGTCAGCCTGCCACGGCACGCCGACGACGGCGACCTGCTCACGTTCCTCCGCCGCGAGAACCTCCCCGGCCGGTTCCCCTTCACCGCAGGCGTGTTCCCGTTCAAGCGCGACAACGAGGACCCCGCCCGCATGTTCGCCGGCGAGGGCGACCCGTTCCGCACCAACCGCCGCTTCAAGCTGCTCTCCGAGGGGCAGCCGGCGACGCGCCTGTCGACGGCGTTCGACTCCGTCACCCTCTACGGCCGCGACCCCGACCGCCGCCCCGACATCTACGGCAAGGTCGGCACCTCCGGCGTCTCCGTCGCGACGCTCGACGACATGAAGGCGCTCTACGACGGCTTCGACCTCACCTCGCCGACGACGAGCGTCTCGATGACGATCAACGGGCCGGCGCCGACCATCCTCGCGTTCTTCCTCAACACCGCGATGGACCGCGAGGTCGAGAAGTGGGTGCAGGAGAACGGGCGTCAGCCGAGCGACGAGGAGCGCCACGCCGTCCGGGCCCGGGCCCTCGCGACCGTCCGCGGCACCGTGCAGGCCGACATCCTCAAGGAGGACCAGGGTCAGAACACCTGCCTGTTCTCCACCGAGTTCTCGCTGCGGATGATGGCCGACGTCCAGGAGTGGTTCATCGAGAACCAGGTCCGCAACTTCTACTCGGTCTCGATCAGCGGCTACCACATCGCCGAGGCCGGGGCGAACCCCATCAGCCAGCTCGCGTTCACCCTCGCCAACGGCTTCACCTACGTCGAGGCCTACCTCGCGCGCGGCATGGACATCGACGACTTCGCGCCGAACCTCTCGTTCTTCTTCAGCAACGGGATGGACCCGGAGTACACGGTCATCGGCCGTGTCGCCCGACGCATCTGGGCGGTGGCGATGCGCGAGAAGTACGGCGCCAACGAGCGCAGCCAGAAGCTCAAGTACCACGTGCAGACGAGCGGCCGGTCCCTCCACGCCCAGGAGATGGACTTCAACGACATCCGCACGACGCTGCAGGCGCTCACTGCGATCTACGACAACGCGAACAGCCTGCACACCAACGCCTACGACGAGGCCGTCACCACCCCGTCCGAGGAGTCGGTGCGCCGGGCCCTCGCCATCCAGCTCGTCATCAACCGCGAGTGGGGGCTGGCGATGAACGAGAACCCGCTCCAGGGCTCGTTCGTCGTCGACGAGCTGACCGACCTCGTCGAGGCGGCCGTCCTCGCCGAGTTCGACCGCATCTCGGAGCGGGGCGGCGTACTCGGCGCGATGGAGACCGGCTACCAGCGCGGGCGCATCCAGGACGAGTCGATGCTCTACGAGCACCGCAAGCACGACGGCTCGCTGCCGATCGTCGGCGTCAACACCTTCGTGCGGCCCGAGGCCGACGTCTCGCCCAAGGAGGTCGTGCTCGCGCGCGCCACCGAGGAGGAGAAGGAGGGGCAGCTCGCCCGCGTCGAGTCCTTCCGGGCCGACCACCGCGAGGAGGCCGAGGTCGCGCTCGCGCGGCTCAAGGCCGCCGCGACGAGCGGCGAGAACGTCTTCGCGGTGCTCGTCGACGCCGCGCGCGTGTGCTCGCTCCAGCAGGTCACCGAGGCGTTCTTCGAGGTGGGCGGGCAGTACCGCCGCAACGTCTGACCCTCGCCCGGAAACCCGGGTGCCGGGCGTCGGTGCCACGTCGTAGTTTTCTCACGTGGGGACGACGACCGCAGCACCCGTCACGCCGACGCTCGCGCCGGCGGGTGATGTCGTCGTCCCCGCCGAGCGCAGCCTGCGGCTCGGGCGGCTGCGCGGCTGGCCGACCGGCCTCGCCCTCGTCGCGTCGGCCACCGGCGCGCTCGGCCGCACGCTCGGCACCGTCGTCGCCGGCCTCCTCGCCGCGAACCCCTCGACCCGCCTCGTCGGCCTGCTCGCCCTGTGCGTCGTCGGCGCCGCCGTCCTCGACACCGCCGGACGCACCGTCTGGGCCGGCGTCGTCGACCGCGCCGAGGGGCGGCTGCGCGACGACCTCGTCGCCGCCGCACTCGCCCAGCCGCTGCCCGACCTCGGCGAGCAGGCGGTCGGCGAGATCCTCGACCGCGTCGACGCCGACACCCACGACGTCGGCGCGATGCTGCGCCGCCAGGTCTGGGACGCGCTGAAGACCGTCTTCGCCGCCGTGCCGATGTGGGTCGTCGCCGGCCTCACGTGGTGGCCGGCGTGGGTCCTGTTCCCGCTCACCGCGACCGCCGCCGTGCTCCTCGTGCGGCGGCTGCTGCCGACGATCGCCGAGCGCAAGGTCGCCGAGGAGGTCGCCTGGACCGACCACGCCGCGGCCCTCGAGGAGGGCGTGACCGCCCGCGACGACCTGCGCACGAGCCTCGGCCAGGCCCACGTCGTCGCCCGCCTCGCCACCCTGTCGTCGGTCGTCCACCAGCGGTTCGCGCAGGTCGTCGACCTCCAGGCGCGGGTCACCCGCCGCACCGGCGTCCTGCTCTACGGGATGCTCGCCGGCACGAGCGTCGCCGGGGTGGCCCTCGTCGCCGGGGGAGGCCTGTCGGTCGCCCGGCTCGTCACGCTCTTCCTCGTCACCAGCACGTTCGTCGGCCAGGTCGACCAGATGGCCCGCCACCTGCCCGAGCTCCAGGCCGGTCTCGGCGCCGTGACGCGCCTGCGACAGCTCCTCGGCGCCGCACCCGAGCCCACCGGCGGCCTCCCCGTGCCCGCCGGCCCCCTCGAGCTCGAGTTCCGCGACCTGCACTTCGGCTACGCCCAGGGCGACTTCGCGCTGCGCGACGTCGACCTCACGGTGCCCGGCGGCCGCACCTGCGCCCTCGTCGGGCGCACCGGGTCGGGCAAGTCGACCCTTGCCTCGCTCGTCTCGCGCGCCGTCGAGCCCGAGCCGGGCACGGTGTTCCTCGGGGGCGTCGACGTCCTCGACCTCGACCTGCAGCAGCTGCGTGCCGCCGTCGGTGTCGTCACGCAGCGCACCGAGGTGCTCGCCGGCACCCTCGCCGAGAACATCACCCTCTTCGCCGACCTGCCCCGGGCGCGCATCGAGGGCGCCGTCGCGCAGCTCGGGCTCGAGCGCTGGGTCGCCGGCCTGCCCGACGGCCTCGACACCCTCCTCGGCCCGGGCGGCACCTCGCTGTCGGCCGGCGAGGAGCAGCTCGTCGCCTTCGCGCGCCTGCTCGTCCGCGACGTCTCCGTGGTCGTCCTCGACGAGGCCACCGCCCGGATGGACCCGTTGACCGAGGCCCTCGTCGTGCGCGCGGCCGACCGCCTGCTGACCGGCCGCACCGGCATCCTCGTCGCGCACCGGCTCTCGACGACCCGGCGGGCCGAGCGCGTCGCCGTCCTCGACCACGGGCGCGTCGTCCAGCAGGGGCCGCGCGCCGACCTCGCGCGCTCCGAGGGTCCCTTCCGAGCCCTCCTCGCGGCGAGCGGCGACGACCTCGAGCCCGGCCGCCCGGAGCAGCCGGCCCCGGCCGAGCCCACCGCCACCGCCGTCGCCGGGGCGCGCCGGGCCGGGCCGCCCCCGGAGCTGCCCGACCCCGGGCACGGGCCGTCGCTGAGCCGCGGCATCCTCTCGGCGCTGCTCGTCCGTCCGCGCTGGGGCGTGTGGCCGGCCGTCCTCTTCCTCGTCTCCGCGCTCGGTGGCGCCTTCGGGGCGGGCACCGGGTACGTCTGGGGCCGCCTCGTCGAGCGCCTGCAGACCGACGCCGCGTGGGACCCGACGACCGTCGTGCTCACGGGCCTGACCGCGGCGTCGGTCGTCGTGGCGCCGTTCGTCCTCGTCGCGGCGATGCGCCGCTACCCCCGCTGGTGGATCGAGGTCATGCTCCGGGTCCGGATGTCGGTGTTGCTCGGCCAGACCCGCCAGCACCGGCTCGAACGCACCCCCGCCGGCGAGGTCGTCGCCCGGTCGATGGACGCCGACCGTTACGCCCTCTACGCCGACCGGTGGGTCGACTTCCTCAACGGTCTCGGGATCGTCGTCGTCACCGCGCTCCTCGGCGGCAGCCTGCTCGCCGGTGGCGTGCTGCTCTGCGTCCTCGTCGGGGCGGCGCTCGCCTCGGCGGTCGGCCGGCCGATCGCCGGCCGCTCGGCCACCGAGTCCTCGCGGGCCCGCGCGCGGTTCGGCCGGGCCGTCGTGTCGGTGCTCGAGTCGGCCCGCACGGTCAAGCTCGCCGCGGCCACCCCGTCCGCCCACCGCCACCTGCGCCGGGTGGACGCCGGGCGGGTGCGCGCGGCCGTCTTCGAGCACCGCGTCCAGGCCGTGCTCGACGGCGTGCCGATCGTCATGGTGCAGGCCGGCGTCGTCGCGGCCTGGGGCACCTACGTCCTCGGCGGATGGTCCCTCGCCACCGCGATCCTCGTCGCCGGCGCCGTCAACGGCTTCGACTGGTTCGGCCGGGTCGCCGGCGCCGTCGTCACCGAGGCCCCGGGCACGCGCTCGTGGCAGCGGGCGACGAGCCGGCTCGCCGGCGGCGTCGACCTCGTGCGGCTGCCGGCGGGGGTCGACCTCGTCGCCGGCACCGCGCCGCCCGCCCCGGTCCCCGGCCGGGTGCCACTGCGCGAGCTGCGCCTGCGCGGCGTCGGGGCCGTCCACGACGACGGGACGCGCGGGGTCGAGGGCGTCGACCTCACCGTGCACGCCGGGGAGCTCGTCCTGCTCCTCGGGCAGGTCGGCTCCGGCAAGTCGAGCCTGCTGTCCGCCCTCTCGGGCCTGCTCGAGCACACCGGCTCGATCACCTGGAACGGCGTCGAGGTCGACGACGCCCAGGTGTTCCTCCGGCCCGGCCAGGTCGCCCACGTGGCGCAGGTGCCCCGGGTCCTCTCCGGCTCGTTCGCCGACAACGTCGCGCTCGGGCACGGCCGCTCGCTCGAGGGCGCCATCGCCGACGCCCGGCTCGGTGACGACGTCCGCGAGGCCGGCGGGCACGACGCGCTCGTCGGCCACCGCGGGGTCCGGCTCTCCGGCGGGCAGGTCCAGCGCCTCGCCCTGGCCCGGGCGCTGGCCGCCGAGACCGAGCTGCTGCTCGCCGACGACGTCTCGAGCGCGCTCGACGCCGCGACCGAGGTCGAGCTGTGGCAGGCCCTGCGCGCCCGCCGCACGACGGTCGTCGGCGCCACCTCGAAGCGGGCGGCGCTCGCCGAGGCCGACCGCGTCGTCGTGCTCGTCGACGGGCGGGTGGCCGCCACCGGTCCGTGGCGCGAGCTGTCCGGCGCCTGGGGGCACCTCGCCGGCTGAGCCGGCGCGGGCCGCCCGGGAGCCCCGGGCGGCCCGGGACCTCAGTACAGGAGCGACCAGTCCTTCCGCGACCAGGCGAGGACGGCGAACAGCTGCACGACCGCGGCCTGCTCGATCATCTGCGTCGAGTCGCCGCCGAAGCGGAAGACGCCGGTCTCCCGGTCGCGGCGGGTGCGCCACAGCCGGTCCGCGTAGGCCGCCATGTCGTCGGCGGCCCGACGGTCGCCGGTCACCGAGGCCAGCAGCAGGAGGTTCTTGAAGTAGATGGAGTTGAAGAACACCGGCTGGGTGTCGAGCCGCGTCAGGCCGGGCTGCTCGGGGTCGGGCTGCGCGTAGAACCGGCGCGCGGCGTCGGCGACCCGGCACGCCTCCCGCAGGTACCGCCGCTCGCCGGTCACCCGGTGCAGCAGCGTGGTGACGCCGACCGGGACACCCTGGTTGTAGCTCCACACGGTCTTCTCGACCGTGCCCGCGAGGTCGAGGTGGTCGTGGTAGAGCCCGGCCTGCGCACCGTCGCGGATCTGCAGGTGCCGGTTGGTCCACGCGTACATCCGGCGGGACCAGTCGAGGTAGTGGCGCTCGCGGGTCAGCTGGAACAGCCGGAGCCCGAGCTGGGCGCCCGGCATGTTCGAGACCGTGTTCCGGTCCCGGCTCCAGTCCGCCTGCGTCCAGAACACCCCGCCCGGAGCCGGGTGCGAGGGGTCGTCGTCCCAGCCGGAGACGACGAGCTCGAAGATCATCCGGGCGTCGCGCACGGCAGCGGGGTCACGGTGCATGAGGTGGCGCTGGACGTCGATGAGGCCGACCCACTCGTTGTCGTCGTAGAAGAAGTCGCCGCCGCTGCCCCACGGCGCGGTCGGGGCGGACGCGTAGCCGGGCAGACCCGTCGAGCCCGCCGCGCTGTAGTAGCGGCGCTGCCCGGTCCGGCGCTCGGCGAGGTCGTCGAGGTAGCGCCGGCCGGTGGCACCGGGCAGGCCGGTGAGGTCGAGGGTCGCCCCGTGCGCCTGCGAGAACGGCCACTCGTAGGAGTAGGTCGGGTCCTCCGGGGCCGCGGGCCAGTGCTCGAGGTAGAGGCGGCTGCCGTCGCGCACGGCGAAGTGCCGCTGCAGCGCCGCGTAGGCGTCCTCCGCGCGCTCGGCCCATTGGCCGCGGCCCGTCGCCGGTCCGGGTCGGGAGGTGGCCGCGGAGGCGGTCGGGCCCGTCGCGCCGAGGGCGCCGAGGGCGAGGGCCGCTCCGCTGACGGTGCGGCGGGAGAGGCGGGTCGTGGGGCTGGTCGCGCGGTGGGTCGACATCGTCGTCGGGTCTCCTCGGCCGGTGGCGTGGACCCGTCAGGACGCTACGGAGACCGGTGCCGGCCGTCGACGCGGGCGGCCGCCCTGTCCGATCGCGTCAGGCCAACCGGTCACGCAGCCACGCGATGTCGGCGCGCTGGCCCTCGACCCCGCCGGGGGTCTCGACGACGACCGGGGCGCCGGCCTCGCGGACGACGTGCGCGATGTCGGCGGCGTCGATGTGCCCCGACCCGAGGTTGGTGTGGCGGTCGGCGCCGGAGTCGAACTCGTCGCGGCTGTCGTTGCAGTGCACCAGGTCGATTCGCCCGGTGATCGCCCGCACCTTGGCGGCGACGTCGGCGAGGTCGTTGCCGCCGGCGTGCGCGTGGCAGGTGTCGAGGCAGAAGCCGACGGTGTCGCCGCCCTCGGCCCGGCCGATGGCCTCCCAGAGGCGCTCGACCGCCTCGAGCCGGCGGGCCATCGCGTTGTCGCCGCCGGCGGTGTTCTCGATGAGGAGCGGCACGGGCATCTCGAGGCCGTCGACGCACTTGCGCCAGTTGTCGAAGCCCTTCTCGGCGTCCTCGTCCTTGCCGAGGTGCCCGCCGTGCACGACGACGCCCTTCGCCCCGATCTCGGCGGCGGCGTGCAGGTGCTGCTGGAGCAGCTTGCGGCCGGGGATGCGGATGCGGTTGTTCGTCGAGGCGACGTTGATCGGGTAGGGCGCGTGGACGTAGAGGTCGACGCCCGCGGCCTCGGCGGCCGCCCGCAGCGCCTCCGCGCCCCCGGCGTACTCGACGACCGGGCCCTTGTAGCTCTGCGGGTCGCCGAGGAAGAGCTGGCTGAGGGTGGCGCCCCGGGCGACGGCCTCCGCCACCGGGTCGGCCTGGTCGACGTGTCCTCCGATGCGCAGCTCCATGCGCCCACCGTACGACCGGCCGCCGACCGTCGGTCGCCCGATCCCGGCACGGCGCCCGGGGCAGGGCAGGATGGCGCCATGCAGATCGCTGACACCACCGCCCTGGTCACCGGCGGCGCCTCCGGCCTCGGCGCGGCCACCGCCGCCGCCCTCGCCGGCCGCGGCGCCCGCGTGGTCGCCCTCGACCTCCCCGACGCCTGCGAGAACGCCCCCGCCGTCGACGGCGTCGAGTACGTCCCGACCGACGTCACCTCCGAGGCCGACGTCCGCGCCGCCGTCGAGGTCGCGGCCGGTGACGACGCCCGCCCTCTGCGGATCGTCGTCAACTGCGCCGGCATCGGCCCCTCGGCACGCATCCTCGGCCGCAAGGGCACGCACTCGATCGAGCTCTACCGCAAGGTCGTCGAGGTCAACCTCCTCGGCACCTTCGTCGTCCTCACCGTCGCCGCCGAGGCGATGGCGGCCACGGAGCCCGACGCCGACGGCCAGCGCGGCGTCGTCGTCAACACGGCGAGCATCGCCGCGTACGACGGCCAGGTCGGCCAGGCCGCGTACAGCTCGAGCAAGGGCGGCATCGTCGGCCTCACGCTGCCGGCGGCCCGTGACCTCGCGCAGCACGGCATCCGGGTCATGACGATCGCCCCGGGCATCGTCGAGACGCCGATGCTCGCGACGGTGTCCGACGAGTTCCGCGCCGGCCTCGCCGCGGGCGTGCCCTTTCCGCAGCGCCTCGCGCGCCCGGAGGAGTACGCGCAGCTCGCGCTCGCGATCGTCGAGCACGACTACCTCAACGGCGAGGTGGTCCGGATGGACGGTGCGCTGCGGATGGCGCCGCGCTGACCGTGGCGGCCACCCGCGCCCCCCTGCGCGACGACCTCGGCGCGCCGGTGCCCCTCGCGGGCCCGGCGCGCCGCGTCGTCTCGCTCGTGCCCTCCCTGACCGAGGCGCTCGCGGCGACGTGCCCCGACCGGCTGGTCGGGGCCACCGACTGGTGCACCCACCCGGCCGACCTCGACGTCGCCCGGGTGCGCGGGACGAAGAACCCCGACCTCGCCGCCGTCGCGGCCCTCGGGCCCGACCTCGTCGTCGCGAACAAGGAGGAGAACCGCGAGCTCGACGTGCGCCGGATGCGCGAGCGCGGGCTGGCGGTCTGGGTGACCGACATCGAGACCGTCCCGCAGTCCCTCGCGTCGATGGCGAGGTTGCTCGGCGAGGCGCTGGAGGTCGCCGAGCCCGGGTGGCTGGGGGAGGCGCGCGACGCGTGGTCGGGACCGGTGCCGGCACCGACGGCGCGGGTCGTCGTCCCCGTGTGGCGCGACCCGTGGATGGTCGTCGGCCGGCCGACGTTCACCGCCGACCTGCTCGCGCGCTGCGGGTACGACGTCGTCGGGGGAGAGGCGGGGACGGGCCGCTACCCGAGCGCCGACGTGGCGGCGCTGGACGACCCGGCGCTGGCCGACCTCGTCCTCCTGCCCGACGAGCCCTACGCGTTCACCGCGGCCGACGGGCCCGAGGCGTTCGCGCGGGTGCCCACCCGGCTCGTCTCCGGACGGCTCCTCACCTGGTACGGACCGGCCCTCGTGGAGGCCCGGATTTCGCTCGACCGAGAGTGACCGTGTAGTGTCTCCGTCGCGCTCCAGAGCGGTTTTCCACTGGTGCGCACGCCCCCTTAGCTCAGTCGGCAGAGCGTTTCCATGGTAAGGAAAAGGTCGTCGGTTCGATTCCGACAGGGGGCTCTGGTCCGGCCGCGGTCCGACTCCCAGAGAAGGGCTCCCGGTCGTTCCCCCAAGGCGGGGTAGCTCAGCTGGTTAGAGCGCACGACTCATAATCGTGAGGTCGCGGGATCGAGCCCCGCTCCCGCTACCGAGGTCGCGATTTCCGTGTCACCGCACGGAGCGCGTACCCTGTTGTGCTTGGTGCCGCGCGCAGTCCAGGACCGCGCCGACGCGCCACCCGAGATCCACACTTCGTTTCCCGAGAGCAGGTTGCTTCCATGGCCAAGGCCACCGACGTCCGCCCCAAGATCACGCTGGCGTGCACGGAGTGCAAGGAGCGCAACTACATCACCAAGAAGAACCGGCGCAACGACCCCGACCGGCTCGAGCTGGCGAAGTTCTGCCCGCGCTGCAAGAAGCACACCGCGCACCGCGAGACCCGCTGACGCCGGCGCGTCACGGACGCGCCCGCTGCCGACGAGGCCGCCCGCACCCCCGGGGTGCGGGCGGCCTCGCGTCGTGCCCGGGTCCTCCCGCCGGTCGGTCGGTCCCGGCCCCTAGAGTGGGCGGCATGGCCGTGAACCCCGACTTCGTCGGACGCACCTACCCGCCGAGCGGGCCCTACCCCGTCGACGCCGCGCTCATCGCCGCCTTCGCCGCGGCCGTGGGCTCGAGCGACCCGGTCCACACCGACCCCGAGGCCGCCCGCGCCGCCGGCTACGCCGACGTCGTCGCGCCGCCGACGATGGCCGTGCGCTTCGCGCAGGCCTCGGACCGGGCGTACGTCGCCGACCCGGAGGCGGGCATCGACTACAGCCGCGTCGTCCACGGCGAGCAGCGCTTCGTCCACCACCGCCCGATCACCGCCGGCGACGAGGTCGTCGGCACGCTGACCGTCGACGCCGTCCGGCAGGCCGGGGGCCACTCGATGGTCACGACCCGCACCGAGCTCGCGACGACCGGCGGCGAGGCGCTCGCGACGTGCACCTCGACCATCGTCGTCCGGGGAGGGGAGGACTGATGACCGTCCGCACGCTGGAGTCCGTCGCCGTCGGCGACACCGTCGGGCCGGTCACCGTGCCCGTCACCCGCGACACGCTCGTCGCCTACGCCAACGCCTCGGGCGACCAGAACCCGATCCACCAGGACGAGGACTTCGCCCGCTCGGTCGGCCTGCCCGACGTCATCGCCCACGGGATGTGGACGATGGGCGCGGCCGGCACGGTCGTCGCCGAGTGGGTCGGCGACGCGGGCCGGGTCCTCGAGTACGGCACGCGCTTCACGAAGCCGGTCGTCGTGCCGGCCGCCGGCGCCGAGCTCGTCGTCGAGGGCACCGTCAAGGCGCTCGACCCCGAGACGCGCCGGGCGACCGTCGAGCTGACCGCCACGAGCGAGGGCCAGAAGGTCCTCGGCCGGTGCGTCGCCGTGGTCCGCCTCGACTGATGCGCGAGCTGCACGACGAGCCCCTCGCGGGGTACACGACGATGCGCGTCGGCGGCCCGGCGGCGCGGATGGTCGTCGCGGAGACGACCGACGAGCTCGTCGACGCCGTGCGCGAGGTCGACGACGCCGAGGAGCCGCTGCTCGTCCTCGGGGGCGGCTCGAACCTCGTGCTCCCCGACGAGGGGTTCGCGGGCACGGTCGTGCTCGTCGCCACGCAGGGGGTCGAGGTCGACTCGGCCGACTCGTGCGGGGGCGCGAACGTCGTCGTCGCGGCCGGTGAGCCGTGGGACCCGTTCGTCGAGCGCGCGGTCGCCGAGGGCTGGTCCGGCATCGAGGCGCTGTCCGGCATCCCGGGGTCGACGGGGGCCACACCGGTCCAGAACGTCGGTGCGTACGGGCAGGAGGTCGCCCAGACCATCGCCCGGGTGCGGGTGTGGGACCGGCTCGAGGAGCGCGTGCGCACGATGACGTCGCTGGACTGCCGGTTCACCTACCGGCACTCCCTCTTCAAGGGCACCGACCGCTACGTCGTGCTCGACGTGATGTTCCAGCTCGTGCTCGCCGACCTCTCGGGGCCGGTGCGCTACGCCGACCTCGCCACCCAGCTGGGGGTCGATGTCGGCGCCCGCGTGCCCCTGGCCGACGCGCGCGAGGCGGTCCTGGCCCAGCGTCGTCGTCGCGGGATGGTGCTCGACGCCGAGGACCACGACACCTGGTCGTGCGGCTCGTTCTTCACCAACCCGGTGCTCACCGCCGAGGAGTTCGAGTCCCTCGAGGCGCGCGTCGCCGAGCGGCTCGGGGCCGACGCGGTTCCGCCGCGCTTCCCGGAGGCCGGCGGTCGGGTCAAGACCTCGGCCGCGTGGCTCATCGAGCGCGCCGGGTTCGGCAAGGGCCACGCGATGCCCGGGCCGGCGGCCCTCTCGACCAAGCACACGCTCGCGGTGACCAACCGCGGGGAGGCGCGCGCGGCGGACGTCGTCGCCCTCGCCCGCGAGGTGCGCGACGGGGTGCAGGACGCCTTCGGGGTGACCCTCGTCAACGAGCCGGTCATCCTCGGTCAGACCCTCTGAGTCACGCGCTCAGCGCCGGGGGCTCGTCGGAGCGCTCAAGCGCGAGGAGCCCCGCCCGCGGCCGGTGATGAGGCGGCACCGGTACGGGGAGGGCCGCCGGCGGCGCCGGGGTGTCGGGGTCGGGTTCCGGGTCGGGGTCGGTGCCCTTGTGGCACAGCGCGAGGCAGTACCCGGTGGGGCCGAGGGCGGCGAGCACGTCGGCGAGCCGCAGGTCGCCCGCACGGGTCTCGAGCCGCGCGACGTGGCTCACCGACCAGCCCCGGTGCCGGGCGTAGGCACGCTGCCCGAGGCCCAGGCGTCGGCGGTGGGCTCGCAGGGCCAGGCCGACTTCGTGCGGCACCGTCAGCCCCGCCTGCGCCGCGAGCAGCTCGCGGGCGACGGTGGGGTGGGTGAGGGGGAGGAGTCTCATGAACGGAGCCTCACCCTCGGTCGGCGGTGGCCGCCAGACCCTCGTCGAGGACTGTGGACGACGATGGCGGCACGGCTCACCTGTGGACGACGGCGTCCCCGCCCGGTCGAGGTGAAAGAGGACCCTCTCACGGTCGGGTTTCACCTCGACCCGCTGCGGAGACCGCCTGTCGAGGTGAAAGAGGACCCTTTCACGGTCGCTTTTCACCTCGACCCACGCCGGTCAGGTGCCGGGAGCCGGCGCGGCGCTCAGCCCGCCAGCCAGGCGTCGATGTCGGCCTCGGCCGCGGCCCGCACGTCGGCGGGCGCCCGGCTCGCCGCGAGCGAGGAGCGCGCCAGCCCGGCCAGCTCCTCGTCCGACAGGCCGTGCACCGACCGCGCCGTCTCGTACTGCTCCACGAGGCGGCTCCCGAAGATCAGCGGGTCGTCCGCCCCCAGAGCCACGACCGCCCCCGCCGACAGCAGCTGCCGCAGCGGCACGTCCGGCGCCTCGTCGTACACGCCGAGCGCCACGTTCGAGCCCGGGCACACCTCCAGCGCCACGCCCGCCGCGACCACCCGCTCCAGCACCCGCGGGTCCTCGACGGAGCGCACGCCGTGCCCGATCCGGTCCGGCGCCGCCGCGTCGAGCGTCGCCGCCACCGCGTCGGCGCCCAGCAGCTCACCGGCGTGCGGCACCGACGCCAGCCCCGCCGCCCGCGCGATGCGGAAGGCGGCCGCGAACTCCGCCGTGTCGCCGCGGCGCTCGTCGTTCGACAGGCCGAACCCGACGACCGAGCCCGGCCCGCTCCCCGCGTACCGCGCCGCGAGCCGGGCCAGCGTCCGGGCCTCCAGCGGGTGGCGCATCCGCGAGGCCGCCACGACGACGCCGACCTGCGCCGCACCGGGCTCGCGCGACACCGCCGCGGCCTCGTCGAGGACGATCTCGAGCGCCGGTGTGATGCCCCCGACGAAGGGCGCGTACGACGTCGGGTCCACCTGGATCTCCAGCCACCGCGAGCCCTCCGCGCCGTCGTCGAGGGCCGCCTCGCGGACGATGCGTCGCATGTCGGCCTCGCCGCGGACGCACGCCCGCGCGACGTCGTAGAGGCGCTGGAACCGGAACCACCCACGCTCGTCGGCGGCGTCGAAGCGCGGCGGGTACTCGCGCGTGAGCGTCGCGGGCAGGCGCATCCCGTGGGCGGCCGCCATCTCGCGCACGGTCGCCACCCGCATCGAGCCGGTGAAGTGCAGGTGCAGGTGCGCCTTCGGCAGGGTCGCGAGAGGCCGCGCCCCCGAGGGGACGCGGCCGTCGTCGCGACGCACCGCCGGGGTGCCCCCGGTCGGTGCCTCGCTCACTCCTCCGAGGTCTCCTCGTCGACGACGTGCATCGCCGACTCCTCCGCGGAGGCCGCCGCGCCGTCGACACCCACGTCGTCGCCGACGAGGTCCTTCTCGTCGTCCTCGCCGAGGCCCTCGTCCGGGGCGACGAGGCGCCCGGCGCGCTCGTCGCCGACCTCGCCGTCGCCGAGCCAGTCGTCCTCGGCGTCGATGGCGTCGGGGTCGTCGCCGCCGACGCGGTCGACGTCGAGGCCCGACTCGTTGTCGGGCGCGCCGTACGCGGTCGAGGGGTCCGGCACCTCCTGGTGGATGCGCTCCTCGATCGTCTCGTCACGGCTCTGCTCCTCGGCGGTGACGCCGTGCGCGAGGGAGCCGTGCAGCTTCTCGGGCGGGGAGTAGCCGCGGTCCAGCGGGTCGTCCACCCCGTCCTCCAGGGTGTCCTCGGGCTGGAGCTGGTCCTCGTCGTCGAGGGAGTAGCTCCCGAGGTCGTCGGTCACGTTCTCCGGCTGGTCGCTCATCGCCTCACCCTACGTCGGCGAGGAGCTGCTCGGAGGCGGCGAGAGCGACGCAGGTCGCCACTCCGGCCATCGCGGTCCGGACCTCGTCGAGCGACGGGAACGACGGTGCGAGACGGATGTTCCGGTCGCGCGGGTCCTTGCCGTACGGGAAGGACGCCCCCGCCGGCGTCAGCGCGATGCCCGCCTCCTTGGCCAGCTGCACGACGCGCGACGCGCAGCCGTCCGGGACGTCGAGGTTGACGAAGTACCCGCCGCGCGGGGTGCTCCACTCGGCGACCCCGAGACCCTCGAGCTCCGCCGCCAGCGCCTCGCCGACCGCCGCGAACTTCGGCGCGAGGATCTCGCGGTGACGGCCCATGTGCTCGCGCACGCCGTCGGCCGACCCGAAGAACTGGACGTGGCGCAGGTGGTTGACCTTGTCCGGCCCGATGGACGCGAACTTCAGGTGCGACAGGTACCAGGCCACCGTCTCGCGCGACCCGGCGAGGAAGGCGACGCCGGCGCCCGCGAAGGTGATCTTGCTCGTCGACGCGAAGACGATCGGCCGGTGCGGGTTCCCCGCCGCCGAGGCGAGCGAGAGGATGTCCGCCGACTTCGCCTCGTCGCTCGTCAGGTGGTGCAGCGCGTACGCGTTGTCCCAGAACAGGCGGAAGTCCGGAGCGGCGGTCGGCATCGACGCGAGCCGGGCCGCGACCTCCTGCGTGACGACGGAGCCGGCCGGGTTCGCGTACGTCGGGACGATCCACATGCCCTTGACGCTCGGGTCGTCCTTGACGAGGGCCTCGACCGCGGCGACGTCCGGGCCGTCGTCGAGCATCGGGACGGTGACCATCTCGATGCCGTAGTGCTCGAGCATCGTGTAGTGCCGGTCGTAGCCGGGCACCGGGCAGACGAAGGTGACCTTCTCCTCGTCCTTCCACGGCCGCGGCGACCCGAGCCCGCCGTGCAGCAGGTGGTCGACGAGCACCTCGTGCATCATCGTCAGGCTCGCGTTGCCGCCGGCGACGACCTGGTCCGCGTCGACGCCGAGGAGCTCGGCGAACATCGCGCGCAGCTCGGGCAGCCCCTCGAGGCCGCCGTAGTTGCGGACGTCGGTGCCCTGGCCGTCGCGGTGGCCCTCGGGGAGGGTGAGCATCCGCTCGGCGAGGTCGAGCTGCTCGGGGCTGGGCTTGCCCCGCGTGAGGTCGAGGGAGAGCCCGCGCTCGCGCAGGGTGGCGTAGGCGGCGCGCTGCTCGTCGGCGAACGCCCGCAGCTCCTCGGGGGAGCGCTCGGCGAGGGGGGTGCGGGAGGCGGCTGAGGTGCTCACCCGGTCATCGTCCCAGAACGGCCGCACGGGCGGGGAGCGCTCCCCATGGCGTGGGACGGAGGGGACTGCGAGGGTCGAGGCAGGGGGACCGAGCAGCGGTGCCCCGCACACGGAGAGGACAGCACATGCGTTCCACACGGGGGATGAGGACCCGCCTGACCGTCACGGCGGTCGCGGCGGCGGTCGTGGCCGGCTGAGGCCTCGCGACGACGGTGACGACGGCCGCTCCGGCCGAGGCGGCGACGGGCTCGATCCGCGTCATCACGCACAACCTCGAGAAGAAGCCCTAGGGCTCGCCAAGGCGATCGAGCAAGCGAACGCGACCACGGGGCCGGAGATCATCCTGTTGCAGGAGGTGTGTGGAGACATGCTCCAGACCCTCAGGGCGCCCGGGTGGACGGTGCAGTTCCACCAGCGCCGCGCCAACAAGTGCGTAGGTACGGACACCGCGCTCGGTGAGGCGGTCGTCTGGACCGGCGCAGGGGGCCAGCCCTTCAAGGCCGTGGAGCTCCTCGCCAAGGACGACCAGAAGTACGGCATGGCCTGCCTCGACGTGAAGTACTCGAACCGCAACGTCCGAGCCTGCTCGACACACCTCGTCGCAAGCCGCCGGGACGAGACCGTGTTCCGGTCGCAGCTCACGGCGAAGATCCGCGTCGTCACGAACCGGTGGATCGCGGACAAGCGCACCGTGGTGCTGGGTGGTGACTTCAACACGAGGCCGACCTTCCGCGAGATGGACGCCATCTACGGGGTGGGGAAGAACGCGAACGGAAAGTTTCGCGAGATGGCGCAGTCCGCGGGCAAGTCGGGATCGACGGCGCGGGATGGTCTGTGGACGTCCGGTCGCAAGACCGACACCAACGACACCCGCCGCAAGATCGACTACGTGTTCGTCTCGATGAACGCCGCGGCCGCCACCGGAGGCTCGCAGAACGTGCAGGCGACGCCGTCCGACCACCGCATGCTGTACGGGCGCATGCCCCTGCGCTGACGTCTTCTCCGGACGGTGACGGGGGCCTCGGCCCCGGGGCGGGTTCGCGCCGGGGCCGGGGCTCACGTATGCTGTCCGTTCGGTGTGACCACCATGTCGGCGTGCCCGGCAGAAGGTCGCACCACCCAGGGTCCACCACCCAACGGTGGTCCCACAGGGCAGTGGCTCAATTGGTAGAGCACCGGTCTCCAAAACCGGCGGTTGGGGGTTCGAGTCCCTCCTGCCCTGCGTCGCACGTGTGGTACGTCCACGATCTGCGGCCCGGTCTCGTCCGGGCCCCCTTTCACGGTCGTGCCGCGCCGTAGGCATCCGAACCCGACCAGCTCGACGTGAAGAGGCAAGTCGTGACCGACCTGGGCCAGACCGAGGCCGGCTCCCGCCCCGCCAAGGGCCGTGAGCGCGGCGGCAACCCCGTCTCGCGACTCTTCCGCGCCATCGGGCTGTTCGTCGGCCAGATCCTCGACGAGCTCCGCAAGGTCGTCCGGCCCACCCGGAACGAGCTCTGGAACTACACGCTCGTCGTCATCGTGTTCGTCACGGTGATGATGGCGATCGTGTCCGGTCTCGACCTCGGCTTCAGCAAGCTCGTCGGCCTGGTCCTCGGCTCCTGACGCGCGCCCACCCGCGCCACCCGCCCCCGGCACCCGCCAGACGAAGGAAGAGGTCACCCGTGTCCGACCAGTGGACCGACACCCCCGAGCAGGGGTCCGACGACACCGCCCAGGTTCCCGTCGACGACACCCCCGTGCAGGAGGTCGACGCCGCCGCGGCCGAGTCCTTCGACGCCGCCCACGAGGCCGACACCGACGGTGACGACGCGACCGACGAGGTCGCGGACGACACCACCGTCGCGGACGACACCGCGGACGAGGCGTCCGACGACGACGCGGTCGACGAGCCGGCCCTCCCGGTCGACGAGGACAACGACGTCCTCGACGCCGTCGACCCGGTCAAGGCGTTCAAGGACGACCTCGCCTCGAAGTTCGGCGACTGGTACGTCGTGCACTCCTACGCGGGCTACGAGAACCGGGTCAAGGCCAACCTCGAGAACCGCACCCAGTCCCTCAACATGGAGGACTACATCTTCGAGGTGCAGGTCCCCATGGAGGAGGTCACCGAGATCAAGAGCGGCCAGCGCAAGCTGGTCCGCCGCGTCCGGATGCCCGGCTACGTCCTCGTCCGCATGGACCTCACCGACGAGTCGTGGGGCGCCGTCCGGCACACCCCGGGCGTCACCGGCTTCGTCGGCAACGCGCACCAGCCGGTGCCGCTGACCCTCGACGAGGTCTTCACGATGCTCAAGCCGGCCGACCTCGAGACGCCCGTCGCCGCGGCCGCCTCCGGTGGCGCCGCGTCCTCCTCCGGCTCCTCCGCGGGCGACGCCGCCGTCGTCGACTTCGAGGTCGGCGAGTCGGTCACCGTCATGGACGGCCCCTTCGAGACGCTGCCGGCGACGATCTCCGAGATCAACGCCGACACCCAGAAGCTCAAGGTGCTCGTCTCGATCTTCGGCCGGGAGACCCCGGTCGAGCTCTCCTTCGGCCAGGTCGCCAAGATCTGACCGGAGGCCCCTTTCGCGGGGGACCCGCGGACACTGCAAAGGGGTCATCGCCCACGGCGTCGGCCCACACCACCGAAGAAGGACAGACATGCCCCCCAAGAAGAAGGTCTCCGGGTACATCAACCTGCAGATCCAGGCCGGTGCCGCGACCCCGGCCCCGCCCGTCGGCCCGGCCCTGGGTCAGCACGGCGTCAACATCATGGAGTTCGTCAAGGCGTACAACGCGGCGACCGAGCACCAGCGCGGCAGCATCATCCCCGTCGTCATCACGGTCTACGAAGACCGCTCCTTCACCTTCATCACGAAGACCCCGCCGGCCTCGGAGCTCATCAAGAAGGCCGCGGGCGTGCAGAAGGGCTCGGGCGAGCCGCACAAGACCAAGGCCGGCAAGCTCACGAAGGACCAGCTCCGCGAGATCGCCGAGACCAAGATGCCCGACCTCAACGCCAACGACGTCGACGCCGCGATGAAGATCATCGCCGGCACCGCCCGTCAGATGGGCATCGAGACCGAGCTCTGAGCCCGGTCCCACCCCCTGTGGCAGGGCCTGCGCTGGCCCGACGACCACGACTCCACCACCACTCCCAGGAGCAGCACATGAAGCGCAGCAAGGCGTACAACGCCGCGACCGAGAAGATCGACGCGGACAAGCTCTACAGCCCGCTCGAGGCCGTCCGCCTCGCCAAGGACGTCGCGTCCGCCAAGTACGACGAGACCGTCGAGGTGGCCTTCCGCCTCGGGGTCGACCCGCGCAAGGCCGACCAGATGGTCCGCGGCACGGTCAACCTCCCGCACGGCACGGGCAAGACCGCCCGCGTCCTCGTCTTCGCCAACGGCGACAAGGCCGAGGCCGCGACCGCCGCCGGCGCCGACTACGTCGGCTCCGACGACCTCCTCGAGAAGGTCGCCGGCGGCTGGCTCGACTTCGACGCCGTCGTCGCCACCCCGGACCTCATGGGCAAGGTCGGTCGTCTCGGCAAGGTGCTCGGCCCGCGCGGCCTCATGCCGAACCCGAAGACCGGCACCGTGACGATGGACACCGCCAAGGCCGTGTCCGACATCAAGGGCGGCAAGATCGAGTTCCGCGTCGACAAGCACGCGAACCTCCACTTCATCATCGGCAAGGCCTCCTTCGACGAGAAGTCGCTCGTCGAGAACTACGCCACCGCCCTCGAGGAGGTGCTCCGGCTCAAGCCGGCCGCCTCCAAGGGCCGGTACATCACCAAGGCGACCCTGTCGACGACGATGGGCCCGGGCATCCCGCTCGACTCCAGCAAGACCCGCAACCTCCTCGAGGAGCAGGTCGACGCCTGAGCGGCGCCCCACCACGACGGAGCCCGTCGCCCCACCCGGGGCGGCGGGCTCCGTCGCGAAGTGGTCACGAACGCGGAACCGGTGGGGCGCTCGCCCCGTCGCAGAAGTACGCTGACAAGCACCCGGAGGCCTCGACGTGCCTCCGCCCACACGACGACCCATCGGGGGAAGCACCGTATGAAGCGCACCGTCCTGTCCGTCCTCGCCCTGTCCGGGGCCCTCGTCCTCGGCGCCTGCGGCTCGAGCACGAACGAGACCTCCACCGGTTCCGGCTCCTCCTCCTCCAGCGCCGCCGCGCAGGAGACGAAGGCCCCGACCGCGAGGGTCGGTGACACGGTCGACCTCAAGACCATCGCCGAGCAGAGCAGCGCCGCGGTCAAGGCCAAGGGCACGGCCCACATGACCATGAAGACCACCGGCCAGGGCGCCGGCACCATCGAGGCCGACGCCGACTACAGCGGCGACTCCCCGAAGATGGTCATGACCGTCGACGAGGCCGGCGAGTCCTTCCAGATGGTCTACCTCGACAAGGTCATGTACATGGGCGCCGACTCCTTCAAGGAGATGACCGGCGGCAAGAAGTGGCTGAAGATCGACCCGTCCGGTGACGACCCGATGTCCCAGATGATGGGCCCCATGCTCGACCAGATGGAGTCGACGGTCGCCAACCCGACCGAGCAGCTCAAGGACGTCGAGGGGGCCGAGGCCAAGGTCAGCAAGGTCGAGAACGGCCTGACGACCTACCAGGTCACGCTGACCAAGGAGCAGCTGTCCGCCATGGTCAAGAAGCAGTCCGGCCTGCCGGGTCTGACCGAGGAGGCACTCAAGCAGGTGCCGGACGGCGTCACGTACGACATGACGCTCGACGCCGAGGGCCTGCCCGTCACCGTCGACATGGACATGGGTGGCGAGAAGATGTCGATCACCTACTCCAAGTGGGGCGAGCCGGTCACCGTCGAGGCCCCGCCGGCGAGCGAGGTCGGCACCTTCGAGATGCCGACGAGCTGACGCTCGACGCACCGCACCACGCACCACCGCCGCGGCGCCCCGGGACCACCCGGGGCGCCGTCGGCGTGCGGGGGCCGGGGCCGCCCCGGCCGCGATTTGGGGCGGGGCGCGCCGTCCCGTACGCTGGTCCACGACCACAGACCGCCGGTCGTCGCGTGCACCCGCACGTGACCGAAGGATCCACCTCGAGTGGGCGACCAGCGCAGGCCACGAAGTACCGGAACGCCACGACCCGTCGTGCCCCCCCGAGCCCCGTGCCCTGCGCCGGGGCTCGTTCTCGTTCCCGGCCCTTCCCGCGCGGTCCGACCCGACGGAAGGAGGCCCGTATGTCACGTCCCGACAAGGCCGCGGCGATCGCCGAGCTCTCGGAGAAGTTCCAGAGCAGCAACGCCGCCGTCCTCACGGAGTACCGGGGACTCTCGGTGAAGCAGATCACCGATCTGCGCAACACCCTGCGTGGCAACGCGACCTACGCCGTGGTCAAGAACACGCTGACCCAGCTCGCCGCCAAGGACGCCGGGGTGACCGCGTTCGACGGTCAGCTCGTCGGCCCGTCCGCCATCGCCTTCGTCGAGGGCGACCCGGTGGAGGCGGCCAAGGGTCTGCGCGACTTCGCCAAGGCCAACCCCCTCCTGGTGATCAAGGGCGGCGTGCTCGAGGGCAAGACCCTCTCCGCCGAGGAGATCACCAAGCTCGCGGACCTCGAGTCCCGCGAGGTGCTCCTGGCCAAGCTGGCCGGCGCCATGAACGCGTCGCTCAGCCAGGCCGTCTACCTCTTCGCCGCTCCGCTCTCGAAGGCCGCTCGCACGGTCGACGCGCTGCGGGCCAAGGTCGAGACCGAGGGCCCGGTGGACACCGCCGCCGCCCCGGCCGAGGCCGAGGAGACCCCCGCCGAGGCTGACGCCCCGGCCACCGACGTCGCCGAGGGTGGCGACGCGAGCTGACCCCGCGGGTCCGCTCACCACACAATCCGCCACTCACGGCACAGTGCAGCAACGAAAGGACGCCATCATGGCCAAGCTCAGCACCGACGAGCTCCTTGACGCCTTCAAGGAGATGACCCTCATCGAGCTCTCCGAGTTCGTCAAGGAGTTCGAGGACACCTTCAACGTCACCGCCGCCGCGCCCGTCGCGGTCGCCGCCGCCGGCGCCCCCGCCGGTGGTGCGGGCGACGCCGCCGCCGCCGAGGAGCAGGACGAGTTCGACGTCGTCCTCGAGGCCGCCGGCGACAAGAAGATCGCCGTCATCAAGGAGGTCCGCGCGCTGACCTCCCTCGGCCTCAAGGAGGCCAAGGACCTCGTCGACGGCGCCCCGAAGCCCGTCCTCGAGAAGGTCGACAAGGCCGCGGCCGAGAAGGCCAAGGAGCAGCTCGAGGGCGCCGGCGCCACCGTCACCCTCAAGTGAGCCCGTCCCCGTGAGGGGACTCGCTTCGCACCAGCGGGGCCCGACCGTTCGCGGTCGGGCCCCGTTCGCGTACCCGGACCCATCCGACCGGGGGCAGGGCTCCGAACCCGTCTGCGTGGCCGGGTCCGGGCGCCGTCGCGGGCATTCGTCCACCTGAGAAAACCCATAGGTGCTCAAGGCGCCGACCTCGTCCCTCCCATGGTCTGATGGTGCGGCGCCGGGGGCCTACCACTGGGTAACTTCGGCGCCCACGCACGGAAGCGCCACACGACGAAGGGTCGACATGGGTGTCGAGATCGCGGTGAGCGGCCTGACCAAGAGGTTCGGTAGCCAGCTCATCTGGGACGACGTGACCCTCACCCTCCCCGCCGGCGAGATCTCCGTCCTCCTCGGCCCCTCGGGCACCGGCAAGTCGGTCTTCCTCAAGACGCTCGTCGGCCTCATCCGCCCGGACCGCGGCTCGATCGTCATCGACGGCCGCGACGTCGTGCAGCTGCGCGGCGACGACCTCTACGAGGTCCGCAAGCTGTTCGGGGTGCTCTTCCAGGACGGCGCGCTCTTCGGCTCGATGAGCCTGTTCGACAACGTCGCCTTCCCCCTGCGCGAGCACACCCGCAGGAGCGAGAAGGAGGTCGCCTCCATCGTCCGCGAGAAGATGGAGCTCGTCGGCCTCGCGGGCGCCGAGGAGAAGCTCCCCGGCGAGATCTCCGGCGGGATGCGCAAGCGCGCCGGCCTGGCCCGCGCCCTCGTCCTCGACCCGCAGATCCTCCTCATCGACGAGCCGGACTCCGGCCTGGACCCGGTGCGCACCAGCTACATCAACCAGCTGTTCGTCGACCTCAACGCGCAGATCGACGCGACCTTCCTCATCGTCACGCACGACATCAACACGGCGCGGACCGTGCCGGACAACATCGGGCTGCTCTACCACAAGCACCTCGCGATGTTCGGACCGCGCGAGATGCTCCTGTCCTCGGAGGAGCCGGTCGTGCGGCAGTTCCTCAACGCGCAGACGGTCGGCCCGATCGGGATGTCCGAGGAGAAGGACGCCGACGAGCTCGCGGCCGAGTCCGGTCAGGAGCTGCCGCCGCTGCCGCCGATCCCGCTCCAGCTGCCGACGAGCGACGGCCGTCCCCGCCGCGCCGAGCGCACCGCGGGGGAGTGGTGCCGCGCGAACGACGTCACCCCACCGCCCGGCAGCTTCGCCTCGACGACGGCCGGCATCGTCGGCGTGCGCCCGGGGGCGGACGCATGACGGTCGTGACCAACGGCCTGCGCCAGGCCGGGTCGTTCTTCGGGCTCGTCGTCGACGTCGCGAAGGCGCTGCCCAAGCGGCCCTTCCAGCTGAAGGAGCTCGTCCAGCAGGCGTGGTTCGTCGCGTCCGTGACGATCGTGCCGACCGCGCTCGTCTCCATCCCCTTCGGCGCCGTCATCGCCCTCCAGCTCGGCACGCTGACCCGCCAGCTCGGGGCGCAGTCCTTCACCGGGGCGGCCTCGGTGCTCGCGGTCGTGCGCGAGGCCTCGCCGCTCGTCACCGCGCTTCTCGTCGCCGGCGCCGGCGGCTCGGCCATCTGCGCCGATCTCGGCTCGCGCAAGATCCGCGAGGAGATCGACGCGATGGAGGTGCTCGGCATCTCGCCGATCCAGCGCCTCGTCGTGCCGCGGGTGCTCGCGACGATGCTCGTCGCCGCCCTCCTCAACGGGCTCGTGTCGGTCGTCGGGGTGGCCGGCGGCTACGTCTTCAACGTCATGGTCCAGGGCGGCACCCCCGGCGCCTACGTCGCGTCGTTCACCGCCCTCGCGCAGACGGCCGACCTCGTGACGGCCGAGATCAAGGCCCTGCTCTTCGGGATGCTCGCCGCCCTCGTCGCCTCCTACAAGGGGCTGACCGCCGGGGGCGGCCCGAAGGGTGTCGGCGACGCCGTCAACCAGGCCGTCGTCATCACCTTCATGCTCCTGTTCGTCGTCAACTTCGTCATCAGCGCCGTGTACTTCCAAGTCGTCCCGCAGAAGATCTGACGCCGATGTCCCGTCTCTCCTCCGTGACGCGCGCCCCGCTGCGGCTCCTCGACGAGCTGAGCGGGCAGATGCGCTTCTACGTGCAGTCCGTCGGCTGGGTGCCGCGCACCCTGCGCCGCTACCGGCGCGAGGTCGTCCGCCTGCTCGCCGAGGTCTCGCTCGGCACCGGCGCGCTGAGCGTCATCGGCGGCACCGTCGGCGTCCTCACCTTCCTCGCGTTCTTCACCGGCAGCCAGGTGGGCCTGCAGGGCTACAGCTCGCTCGACCAGCTCGGCACCGGCGCCTTCGCCGGGTTCGTCTCGGCGTACCTCAACACCCGCGAGATCGCGCCGCTCGTCGCCGGGCTGGCGCTGGCCGCGACCGTCGGCTGCGGCTTCACCGCCCAGCTCGGGGCGATGCGGATCAGCGAGGAGGTCGACGCCCTCGAGGTCATGGGCATCCCGAGCCTGCCCTTCCTCGTGACGACCCGGATGATCGCCGGCTTCGTCGCCGTCATCCCGCTCTACGTCCTCGGGCTGCTCTCGTCGTACGCGGCGACCCGCTTCATCGTCACCGACTACTTCGGGCAGTCCAAGGGCACCTACGACCACTACTTCCACCTGTTCCTGCCACCGGGCGACATCCTCTGGTCCTTTGCCAAGGTCCTCGTCTTCGCCGTCGTCATCATCGGCATCCACTGCTACTACGGCTACACCGCGAGCGGCGGCCCGGCCGGGGTCGGCGTCGCCGTCGGCCGCGCGGTGCGCACCTCGATCGTCGCCGTCAACGTCATCGACTTCTTCCTCAGTCTCGCGATCTGGGGCGCCACGACGACGGTGAGGATCGCCGGATGAGCGGCGGGTTCCTCGTGGGGCTGCGGGAGCGGGCGTACGGCGTCGCGTTCCTGCTGGTCGCCGTGCTCGGTGTCGCGGCCTCCGTGGCGACCTTCGAGAAGGTCTTCACGAAGGTCGTGACGGTCACCCTGCGCACCGACCGGATCGGCAGCCAGCTGCAGGAGGCCGCCGACGTCAAGATCCGCGGCGTCGTCGTCGGCGAGGTGCGCTCGATCGCCTCGAGCCCGCAGGGCGCGACGCTCACCCTGGCGCTCGACCCCGCCTCCACCGACCTCGTCCCCGCGTCGGTCAGCGCCCGCCTCCTGCCCAAGACCCTCTTCGGCGAGCGGTTCGTCGACCTCGTCGCGCCGGCCGGTGACCCCGGCCGCGCCATCCGCGAGGGCGACGTCATCCCGCAGGACCGCACGTCCGTCGCCATCGAGCTCGAGCGCGTCTTCGACGAGCTGCTCCCGCTGCTGCGCACCGTCAAGCCGGAGAAGCTCGCCGCCACGCTCAACGCGCTGGCGACCGCGCTGGACGGCCGTGGGACGAAGCTGGGCGAGAACCTCGTGCTCGTCAACCGCTACTTCACCGAGCTCAACCCGAACCTGCCGCTCATCCAGGAGGACATCAGCGGGCTGGCCGACCTCGCGAGCACGTACGCCGACGCGGCTCCCGACCTCCTGCGCGCCGCGAACGCGCTGCGCACGACGAACACGACGATCGTCGAGAAGCAGGACCAGCTCTCGGGCTTCCTCGCCGGGACGGCCGGCTTCGCCAACACGACGGCGTCCTTCCTCGAGCAGAACGAGGACCGGATCATCCAGGTCGGCCGGGTCCAGCGCCCGACGCTGCAGGTCCTCGCCAAGCACGCGCCCGTCTACCCCTGCCTCGCCCGGGGCCTCGTCGCCTGGATCCCGCGGGCCGAGGGCATCTTCGCGGGCGGTCAGTTCCACATCACCGTCGAGACGCCGCCGCAGCGCAGCGCCTACCGGCCGGGGCAGGAGCCGGCCTGGCAGGACGACCGCGGGCCGTCCTGCCGCGGCCTGCCGTCCCCCGGCGGGAGCCAGAAGAACCCGCGGCGGGCGGTCACCTTCGCCGACGGCAGCGGTGGCAGCGCCCGCTCCGCCCTTCCCTCGGCCCTCCTCGCGCCCGGTGGGGTCGCCGTCGGCAACGTCGACTCCGGCCTCGCGGGGACGCAGGCCGAGCAGGAGGTCGTCGCCATCGCGCTCGCCTCCGAGGGGCACGGCGAGCCGTCGGCGCTCACGACCCTCCTCGCCGGACCGATGCTGCGGGGGGCGGTGGTCGACCAGTGAGGACCGGACCCAGCCTCGTCAAGCTCCTCGCCTTCGTCGTCGTCACCGTGCTCGCCACCGGCGTGCTCGCCGCGACGATCGCCAACGTCCTGCCGGGCGACAAGGCCACCTACCGCGCGCTGTTCACGGACGTCACGGGCCTGAGCAGCGGCCAGGACGTCCGCATCGCCGGGGTGCGCGTCGGCACGGTCAAGGACATCCGGGTCGCGACGGACCGGGTCAGTGCCGAGGTGACCTTCGAGGTGCTGCGCAGCTCGACCCTGACGCAGGGCACGGCGGCCACCATCAAGTACCGCAACCTCGTCGGCGAGCGGTACGTCGCGCTGACGCAGGAGCCGGGGGACGCCACGCCGCTGCCCGAGGGCGGCACGATCCCGCTGGTGCGCACCCACCCGGCGCTCGACCTCACCGTCCTGTTCAACGGGTTCAAGCCGCTCTTCGCCGCGCTCTCGCCGCAGGACGTCAACGAGCTCTCCGCGCAGGTCATCTCCGTCCTCCAGGGCGAGGGCGGCGACATCAACAGCCTCCTCGGCCAGACCGCCTCCCTCACCAAGGCGCTCGCCGACCGCGACGCCGTCATCGGCCGGACGATCGACAACCTCAACACCGTGCTCGGGACGGTGGAGTCCAACGACACCGCCTTCGCCGACCTCCTGCGCCAGCTCCAGCGGTTCGTGTCCGGGCTCGCCGAGGACCGCAAGGCCATCGGGGACTCGCTGACGAACATCAACGCGCTGACCGGTGACACCGCGAGCCTCCTGCAGGCAGCCCGGCCAGACCTCAAGAGCGACATCGCGAACCTCGGGGACCTCGCGACCACGCTGAACGAGCCGGCGAACACGAAGGAGTTCGAGCGGTTCATCGGGCAGGCGCCGACGAAGATCTCGACGATCACCCGGACGGCCACCTACGGCTCGTGGTTCAACTTCTACCTCTGCCGCTTCGACGTGCAGAACCTGCTGCTGCCGACCGGCAAGACGCCCGGCGGGCTCGGGTACGACGTGGCGGCGGCGAGGTGCCGGTCGTGAGGGCGCCCCGGCTGCGGGTGCCCCGCCTGCCCGCCCGCCGCGCGCGGTCCGGGCGGCCCCCGCGCGACCGCAACACGCTGCGCCTCGGCGTCGCGGGCATCGCGGCGATGGTCCTGCTCATGGTGCTCGCGTTCAACGCGTCGAGCCTGCCGTTCATCGGCGGCGGGGACGACTACAGCGCGGCCTTCACCGAGGCCGGCGGCCTGCGTGACGGCGACGACGTGCGCATCGCCGGGGTGACCGTCGGCAAGGTCACCGGCGTCGACCTCGAGGGCTCGCACGTCCGCGTCGACTTCCGGATCACCGAGGACGTCGCGTTCGGCCCCTCGACGGGAGCGTCGGTCCGGATCAAGACCCTGCTCGGCGAGAAGTACGTCGGCCTCGAGCCGCGGGGGACCGGGCGGATGAAGGTCGGCGCGCAGATCCCGTTGTCGCGCACCGTCTCCTCCTACGACGTGGTCACCGCGTTCTCCGACCTCACCCGCACGACCGAGCGCATCGACACCGACCAGCTCGCCCGCTCCCTCGACGTCCTCGCGACCGAGTTCAAGGACACCCCCGAGAACGTGCGCGGCGCGCTCGACGGCCTGAGCCGGCTCTCCACGACGATCGCGAGCCGGGACGAGAAGCTCCGCGAGCTGCTCCGGGCCGCCGACTCCGTCACCGGCACCGTCGCCGAGCAGAACGCGGTCGTCGACAAGCTCATCAAGGACGCCGACCTCCTCGTGGCCGAGCTCGAGACGCGCCGCGAGGCCATCCACACCCTCTTCACCAACACGAGCGCCCTCGCTGAGCAGGTGACCGGCCTCGTCAAGGACAACCGGGCCGAGCTGCGGCCGGCCCTCGAGCAGCTCGAGGGCGTCCTCGCGACGCTCCAGGACCACGAGCAGGACCTGCGCGACACGATCCGCGCGATGGCCCCGTTCACCCGGCTCTTCGCCAACACGCTCGGCACCGGGCCGTGGTTCGACACCTACATCCAGAACCTCACCAATCCCGTCGGGGGGGTGGGGCGCGGATGACCCGGCGCACGCTCCCCGGCGGCGCCCGCCTGGCCGCCGTCGCCCGCCGCACGCCCCGCCGCGTCGCGCTCGCGGCCGGCGTCGTCGTCCTCGCGCTCGTCGCGGTCGTCGCCGTCGCCTGGCCGCGCCCCCAGCCGATGCACCTGAGCGCCGAGTTCGTCCGGGCGGTCGGGCTCTTCCCCGGCTCGGACGTGCGGATCCTCGGCGTCAAGGTCGGCGAGGTGACGGCCGTCGAACCGCGCGGCGAGACCGTCCGGGTCGACCTCGACGTGACCACCGACCACCCGGTGCCCGCCGACGCGCAGGCCGCGATCGTCGCGCCCTCGCTCGTCAGCGACCGCTACGTCCAGCTGCTGCCGGTCTGGACCGACGGGCCGCGGATGCGCGACGGCGCACGGATCCCGCTGGAGCGCACCGCCGTCCCCGTCGAGCTCGACCGCGTGAGCCAGAGCCTCGACGACCTCATGGTCGCCCTCGGGCCGCAGGGGGCCAACGCCGACGGCGCGCTGTCGCGGGTGCTCGAGACCGGCGCCGCCAACCTCGACGGCAACGGGCAGACGCTGCACGACACGACCGTCAACCTCTCGCGCGCCGTGCAGACCTTCGCCGAGGGGCGCGGTGACCTGTTCTCGACCGTGAAGAACCTCAACACCTTCACCGAGACCGTCGCGGCCAACGACGAGCAGGTGCGCCGGCTCAACGAGAACCTGGCCTCGGTCACCACCGCCCTCGACGACGAGCGCGACGACCTCGCCTCGGCGCTGGCCAACCTCGCGCTGGCCCTCGACCAGGTCACCTCGTTCGTCCGCGACAACCGGGCCGTCCTGAAGGACGACGTCGCGCGCCTCACCGACGTCACCTCCGCCGTCGCGCAGGAGCGCAAGGCCCTCGCCGAGACCCTCGACGACGCCCCGGTCGCGCTCTCCAACCTCCAGCTCGCCTACGACGAGAGGACGGGCACGCTCGACACCAGGGCGACCATCCAGGGCACCGACCGGCCCGGGCTGCTCCTCTGCTCGCTCATCACCGGGCCCACCGGCACCGGCAACACCGACCTGTGCAAGAGCTCCGGCCTCCTCGACCTGAAGCTGCCGGACGTCCTCGGCGGGCTCACCGGCTCACGGGGCGACACCGCCGGGCTGCTCCGCGGGGCCGACCCCACCCTCGGAGGGCTGCTCGGATGACCACGACCCGCCGCCGCCTCACCGCCGCCGTCGGCGCGCTCACCGCGCTCGTCCTCGCCGGCTGCACGAGCGTCTACGACCTCCCGCTGCCCGGGGGCCCGAAGACTGAAGGCCGCCAGATCACGGTCCGGGCCGAGTTCGCCGACGTCCTCGACCTCGTCCCGCGCTCCTCGGTCAAGATCGACGAGGTGACCGTCGGCGAGGTGACGGCCATCGACCTCGACGGCTGGACCGCCCGCGTGACGATGCGGGTGCCGGCCGCCAGCGGCCTTCCCGACGACACCCGCGCCGAGCTCAAGCAGACCTCGCTGCTCGGCGAGAAGTACGTCGCGCTCGAGCGCCCCGAGGGCGGTGGCACCGGCCGGCTCGGCGACGGCGACCTCATCCCGCTCGAGCGGACCGGGCGCAACCCCGAGGTCGAGGAGGTGCTGGCCGCCCTCTCGATGCTGCTCAACGGCGGGGGAGTCGGGCAGCTCAAGGTCATCGAGACCGAGCTGAACGACGCCCTGCGCGGTCGGACCGACGACATCCGCAGCCTCGTCACGCAGCTCGACACCTTCGTCGGCGGCCTCGACGACCAGAAGGCCGAGATCGTCCGGGCCATCGACGGCATCGACCGGCTGAGCGCGAGCCTCGCGCAACGACGCGGCGAGCTCGAGGGCGTGCTGCGGGAGCTGCCGAAGGGCCTGACGATCCTCGCCGACCAGCGCGAGCAGCTGACGACGATGCTCACCTCCCTCGACCGGCTCGGGAAGGTCGGCACCCGCGTCGTCCGGGCCTCGCGCGAGGACACGCTGGCGAACCTGGCCGCGCTGAAGCCGGTTCTCGCGCAGCTGAACAAGGCCGGCGACGACCTGCCGAAGAGCCTCCAGCTGCTCCTCACCTACCCCTTCCCCGACTCCTCGCTCCAGGCGATCAAGGGTGACTACACGAACCTGCACGTGACCGCCGACCTCGACCTGCGGGGCCTCACGCTGCCGCTGCCCACCGCGCTGCCGACGATCCTCCCGACGTCGCGCCCGACGATCCTGCCGACGTCGCTGCCCACGGTCCTGCCGACCAGCGTGCCGACCGTCACGGTGCCGGTTCCGACCATCCTCCCGAGCCTGCCGCTACCGACGCGCTCCGGCGGCCCGCTGTGCCCGCCGGTCTGCCTCGGGGGCGGCGCGGCCGACGACGCCTCGTGGACGACGCTCTACACCGGGGGGCAGCCGTGATCCGTCGCCTGACCCGGGTCCAGCTCGGGCTCTTCCTCGTCATCACCGTCGTCGCGACCTCCATCCTCTCGGCGAGCTACGTCGGGCTGACCGAGCGCGTGTTCGGCACCGGGCCGACCGTCGTCGTCGACCTCGCGAGCTCCGGCGGCATCTTCGAGGGCGCCGAGGTGACCTACCGCGGGGTGCGGGTCGGCCGGGTCGAGGAGCTGACGCTCAGCGCCGACGGCGTCCGGGTCCACGCGAAGCTCGAGAGCGGCGTCGAGGTGCCGACCGACACCCGCGCCGTCGTCGAGAACCGCTCGGCGGTGGGGGAGCAGTACCTCGACCTCCAGCCGCGGGCCGCGGGGGCCCCCTACCTCGCCGACGGCGACGTCGTCCCGCGCGACGACACCGCGACCCCGCTGCGCGTCGACCAGCTGCTGCTCGACGTCGACCGCACCGTGCGCAGCGTCCCGAAGGACGACCTCTCGACCGTCGTCGACGAGCTCGGCACCGGCTTCGAGGGCACCGGCGACGACCTCGGCCGGCTCATCGACGACGGGGACGCGTTGACCCGCAGCGCGATCGAGGCGCTGCCCGACACCGTGGCCCTCCTGCGTTCGGGCAAGGTCGTTCTCGACACCCAGCGCGAGGGCGCCTCGCAGATCAGGACGTTCTCGGGCAACCTCGCCCGGATCTCCGAGACGCTGCGCGACTCCGACCCCGACCTGCGCGTCGTCCTCGACCGCGGCACCGTGGCGTCCGCCGAGCTCGAGGCCGTCGTCGCCGAGAACCGCACCTCGCTCGCCACGCTCCTCGCCAACCTCGTGACGGTCGGGCAGGTGACGAGCGCCCGCGTCGACGGCATCGACCAGCTCCTCATCACCTACCCCGAGGTCGTCGCGGGCGGCTACACCGTCGTCCCCGGCGACGGCACCGCGCACTTCGGGCTCCAGCTCTCGCAGTCGCCCGGCCCGTGCACGCAGGGCTACGGGGGCACGACGAGGACCGACCCCAACCGGACGAGCGGGCTGCCGGAGGTCAACACCGACGCCCGCTGCTCGCTGCCGCGCGGCTCGGCCTCGAGCGTCCGCGGCGCCCAGAACGCACCGGGGGCCCGCCCGGCCGGCAGCGCGAGCTACGCCATGGCGTACGGTTCCGAGCCGGTCCCGCTGGGGACCACCGCCTACGGGGCGCCGGCCACGGTCTCGGCGCCCGTCGCCCCGGCCGCCGGCGGCGGCCTGTCCTGGATCATGGAGGAGGCCACCCGATGACCCGCACCGTCCGCGTCCTGTGGGCCCTCGTCGCGCTCGTCGTCATCGCGACGGTCGTGCTCGGCGCGACCCGCGGCCGCGCCTGGTACGAGGGCCGGCAGCTCGAGCAGGCCCAGCGCGACGCGCTCGCGGCCGGCCGGCAGCTGGCCGTCAACTTCGCGACGCTCGACTACCGGCAGGTCGACACCGACACCCGGCGGGTGCAGGACGGGGCCACGGGGGAGTTCCTCGACAGCTACGGCAAGAGCCTGGCCGACCTGCGCAGCGTCGTCGTCGAGAACAAGTCGACGTCGCGGGTCGAGCGGGCCGAAGCCGCCCTCGTCTCGGGCGACCGCGACTCCGCGCAGGTCATCGTCGGCATCGTCGCGCCGACGACCAACACCAACGTCCCGGACGGCGAGACCAAGACCTACCGGGTCAAGCTCGGCCTCCGGGAGCTCGGCGGCACGTGGAAGGTGGAGCGCCTTGAGTTCGTCGGATGACCGTCGTCGCCCCCGGGTCGCCGGCCAGCGCCGCCGGCACGGACGCCCGTCGGGGGACGTCCCCGCGCCCGCGACGACGCCGGCCCCCGAGCCCGAGGTCGTCGAGCCGGAGGTCCTCGAGCCCGGGGAGCCCCAGCCGATCGACCCGGTGGAGCCCGACGAGGGGGGCGGCGAGGGGGCCGGGCGCCGAGGCCGCCTGCCGGCCGGTGCGGCGGCCCCGCTGACCCTCCTCGTCGTCGCCCTCGTCGCCCTCGCGCTCGTCCTCACCGTGTCGCTGCGCGACCCCGGGGCCCGCGAGCGCGACGCCCGGGCCGCGACGGCGGCCGCACGCACCTCCCTCGAGCAGCTGCTCTCCTACAGCTGGAAGACCCTCGACGCCCAGGCGCAGCGCAACGCCGGCCTGCTCACCGGCTCCTTCCGGACGGAGTACGCCACGACGATGGCCGGGGCCATCGCCCCGGTCGCCGAGAAGCAGAAGGTGACCGTCCAGGCCCGCAGCTACGAGGCCGGCGTCATGGGGCAGACCCCGGACACCGTCACCGTCCAGGTCTTCCTCAACCAGGCCAAGACGGCCGAGGGCGAGGAGCAGCCCTCCGTGGACCAGAACCGGGTCATCGCGACGATGCGCAAGGTCGACGGACGCTGGCTCGTCGAGCGGCTCTCGGCCTACTGACGCGGCCCCGCGGGGCGTCCTGCGGGCCCGTCCGGCACGGCGCGGCACGCCGGGAACGGCGGTTTCGCTTGACGCGGGCACCCGGCGGCGTCATCCTGTTGCGCGTCACCCGCTCACGCGGGGGGCCGCACCGGGAGCCTGGGGGCTTGACGCGGTTGGACGGTGCTGCCTTCTTCGGGTATGCTATCTCTTTGCGCTGCCCCTAACCTTCCCTCGCTCGTCGTCGAGTCGTCCCATCGCCATGCCCCCGGCTGTCCCGGGTGGACCCGCGTGGGCACGGCACACGGTGGTCGGAGGGGTCGGGAGCGGCCAGTTCGCACAACAGACCAGGCCCGTGGAAGGAACCCTCCTTGGCTGCCTCGCGCACCACGTCCAAGATGACCACCGCTCTGACGGCTTCGGGCCGTCTCTCGTTCGCCAAGATCCGTGAGCCGCTGGAGGTCCCGGACCTCCTCGCCCTGCAGACCGAGAGCTTCGACTGGCTGCTCGGCAACGAGCGCTGGCAGGAGCGCGTCGCCGCCGCCCTCGAGGCCGGCCGCGACGACGTG
Organism: Phycicoccus mangrovi; assembly: GCF_018729305.1. Taxonomy (NCBI): domain Bacteria; kingdom Bacillati; phylum Actinomycetota; class Actinomycetes; order Micrococcales; family Intrasporangiaceae; genus Phycicoccus; species Phycicoccus mangrovi. The sequence continues at coordinate 42,155 of NZ_JAHHWP010000014.1, read as the reverse complement.
CCGGAGCGCTCCGGCCTCGAGGAGATCTTCGAGGAGATCTCCCCGATCGAGGACTTCAGCGGCTCGATGTCGCTGAGCTTCCGCGACCACCGCTTCGAGGACGTCAAGTACTCGATCGAGGACTGCAAGGAGCGCGACCAGACCTACTCCGCGCCCCTGTTCGTCACCGCCGAGTTCATGAACAACACGACCGGCGAGATCAAGAGCCAGACGGTCTTCATGGGCGACTTCCCGCTCATGACCGAGCGCGGCACCTTCATCATCAACGGCACCGAGCGCGTCGTCGTCTCGCAGCTCGTCCGCTCCCCGGGCGTCTACTTCGAGCGCACCCCGGACAAGACCTCCGACAAGGACGTCTACTCCACCAAGGTCATCCCGAGCCGCGGCGCCTGGCTCGAGTTCGAGATCGACAAGCGCGACATGGTCGGCGTGCGCGTCGACCGCAAGCGCAAGCAGTCCGTCACGGTCCTCCTCAAGGCCCTCGGCATGTCCGAGGCCGAGATCCTCGAGGAGTTCGGCGACTACGAGTCGATGCGCATGACCCTCGAGAAGGACAACACGACGGGTCAGGACGACGCGCTGCTCGACATCTACCGCAAGCTGCGCCCGGGCGAGCCGCCGACCAAGGAGGCCGCGCAGACGCTGCTCGACAACCTCTACTTCAACGGCAAGCGCTACGACCTCGCGAAGGTCGGCCGGTACAAGATCAACAAGAAGCTCGGCCTCGACACCGAGCTGTCGACCTCGACCCTCGGGCTCGAGGACATCGTCGCCACGATCAAGTACCTCGTCGCGCTGCACGCCGGCGAGGAGACGATGCCCGGCACCCGCCGCGGCGAGGCCGTCGACATCCGCGTCGAGACCGACGACATCGACCACTTCGGCAACCGCCGCCTGCGCAACGTCGGCGAACTCATCCAGAACCAGGTCCGCACCGGCCTGTCCCGGATGGAGCGCGTCGTCCGCGAGCGGATGACGACCCAGGACGTCGAGGCGATCACGCCGCAGACGCTCATCAACATCCGCCCGGTCGTGGCGTCCATCAAGGAGTTCTTCGGCACCAGCCAGCTCTCCCAGTTCATGGACCAGAACAACCCGCTCGCGGGCCTGACGCACAAGCGGCGTCTGTCGGCCCTCGGCCCGGGTGGTCTCTCCCGTGACCGCGCCGGCATGGAGGTCCGCGACGTCCACCCGTCGCACTACGGCCGCATGTGCCCGATCGAGACCCCTGAGGGCCCGAACATCGGCCTCATCGGCTCGCTCGCGTCCTACGGGCGGATCAACTCCTTCGGCTTCATCGAGACCCCGTACCGCAAGGTCGACAAGGGTCGCGTGACCGACGACGTCCACTACCTCTCCGCCGACGAGGAGGACGAGCACGTCATCGCCCAGGCGAACGCGACGCTCTCCGAGGACGGCACCCACTTCGCCGACGAGCGCGTGCTCGTGCGCGTCAAGGGTGGCGAGGTCGAGTACGTCCCGGCGGCCGAGGTCGACTACATCGACGTCTCCCCGCGCCAGATGGTGTCCGCGGCCACCGCGCTCATCCCGTTCCTCGAGCACGACGACGCCAACCGCGCGCTCATGGGCTCGAACATGCAGCGCCAGGCCGTCCCGCTCGTGCGGGCCGAGGCCCCGCTCGTCGGCACCGGCATGGAGTTCCGCGCCGCGGTCGACTCCGGTGACGTCGTCGTCGCCGAGAAGGCCGGTGTCGTCACCGAGGTCTCCGCCGACCTCGTGACCGTCGCCGCCGACGACGGCACCTCGCGGACCTACCGCATCGCGAAGTTCGACCGCTCGAACCAGGGCAACAGCTACAACCAGGTCGTGCGCGTCGACGAGGGCCAGCGCCTCGAGGCCGGCCAGCTCATCGCCGACGGTCCCGCGACCGACGGTGGCGAGATGGCGCTCGGGCGCAACCTCCTCGTGGCGTTCATGCCGTGGGAGGGCCACAACTACGAGGACGCGATCATCCTCAGCCAGCGCCTGGTCCAGGACGACGTCCTCTCCTCGATCCACATCGAGGAGCACGAGGTCGACGCCCGCGACACCAAGCTCGGCCCCGAGGAGATCACCCGGGACATCCCGAACGTCTCCGAGGACGTCCTCGCCGACCTCGACGAGCGCGGCATCATCCGCATCGGTGCCGAGGTCCGCGACGGCGACCTGCTCGTCGGCAAGGTCACGCCCAAGGGCGAGACCGAGCTGACCCCGGAGGAGCGCCTGCTGCGCGCGATCTTCGGCGAGAAGGCGCGCGAGGTCCGCGACACCTCCCTCAAGGTCCCCCACGGCGAGACCGGCACCGTCATCGGCGTCAAGGTCTTCGACAAGGACGAGGGCGACGAGCTGCCCCCGGGCGTCAACCAGCTGGTCCGCGTCTACGTGGCGAACAAGCGCAAGATCACCGACGGCGACAAGCTCGCCGGCCGCCACGGCAACAAGGGCGTCATCTCCAAGATCCTCCCGGTCGAGGACATGCCCTTCCTCGAGGACGGCACCCCGGTCGACGTCGTGCTCAACCCGCTCGGTGTCCCCGGCCGCATGAACGTCGGGCAGATCCTCGAGCTCCACCTCGGCTGGGCCGCCAGCCGCGGCTGGGAGATCGAGGGCAAGCCCGAGTGGGCCGAGCTCATCCCCGAGGACGCGCGCCAGGCCCCGGCCGGCACCCGCGTCGCCTCGCCGGTGTTCGACGGTGTCCGCGAGAACGAGATCGTCGGTCTGCTCGACAGCACGCGCAAGACCCGCGACGACGTCCGCCTCATCGACGGCTCGGGCAAGGCCCGCCTCTTCGACGGCCGCTCCGGCGAGCCGTTCCCCGAGGCCGTCTCGGTCGGCTACATGTACATCCTCAAGCTGCACCACCTCGTGGACGACAAGATCCACGCGCGCAGCACGGGTCCCTACTCGATGATCACCCAGCAGCCGCTCGGCGGTAAGGCCCAGTTCGGTGGCCAGCGCTTCGGTGAGATGGAGGTCTGGGCCCTCGAGGCGTACGGCGCGGCCTACGCGCTGCAGGAGCTGCTCACCATCAAGTCCGACGACGTCAACGGCCGCGTCAAGGTCTACGAGGCGATCGTCAAGGGCGACAACATCCCCGAGCCCGGCATCCCCGAGTCCTTCAAGGTGCTCATCAAGGAGATGCAGTCCCTCTGCCTCAACGTGGAGGTCCTGTCCAGCGACGGGTCCACCATCGAGATGCACGACGCGGAGGACGACGTCTTCCGCGCCGCCGAGGAGCTCGGCATCGACCTGTCCCGGCGCGAGCCGAGCAGCGTCGAAGAGGTCTGACAGGTGCGGGGCCGGGGCGCCGTGCGCGCCCCGGCCCACCACCCGCTCGACACACCACCTGACAGACCACGACTGACGTAAGAAACGAAAGAAGGAACCACGTGCTCGACGTCAACTTCTTCGACGAGCTCCGGATCGGCCTCGCCACCGCGGACTCGATCCGCGCCTGGAGCCACGGTGAGGTCAAGAAGCCCGAGACGATCAACTACCGCACCCTCAAGCCCGAGAAGGACGGCCTCTTCTGCGAGAAGATCTTCGGCCCGACCCGGGACTGGGAGTGCGCCTGCGGCAAGTACAAGCGGGTCCGCTTCAAGGGCATCATCTGCGAGCGCTGCGGCGTCGAGGTGACCCGTGCCGCCGTGCGTCGTGAGCGGATGGGCCACATCGAGCTCGCCGCCCCCGTCACCCACATCTGGTACTTCAAGGGTGTCCCGAGCCGCCTCGGGTACCTGCTCGACCTCGCCCCGAAGGACCTCGAGAAGGTCATCTACTTCGCGGCCTACATGATCACGTCCGTCGACGAGGACCAGCGGCACGCCGACCTGCCCTCGCTCGAGGCCCAGATCCAGGTCGAGAAGAAGGAGATCGAGAACCGCCGCGACGCCGACGTCGAGGGCCGCGCCAAGAAGCTCGAGGACGACATCGCCGCCCTCGAGGCCGAGGGTGCCAAGTCCGACGCCAAGCGCAAGGTCCGCGACTCCGCCGAGCGCGAGATGAACGCGATCCGCCGTCGCGCCGACCAGCAGGTCGAGCGCCTCGAGCAGGTCTGGGACCGCTTCAAGAACCTCAAGGTCCAGGACCTCGAGGGCGACGAGGTCCTCTACCGCGAGATGCGCGACCGCTTCGGTCTCTACTTCGAGGGCGGGATGGGCGCCGCGGCGATCCAGAAGCGCCTCGAGACCTTCGACCTCGACGCCGAGGCCGAGTCGCTGCGCGAGATCATCGCCACGGGCAAGGGCCAGCGCAAGACCCGCGCCCTCAAGCGCCTCAAGGTGGTCTCCGCCTTCCAGACGACGACGAACCAGCCGGCCGGCATGGTCCTCGACGCGATCCCGGTCATCCCGCCGGACCTGCGCCCGATGGTGCAGCTCGACGGTGGCCGCTTCGCGACCTCGGACCTCAACGACCTGTACCGCCGCGTCATCAACCGCAACAACCGCCTCAAGCGGCTGCTCGACCTCGGTGCGCCCGAGATCATCGTCAACAACGAGAAGCGGATGCTCCAGGAGGCCGTCGACAGCCTCTTCGACAACGGCCGTCGCGGCCGCCCGGTGACGGGCCCCGGCAACCGTCCGCTCAAGTCGCTGTCCGACATGCTCAAGGGCAAGCAGGGCCGGTTCCGCCAGAACCTGCTCGGCAAGCGCGTCGACTACTCCGGCCGTTCGGTCATCGTCGTCGGCCCGCAGCTCAAGCTGCACCAGTGCGGCCTGCCGAAGCAGATGGCGCTCGAGCTCTTCAAGCCCTTCGTCATGAAGCGGCTCGTCGACCTCGACCACGCCCAGAACATCAAGTCGGCCAAGCGCATGGTCGAGCGTCAGCGCCCCCAGGTCTGGGACGTCCTCGAAGAGGTCATCACCGAGCACCCGGTGCTGCTCAACCGTGCGCCCACGCTGCACCGCCTCGGCATCCAGGCCTTCGAGCCGCAGCTCGTCGAGGGCAAGGCCATCCAGATCCACCCGCTCGTCTGCACCGCGTTCAACGCGGACTTCGACGGTGACCAGATGGCCGTGCACGTGCCGCTGTCGGCGGAGGCCCAGGCCGAGGCCCGCATCCTCATGCTGTCCTCGAACAACATCCTCAAGCCGGCCGACGGCCGTCCCGTGACCATGCCCACCCAGGACATGATCATCGGCCTGTACCACCTCACCTCCGAGGTCGAGGACGGCAAGGGCGCCGGGCGGGCGTTCTCGACGGTGTCCGAGGCCCGCATGGCCTTCGACGCCGGCCAGATCGAGCTCGGCTCGCTCGTGAAGATCCGTCTCGAGCACCTCGTGCCGACGCCGATGACCGAGCTGCCCGAGGGCATCGAGCTCGACGCCGAGGGCTACGTGCCGGCGATGACGGTCGAGACCACCCTGGGTCGCGCGCTCTTCAACGAGACGCTCCCGATGGACTACCCGTTCGTCAACGACCAGGTCGACAAGAAGCGCCTGTCGACGATCGTCAACGACCTCGCCGAGCGGTACAGCAAGGTGCAGGTCGCGGCGAGCCTCGACGCGCTCAAGGAGTACGGCTTCCACTGGGCGACCCGCTCGGGCACCACGGTCGCCATCTCCGACGTCGTGACGCCCCCCCGCAAGCTCGAGATCCTCGACGGCTACGAGACCAAGGCCACGAAGGTCCAGACGCAGTACGAGCGCGGTCTGATCACCGACGACGAGCGTCGCCAGGAGCTCATCGAGATCTGGACGCAGGCCACGAACGAGGTCGCCAAGGAGATGGAGGCGAACATCCCGAGGACGAACACCATCTTCAAGATGGTCTCCTCCGGTGCTCGCGGTAACTGGATGCAGCTGCGCCAGATCGCCGGCATGCGTGGCCTGGTGTCGAACCCGAAGGGCGACATCATCCCGCGGCCGATCCGCGCGAACTTCCGCGAGGGCCTCACCGTGCTCGAGTTCTTCATCTCGACGCACGGCTCCCGCAAGGGCCTGGCCGACACGGCGCTGCGCACGGCGGACTCGGGCTACCTGACCCGTCGTCTCGTCGACGTGTCGCAGGACGTCATCATCCGTGAGGACGACTGCGGCACCGAGCGTGGCCTCAAGATGCCGATCGCGAGCACCGACGAGCGCACCGGCACCCGCGCGGTCCACGACGACGTCGAGACCTCGGTCTACGCCCGCTCGCTCGCCGAGGACGTCGTCAAGGACGGCGAGGTCCTCGCCGAGGCCGGCATCGACCTCGGGGACGTCGTCATCGGCGCGCTCTTCGCGGCCGGCGTCGACTCGGTCAAGGTCCGCTCGGTCCTCACCTGCGACTCCAAGGTCGGGACCTGCGCCAAGTGCTACGGCCGCTCGCTGGCCACCGGCAAGCTCGTCGACATCGGTGAGGCCGTCGGCATCATCGCGGCGCAGTCCATCGGTGAGCCCGGCACCCAGCTGACGATGCGTACCTTCCACACCGGTGGTGTGGCCGGTGACGACATCACGCAGGGTCTGCCGCGTGTCGTCGAGCTCTTCGAGGCCCGCACGCCCAAGGGTGTCTCGCCGATCGCCGAGGCCTCCGGCCGCGTGACGATCGAGGAGACCGACAAGGCGCGTCGCCTCCTGCTCACGCCGGACGACGGCTCCGAGGAGCACGCCTACCCGGTGACCAAGCGTGCGCGCCTGCTCGTGCAGGACGGCCAGCACGTCGAGGTCGGTGCGCAGCTGACGCAGGGGTCCATCGACCCCAAGCAGGTGCTGCGCATCCTCGGCCCGCGCAAGACGCAGGAGCACCTCGTCGACGAGGTGCAGAACGTCTACCGCCAGCAGGGTGTGTCGATCCACGACAAGCACATCGAGGTCATCGTCCGGCAGATGCTGCGCCGGATCACGATCATCGAGTCGGGCGACGCGGACCTGCTCCCGGGCATGCTCGCCGAGCGTGGGCGCTTCGAGGAGGAGAACCGTCGCGTCGTCGCCGAGGGCGGCAAGCCGGCCTCGGGTCGTCCCGAGCTCATGGGCATCACCAAGGCCTCGCTCGCGACCGAGTCGTGGCTGTCGGCGGCCTCCTTCCAGGAGACCACCCGCGTCCTCACCGAGGCCGCCATGGAGGGTCGTTCCGACTCCCTCCTCGGCCTCAAGGAGAACGTCATCCTCGGCAAGCTCATCCCGGCCGGCACGGGTCTGACCCGCTACCGCAACATCGCGGTGGAGCCGACCGAGGAGGCCAAGGCCGCGATGTACTCGATGCCGAACTACGAGGACTACGCGTTCTCGTTCGGCCCGGGTTCCGGCGAGGCCGTCCGCCTCGACGACAGCGAGCTCGGTCTCGACCGGCTCTGAGCCGCCGCACCGCCGCACGGGCGGGCACCACGTGGGAGACCACGGGCGCCCGCCCGTCGGCGTTCCCGGCGGCGGACGCCTAGGCTGACCGGATGGACGAGCCGCCGGTGACGCTCGCGCGGGCCGGGACGCCGGCGGGCGAGGTGGTGCTGCGTCGGGACGAGGGGGTCCTCCAGCTCGTCGTCGACGGCGTCTTCGCGATGGACACCGTCGACGTCTCCACCGAGCGGGTGCTGGCCGACGAGGCGCTGCGGCACCACCCGGCGCCGGCCCGCGTGCTCGTCGGGGGGCTCGGCCTGGGCTTCACCACCCGGGCCGTCCTCGCCGACCCGCGCGTGCGCCACGTCGACGTGGTCGAGCTCGCGGCGCCGCTCGTGGCGTGGGCCCGGGCGGGCCTCGTCGAGGAGCTGGCCGGGCTCGAGGGGGAGCGGTGCGCCCTCCACGTGGCGGACGTCGCGGACGTCCTCGCGGGGAGGGCTGCCCCGGACGGGCCGTGGGACCTCGTCCTGCTCGACGTCGACAACGGTCCGGACTTCCTCGTCCACACCGCCAACGCGGCTCTCTACGAGCCGGACTCGCTGGCGGTGGCCCGGCGGGTGCTGCGGCCGGGAGGCCGGCTCGCCGTGTGGTCCTCGCACCGGGCGCCGGCCCTCCTCGAGGCCCTGCGCTCGGTGGCCGAGCCGGGCGACGCCGTGGCCGAGGTGGTGCTGCCGGTCCGGCGTGACGGTCGCGAGCTCGAGTACGCGCTGTACTCGTTCGCGTCCGGGGCGCCCGCCGGGGGAGGATGACCCGGTGCGCCGCGATCTCGTCATCCGCCCGGAGCGTCCCGAGGACGCCGGGCCGGTCCGCGACCTCGTCCTCGCCGCCTTCGCGACGACGGACTTCTCCGACGGCACCCCCGAGGCGCGGCTCGTCGACGGGCTGCGGGCCGACGGCGACCTGCTGCCGGCGCTGACCTTCGTCGCCGAGCTCGACGGCGGTGTCGTCGGCAGCGTCGTCTGCAGCCGTGCCTCCCTGGGGGAGGGACCCTCGGTGGGCCTCGGGCCGCTGGCGGTGCGCCCGGACCACATGGGGCAGGGCATCGGCTCGGCCCTCGTCGCCTCGGTCGTCGCGACCGCCGAGCAGCTCGCCGAGCCCTCGGTCGTGCTCCTCGGCGACCCGGGGTTCTACGGCGCCTTCGGGTTCGAGACCGCGGCCGACCACGGGGTGGCGTCTCCCGGGCCGTGGGAGGACCGGTTCTTCCAGCTGCTGCGGCTGCGGGCCTGGCACCCGGGGCTCGCGGGCCCCTTCCGCTACGCCCCGGCGTTCGACCGGCTCTGACGCGGGCAGGGCGCCGGCAACCGATTTGGGTGGCCACGCGCGGCCCGGTATCCTTGGGTGTTGTGTCTGGCTAGGACCAGACCCAGGAGCCGGGACCGGCGCCGCGAGGCGACGGGCACGGCCTCGCCCACCTCCTGCCGGGCGCCCCACCACACCACGTCCCCCCCCGGGGAATGGCGCATGGGGAGTGCAGGGAGGAGCAGCCGGTGCGACACACCCGAACGCGGGGGTCGAGCAGCGGCCATGACAAGGAGTGACGGCGCGACCGCCGTCGCTTGACCAGACCAGACCGAAGGATCCAGGTTGCCTACCATCAACCAGCTGGTGCGCAAGGGCCGGCAGGACAAGGCCGTCAAGGCCAAGACGCCTGCCCTCAAGGGCTCCCCGCAGCGCCGCGGCGTGTGCACGCGCGTGTACACGACCACCCCCAAGAAGCCGAACTCCGCCCTCCGCAAGGTCGCCCGCGTGCGCCTCACGAGCGGCATCGAGGTCACCGCCTACATCCCCGGTGTCGGCCACAACCTCCAGGAGCACTCGATGGTGCTCGTCCGCGGCGGTCGTGTGAAGGACCTCCCCGGCGTGCGCTACAAGATCATCCGCGGCGCCCTCGACACCCAGGGCGTCAAGAACCGTCAGCAGGCGCGCAGCCGCTACGGCGCGAAGAAGGGGAAGAGCTGATGCCGCGCAAGGGTCCCGCTCCGAAGCGGCCGCTCGTCATCGACCCGGTCCACCAGTCCCCGCTGGTGACCTCGCTGGTCAACAAGGTCCTCCTCGACGGCAAGAAGTCCACCGCCGAGCGCATCGTCTACGGCGCGCTCGAGGGCTGCCGCGAGAAGACCGGCACCGACCCGGTGCAGACGCTCAAGCGCGCGCTCGACAACATCAAGCCGACGCTCGAGGTCAAGTCCCGCCGCGTCGGCGGTGCGACCTACCAGGTCCCGATCGAGGTCAAGCCGAACCGCGCGACGACGCTGTCGCTGCGCTGGCTCGTCGGCTACTCGCGTCAGCGTCGTGAGAAGACGATGACCGAGCGCCTCATGAACGAGATCCTCGACGCGTCCAACGGCCTCGGCGCCGCGGTGAAGCGTCGCGAGGACACGCACAAGATGGCCGAGTCCAACAAGGCCTTCGCGCACTACCGCTGGTGACCCCGTCCGGGGAGCCGCGCCGTCCCGCGGCCGGCTCCCCGGGCCACCGGTGCACGACCGCACCACCCCGCACCACCCCCGACGCGACGAGACGAGAGCACAGAACGTGGCACAGGACGTCCTGACGGACCTCAAGAAGGTCCGCAACATCGGCATCATGGCGCACATCGACGCCGGCAAGACCACGGCGACCGAGCGCATCCTCTTCTACACCGGTGTCAACCGGAAGATGGGCGAGACGCACGACGGCGCCTCCACCACCGACTGGATGGAGCAGGAGAAGGAGCGGGGGATCACCATCACCTCCGCCGCCGTCACCTCCTTCTGGGAGGGGTCGCAGATCAACATCATCGACACCCCCGGTCACGTCGACTTCACGGTCGAGGTCGAGCGCTCGCTGCGCGTCCTCGACGGCGCCGTCGCCGTCTTCGACGGCAAGGAGGGCGTCGAGCCCCAGTCCGAGACGGTCTGGCGCCAGGCGGACAAGTACAACGTCCCGCGCATCTGCTTCGTCAACAAGATGGACAAGCTCGGCGCGGACTTCTACTTCACCGTCGACACCATCAAGGACCGCCTCGGTGCGGAGCCGCTCGTGCTCCAGCTGCCGATCGGCGCCGAGAACGACTTCGTCGGTGTCGTCGACCTCATCTACAAGCGCGCGCTCGTGTGGGAGGGCGACGCCAAGGGCGACGTCACCATGGGTGCCAAGTACGAGATCCAGGACATCCCGGCCGACCTCGTCGAGCGCGTGGAGGAGTACCGCCACCAGCTCATCGAGCGCGTCGCCGAGTCCGACGACGCCCTCATGGAGAAGTACCTCGAGGGTGGCGAGCTCACCCCCGAGGAGATCAAGGCCGGCATCCGCCGCCTGACCATCGCCTCCGAGGTCTACCCGGTCCTGTGCGGCTCCGCGTTCAAGAACCGCGGCGTCCAGCCGATGCTCGACGCGGTCGTCGACTACCTCCCCTCGCCGCTCGACGTGCCGGCGATGGAGGGTCACGCCCCGGGCAACGAGGACGAGAAGGTCGAGCGCAAGCCCAGCAAGGACGAGCCGTTCTCCGCGCTCGCCTTCAAGGTCGCCTCGCACCCGTTCTTCGGCACGCTGACCTTCATCCGCGTCTACTCCGGCCACATCTCCGCCGGCACCCAGGTGCTCAACAGCACCAAGGTGAAGAAGGAGCGCATCGGGAAGCTCTTCCAGATGCACGCCAACAAGGAGAACCCGGTCGAGGACGCGATGGCGGGCCACATCTACGCCGCCATCGGTCTGAAGACGACGACCACCGGTGACACCCTCTGCGACATCGACAAGCCGGTCGTGCTCGAGTCGATGACCTTCCCGGAGCCCGTCATCCAGGTCGCCATCGAGCCCAAGACCAAGGGCGACCAGGAGAAGCTCGGCACCGCGATCCAGAAGCTGGCCGAGGAGGACCCGACCTTCCAGGTGCACCTCGACGAGGACACCGGCCAGACGATCATCGCCGGCATGGGCGAGCTCCACCTCGACATCCTCGTCGACCGCATGCGTCGCGAGTTCAAGGTCGAGGCCAACGTCGGCAAGCCGCAGGTCGCCTACCGCGAGACCATCAAGCGGACCCTCGAGCGCTACGACTACACCCACAAGAAGCAGACGGGTGGCTCGGGCCAGTTCGCGAAGGTCCAGATCGCGCTGGAGCCGCTGGACACCGCCGAGGGCGAGCTCTACGAGTTCTCCAACAAGGTCACCGGTGGCCGCATCCCGCGCGAGTACATCCCGTCGGTCGACGCCGGCATCCAGGACGCCATGCAGTACGGCGTGCTCGCCGGCTACCCGCTGGTCGGCATCAAGGCGACGCTCCTCGACGGTGCGTACCACGACGTCGACTCCTCGGAGATGGCGTTCAAGATCGCCGGCTCCATGGCGCTCAAGGAGGCCGTCCGCAAGTGCGAGCCGGTCCTCCTCGAGCCGATGATGGCCGTCGAGGTCCGCACCCCCGAGGACTACATGGGTGAGGTCATCGGCGACATCAACTCGCGGCGTGGCCACATCCAGGCGATGGAGGACATCTCCGGCGCCAAGGTCGTCCGCGGCCTGGTCCCGCTGTCGGAGATGTTCGGGTACGTCGGCGACCTGCGGTCCAAGACCCAGGGTCGCGCGAACTACTCGATGGAGTTCGACTCCTACGCCGAGGTCCCCAAGTCGGTGGCCGAGGAGATCATCAAGAAGACCCGGGGCGAGTGACCGCTACAGTGGTCGCTGATCTCGCCTGAGAGAAGCACTTCCAACCAACCCCAGACGACGCCACGTCCTGCCCGGTCGTAACGGCGTTACCGAGAAATCAGTCCTGAGGAGGACATCAAGTGGCGAAGGCAAAGTTCGAGCGGACCAAGCCGCACGTCAACATCGGCACCATCGGTCACATCGACCACGGTAAGACGACGCTGACTGCTGCGATCTCCAAGGTCCTGCACGACAAGTACCCGGACCTGAACCCCCAGTTCGCGTTCGACGACATCGACAAGGCGCCCGAGGAGAAGCAGCGCGGTATCACGATCTCCATCGCGCACATCGAGTACCAGACCGAGGGCCGTCACTACGCCCACGTCGACTGCCCGGGCCACGCCGACTACGTGAAGAACATGATCACGGGTGCGGCGCAGATGGACGGCGCGATCCTCGTCGTCGCCGCCACCGACGGTCCGATGCCGCAGACGAAGGAGCACGTCCTCCTGGCCCGCCAGGTCGGCGTCCCCTACGTCGTCGTCGCGCTCAACAAGGCCGACATGGTCGACGACGAGGAGATCCTCGAGCTCGTCGAGATGGAGGTCCGCGAGCTGCTGAGCTCCTACGAGTTCCCCGGTGACGACCTCCCCGTCGTCAAGGTCTCGGCGCTCAAGGCGCTCGAGGGCGACGCCGAGTGGGGCCAGACCGTCCTCGACCTCATGGAGGCCGTCGACACCTACATCCCCGAGCCGGAGCGCGACACCGACAAGCCGTTCCTCATGCCCGTCGAGGACGTCTTCACGATCACCGGTCGTGGCACCGTCGTCACCGGCCGCATCGAGCGCGGTGTCCTCAAGGTCAACGAGGAGGTCGAGATCGTCGGCATCCACGACGGCCCGCCCACCAAGACGACCGCCACCGGCATCGAGATGTTCCGCAAGCTCCTCGACGAGGGTCGTGCGGGCGAGAACGTCGGCCTGCTCCTGCGTGGCATCAAGCGCGAGGACGTCGAGCGCGGCCAGGTCGTCGTCAAGCCGGGGTCGATCACCCCGCACACCGGCTTCGACGCCAACGTCTACATCCTGTCCAAGGACGAGGGTGGCCGTCACACCCCGTTCTACGACAACTACCGCCCGCAGTTCTACTTCCGCACCACCGACGTCACCGGCGTCGTGAAGCTGCCGGAGGGCACCGAGATGGTCATGCCCGGTGACAACACCGAGATGGCCGTCGAGCTCATCCAGCCCATCGCGATGGAGGAGGGCCTCAAGTTCGCCATCCGCGAGGGCGGCCGCACCGTCGGCGCCGGCCGGGTCACCAAGATCACCAAGTGACCTGACGCCGGTCACGCACCGGCCACCGGTCGAAGGGCCCGCATCCCCCAGGGGGTGCGGGCCCTTCGCCGTGCCCGGACCGGCGGCGGTCAGGGGGACGCGGTGGGCCCGGTGGAGAGCCGCTGCCCGGCCACGTCGACGAGCGCCGCGCGGACCCGGGCGATGGCGGGGGAGGGGGCCATGCTGCGGCGCCAGGTCATCATGACCCGGCGGGTGGGCACGGGGTCGGTGAGCGGGACCGCGACGACCGATGCCGGCAGCTGCTCGCGTCCCAGCCGGGGGACGAGGCTGACGCACACGCCCTCGGCGACGAGCCCGACGTGCGAGGCGAACTCCCACGACCAGTGCCGGATGCGCGGACGGGCGCCGTGCAGGTCGAACATGTGGCTGAGCCAGCCGTGGCAGACCGACCCCTCGGGCGCGCAGACCCAGGCGTCGTCGACGAGCTCGGCCGCCGTCGTGCTCGCCGCGCCGGCCAGGCGGTGGTCACGGTGCACGAGGACGTCGGCGGTGTCGACCCCGAGCCCGACGACCTCGAGGTGCTCGGGGAACGGCAGCGGGAGGTCGCCCCAGTTGTGGACCAGTGCCGCGTCGGCGCCCCCGGACGCGACGAGGTCGATCGCCTCGTGCGGGTCGCGCTCGACGAGCGTGACGGTGAGGTCGGGCTCGTCGGTCGCGAGGCTGCGCAGCGCGGGGGCGAGCAGGCCGCGGACCGCGGTCGAGAACGCGACGAGCCGGACGCCGCCGACGACCGGACCCCCGGTGACCCGCCCGAGTCCGGACTCGAGCCGCTCGAGCCGTTCGAGGATGTCGCCGCCCTCGTCGGCGAGGTGGCGGCCGAGCTCGGTGAGCATCACCCCGCGCCCGACCCGTTCCAGGACCGCCCCGCCGACCCGTCGCTCGAGCCGCTTGACCTGCTGCGAGACGGCCGACGGCGTGTACCCCAGCTCCGCCGCGGCGCCGCCGACGGAGCCGGTGCGGCGGACCGCGGCGAGGGTGGCGAGGTGCTCCGGCTCGATCATGTAGCGACGCTACACGGATGACGCACCGATCGTGCGCTGGTGCTGAACCGAGCGCGAGGACGAGGATGGGCGTATGCCGGTGCGCGACGCCCTCTCCGCCCTCCTCGTCATGCTGGTCTGGGGGATGAACTTCGTCGTCATCGACCGAGGGCTCGACGGGGTCCCGCCCCTGCTGTTCGTCGCGCTGCGCTTCGCCGTCGTCCTCCTCGCCCTGCCCTTCGTCGCCCGGCCGGCGGCCCCGCTGCGGCGCGTCCTCGCGATCGGCCTGTGCATGAGCCTGGGCCAGTTCGGGCTGCTCTACTCCGCGCTGGCGCTCGGCATGCCGCCGGGGCTCGCGTCGCTCGTCCTCCAGGCGCAGGCGGTGCTCACCGTCGGGCTCGCCGCCCTCGTCCTCGGCGAGCGACCCCTGCGCGTGCAGCTGGCCGGCGTGGCGCTCGGCGCCGTCGGCCTCGGCGTGGTCGCGCTGGGTCGCGGGGGCAGCGTGCCCGCCGTCGCGCTCGTCGTCTGCGTCCTCGCAGCCCTGTCGTGGGCGACCGGCAACGTGCTCGTGCGTCGGCTCGGGGTGCCGGGGGGCCTGGGCCTCACGGTCTGGTCGGCGCTCGTCGTGCCCGTCCCGGCGCTCGGCCTCAGCCTGCTCGTCGACGGGCCGGCCGCGGTCGGGGACGCGCTCGCGCACCTCTCGCGCGTCAACTGGCTGAGCACCGCCTACACCGCGCTGCTCGCGAGCCTCGTCGGCTACGGCATCTGGAACCGGCTCCTCGAGCGGCACCCGGCCTCGGACGTCGCGCCGTTCACGCTGCTCGTGCCGCCGATCGGCATCGCGACCGCGTGGGTCGCCGACGGCGAGGTGCCGACCCCGCTGGCCGTCGCCGGGGGCGTCCTGCTCGTGCTCGGCGTCGCGCTGGTCACCCTGGGGCCACGGTGGCGGGGTCGGCCGCGGAGTGGGGTGACGGCGCGCGGGGCAGCCGGCGCACGTCCGGTGACGCCAGCGTCGCCAGCGCGATGACGGCGACGGCGAGCCCGCCCGTGAGGACCACCGGGGCGAGGCCGAACCGCTCGGCGACCGGCCCTGCGACGAGCTGCCCGACGGGCACGAGCGCCATCGAGCCCAGCGCGTCGTACGAGTAGGCCCGGGAGAGCTGGGCCGGCTCGACGTGCTCCTGCACGGCGAGGTTCCAGCCCATGCCGAACACCTCGAGCCCGACGCCGGCCACGACCGCGGCGAGGACGAGCGACCACGCCGGGGACCCGCCGCCGAGCAGGACGAGCGGGAGCCCGAGCAGGGCGACGGCCGGCATGCCGAACCGCAGCGGCCGGCCGAGCGGGACGCGGAGCAGGACGGCGGTCGCGAGGAGCGCGCCGGCCGCCTCGGCCGACAGCACCCAGCCCCAGGCGGGTCGACCGATCGTGTCCTCGGCCAACGCCGGACCGAGCGTCAGCCAGGCACCGCCCCAGACGGCGTTGAGCAGCGCGAAGGCGGTGACGACCACCCACAGCCACGGGGTGCCCCGGAAGGTCTGCCACCCCTCGCGCAGGTCGCGGACGACCGAGGGGCGCGAGGGCGGCGGGGCCGGCCGGGCGACGGCCCTGCGGACCGGGAGCAGGAGGAGCGCGGCGAGGGCCCACAGGGCCGCGTCGGTGAGCACGGCCCAGCCGGAGCCGACCGTCACGACGAGGAGGGTCCCGAACCCGGGGCCCACGACGGTCGCGAGCCCGCGGGTCATGCTCACGAGGGCGTTGGCGCGCTGGAGATGCTCGGCGGGGACGAGCGTCGGCACCATGCCGGCCATCGCCGGGAAGCCCAGCCCGGAGGCCGCGCCCTGGAGCGCCTGGAGGACGACGACGGGCCAGAGCTCGCGCACCCCGGCGAGGAGCAGCGCCGCCGTGAGCCCCTGCAGCAGCGCGCTCGCTAGGTTCGAGCCCTGGAGGACGAGCGAGCGGGGGAGCCGGTCGGCCAGCACGCCCCCGAAGAGCAGGAGCGCGGTCATCGGCACCACCCGTGCCGCGAGGACCTGGCCCAGGGCGGTGGCCGAGCCGCCGAGGTCGAGGACCGCGAAGGCGAGGGCGACGGTCGCGGCCGAGGTGCCGACGAGGTTGGCCGTCCGCGAGGCGAGGTACCAGGAGAACCCGCGCACGTGCAGCGGCGCGAGGGCGGCGCCGACGCCACTCACCGTGGGTCCAGCGCGAAGGCGAAGAGCGAGAGGTTGACCAGCGTCGTGCCCTCGGCGCGGGGCGCCCGGGCCCCGTCGTGCACGAGCGCCGCGGCCTCGAGCAGCAGCTCGCGGGCTCGCACCCACGTCTCCTCCTCGACCCACAGCTCGGCGTCCGTGACGATGCCGGGCAGGTCCCGGCGTCGGTCGCGGTAGCGGCGCTGCACCTCCTGGGCGGCGGCCCGCACGACGAGCTCGGCCGCGCCGGGGTCCACGTCACCGGTCGACGCGCCGCCCGGGCGGTCCTCCTCGCGCCAGGGATGGCGGTAGCGGACCGCGCGACCGCCGCGGATGCTCTCCTCGCCGGCGACGACGAGCTCGCCGGCGTCGCGCAGGAGGCGCAGGTGGTAGGAGGCGTTGGCGTGCGTCAACCCCAGCTCCCGTGCGACGTCCGCGGCGGTGAGGGCGCTTCCGGTCAGCAGGGACAGGATGCGCAGCCGGGTCGGGTGGGCGAGGGCCCGCAGGTGGCCGGGGTCGGTCATCACTACCTCCAAAGGGTTCTTGGGGAGTGTGGCACCGCGGCGCACGGGGTGTCAAAGAGTTCTTGGGGAGTCCTCGACGCGCCACGGTGACGGGGGTGCCGGGGGAGGGGGCCCCGGCGGTGTAGCGGCCGATTTGGTCCGGCGCGAGGGCTCTGGCAGACTAGCGGGGTTGCTTGGCGTGCTTCCGCGTCCCAGACCGGGACCGGGAGCCCACCGCGACGAGGTACTGAACCGCCGGACGGCGGGGCGGCTCGTCGGCGAAGAGCCAGGCCCGGTTCCACCGGACAACCGACCCACGGACGAACGCGAGAGATCGCTGACGCCCGAGCTGCGGAAGAAGGGCGACACGCCCGACCGCGGGGGCCGGAGGTCCACGGGCCGGCACTTTGACAGATGGACGGCGAGAGAGAGACGGAACAACAGATGGCGGGACAGAAGATCCGCATCCGGTTGAAGTCGTATGACCACGAGGTCATCGACAGCTCGGCGCGCAAGATCGTCGACACCGTGACCCGCGCGGGTGCGACCGTGGTTGGCCCCGTGCCGCTGCCGACGGAGAAGAACGTCTTCTGCGTCATCCGGTCGCCGCACAAGTACAAGGACAGCCGCGAGCACTTCGAGATGCGCACGCACAAGCGCCTCATCGACATCATCGACCCGACGCCGAAGGCCGTCGACTCGCTGATGCGTCTCGACCTCCCGGCTGACGTCAACATCGAGATCAAGCTCTGAGGCTCGCGATGACTACTGCCACGAAGACCCAGAAGGGTCTGCTGGGCACCAAGCTCGGCATGACCCAGGTGTGGGACGAGAACAACCGACTCGTGCCCGTCACCGTGATCCAGGCCGGTCCGAACGTCGTGACCCAGGTCCGCGCGGCCGACGTCGACGGCTACGCGGCCGTCCAGCTCGGCTACGGCGCCATCGACCCCCGCAAGGTCACCAAGCCGCTGGCCGGCCACTTCGAGAAGGCCGGCGTGACCCCGCGCCGCTTCCTCATCGAGATCCGCACCGCCGACGCGGGCGAGTACTCGCTCGGCCAGGAGCTCGGCGCCGACACCTTCGAGTCCGGCTCCTCGGTCGACATCAGCGCGACCACCAAGGGCAAGGGCTTCGCCGGTGTCATGAAGCGTCACGGCTTCCACGGCGTCAGCTCCTCGCACGGTGCGCACAAGAACCACCGCAAGCCCGGCTCCATCGGTGGCTGCGCCACCCCGGGCCGCGTGTTCAAGGGCATGCGCATGGCCGGCCGCATGGGCGGCGTGCGCCACACCACGCAGAACCTCACGATCCACGCCGTGGACGCCGACAAGGGCCTGCTGCTCGTCAAGGGCGCCGTCCCCGGTCCCCGCGGTGCGGTCGTCCTCGTCCGCTCGGCCGCGAAGGGGGCCTGACCATGGCTACCACGACGCTCGACGTCACCCTCCCCTCGGAGATCTTCGACGTCCAGACCAACGTCCCGCTGATCCACCAGGTCGTCGTCGCGCAGCTCGCGGCGGCCCGCCAGGGCACGCACGCCACCAAGACCCGCGGCGACGTCCGCGGCGGTGGCAAGAAGCCCTACCGCCAGAAGGGCACCGGCCGCGCCCGCCAGGGTTCGACCCGTGCGCCGCAGTTCGCCGGCGGTGGCACCGTGCACGGCCCGCAGCCGCGTGACTACAACCAGCGCACCCCCAAGAAGATGAAGGCCGCCGCCCTGCGCGGTGCCCTCTCCGACCGGGCGCGCCACGGCCGCATCCACGTCGTCGAGTCCATCGCCACCGGCGAGGCCCCCTCGACCAAGGACGCCAAGGCCCTGTTCGCCGGCCTCACCGAGCGCCCGAACCTGCTCGTCGTCCTCGACCGCAGCGACATCGTGTCGCTGAAGTCGGTGCGCAACCTCGCCGAGGTCCACGTGCTCGCGGTCGACCAGCTCAACACCTACGACGTGCTCTGCGCCGACGACGTCGTCTTCACCCAGGCCGCCTACGAGGCGTTCACCGGTGAGACCGTCGCCGCTGCGAAGCCCGCCAAGAAGGCCGCGGCGAAGAAGGCTCCGGCCAAGAAGGCCGCCGAGGCCGATGTGGAGGACGAGAAGTGAGCCAGGGCAAGAACCCCCGCGACATCCTGATCGCGCCGGTCGTGTCCGAGAAGTCGTACGGCCTCCTCGACGAGGGCAAGTACACCTTCCTCGTCGACCCGCGGTCGAACAAGACCGAGATCAAGATCGCCGTCGAGGAGATCTTCAAGGTCAAGGTCGACTCCGTGCACACGATGAACCGCCAGGGCAAGTCCCGTCGCACGCGGTTCGGCACCGGCAAGCGCAAGGACACCAAGCGCGCGATCGTCACCCTCCGCGAGGGCTCGATCGACATCTTCGGCAGCGCCGGCGCCTGAGGAAGCTGAGGACTTACACCATGGGTATCCGCAAGTACAAGCCGACGACGCCGGGGCGTCGCGGGTCGAGCGTGGCCGACTTCGTCGAGGTCACCCGCTCCACCCCCGAGAAGTCCCTCGTCCGTCCGCTGACCAAGAGCGGTGGTCGCAACAGCAACGGCCGCATCACCACCCGTCACATCGGTGGTGGCCACAAGCGCGCCTACCGCGTCATCGACTTCCGTCGCCACGACAAGGACGGCGTGCCGGCCAAGGTCGCGCACATCGAGTACGACCCCAACCGCACGGCGCGCATCGCGCTCCTGCACTACGCCGACGGCGAGAAGCGCTACATCCTCGCGCCGCGCGGCCTCGAGCAGGGCGCGACGATCGAGAACGGCCCCTCGGCCGACATCAAGCCGGGCAACACGCTCCCGCTGCGCAACATCCCGACCGGTACGGTCATCCACGCCGTCGAGCTCAAGCCCGGTGGCGGCGCGAAGATCGCCCGCTCCGCCGGTGTGCGCGTGCAGCTCGTCGCCAAGGACGGCCCCTACGCGCAGCTGCGCATGCCGTCCGGTGAGATCCGCAACGTCGACGTGCGCTGCCGCGCCACCGTCGGCGAGGTCGGCAACGCCGAGCAGTCGAACATCAACTGGGGCAAGGCCGGCCGCATGCGCTGGAAGGGCAAGCGCCCGACCGTCCGTGGTGTCGTCATGAACCCGGTCGACCACCCGCACGGTGGTGGCGAGGGCCGCACCTCCGGTGGTCGCCACCCGGTGAGCCCCTGGGGCCAGCCCGAGGGCCGCACCCGCCGCCCCGGCAAGCCCAGCGACAAGCTCATCGTGCGTCGCCGTCGTACTGGCAAGAAGCGCTGATAAGGAGCCTGTGGAATGCCTCGTAGCCTGAAGAAGGGCCCCTTCATCGACGACCACCTTCAGAAGAAGGTGGATGTCCAGAACGAAGCGGGCACCAAGAACGTCATCAAGACCTGGTCGCGCCGTTCGGTCATCAGCCCGGACATGCTCGGCCACACCTTCGCCGTCCACGACGGCCGCAAGCACGCCCCGGTGTTCGTCACCGAGGCGATGGTCGGCCACAAGCTCGGCGAGTTCGCACCGACCCGCACCTTCAAGGGTCACGTGAAGGACGACAAGAAGGGGCGTCGTCGCTGATGGCCACCGACAACACCACGCTGGAGTCGCGGGCGACCGCCCGCCACACCCGCATCACGCCGATGAAGGCGCGTCGCGTCGTCGACCTCATCCGCGGCAAGGCTGCGCCCGACGCCGTGTCGGTCCTGCGCTTCGCGCCCCAGGCGGCGAGCGAGCAGGTCCTCAAGGTCCTCGAGTCCGCGATCGCCAACGCCCGCGTCCGCGCCGACAAGACGGCCGAGCGGTTCGACGAGCGCGAGCTCGTCGTCTCCGCGGCCTTCGTCGACGAGGGCCCGACCATGAAGCGGTTCCGTCCGCGCGCCCAGGGCCGCGCCGGCCGCATCAACAAGCGCACGAGCCACATCACGGTGGTCGTCGCTCCCAAGCCCGCCAAGACCACGAACGGAGGCACCCGCTGATGGGTCAGAAGGTCAACCCGCACGGCTTCCGTCTCGGGATCACGACGGAGCACAAGAGCCGTTGGTTCGCCGACTCCACCAAGGAGGGTCAGCGTTACCGCGACTACGTCAAGGAGGACGTGGCGATCCGCAAGCTCATGTCCACGGGCATGGACCGCGCCGGTATCGCCCGTGTCGACATCGAGCGCACGCGTGACCGCGTCCGCGTCGACATCCACACCGCCCGCCCGGGCATCGTCATCGGCCGCCGCGGCGCCGAGGCCGACCGCATCCGCGGTGAGCTCGAGAAGCTCACGGGCAAGCAGGTGCAGCTGAACATCCTCGAGGTCAAGAACCCCGAGCAGGAGGCCCAGCTCGTCGCGCAGGGCATCGCCGAGCAGCTGTCGGCCCGTGTCTCGTTCCGTCGCGCCATGCGCAAGGGCATGCAGTCCGCCACCCGCGCCGGCGCCAAGGGCATCCGCGTGCAGGTCTCCGGTCGCCTCGGCGGCGCGGAGATGAGCCGCACCGAGTTCTACCGCGAGGGTCGCGTGCCGCTGCACACCCTCCGCGCGCAGATCGACTACGGCCTGTACGAGGCCAAGACCACGTTCGGGCGCATCGGCGTCAAGGTGTGGATCTACAAGGGCGACATGACGGCTCGCGAGCTCGCGGCCCAGCAGGCCACGGCTCCGCGCCAGGGTCGCGGCCCGCGTCGTGACGGCGCCGACCGCCCGGCCCGCGCCCGTCGCACCGAGGCCCCCGCCGCCCAGGCCCAGCAGGAGCAGGCCCCGGCCGCTCCGAGCACCGAGGAGTCCTGACCCATGTTGATTCCCCGTCGAGTCAAGCACCGCAAGCAGCACCACCCGGGTCGCTCGGGTATGGCCAAGGGCGGTACGACCATCGCGTTCGGTGACTACGGCATCCAGGCCCTCGAGCCCGCCTACGTCACGAACCGTCAGATCGAGTCCGCGCGTATCGCGATGACCCGGTACATCAAGCGTGGCGGAAAGGTCTGGATCAACATCTACCCGGACCGCCCGCTGACCAAGAAGCCGGCCGAGACCCGCATGGGCTCCGGCAAGGGGTCCCCCGAGTGGTGGATCGCCAACGTCAAGCCGGGTCGGATCATGTTCGAGCTCTCCGGTGTCCCGGAGGACGTCGCGCGCGAGGCCCTGCGTCTCGCGATGCACAAGCTGCCGATGAAGTGCCGCTTCGTCCGGCGTGAGGGTGGTGACTTCTGATGGCAGTCGGTTCCAAGGACCTGAGCCCCAAGGAGATGCGGGGCTTCGACGACGACCGTCTCGTCGACGAGCTGCGCAAGGCCAAGGAGGAGCTGTTCAACCTCCGCTTCCAGTCCGCCACCGGGCAGCTGGACAACCACGGCCGGCTCCGCGCCGTCCGCAAGGACATCGCCCGGATCTACACCGAGATGCGTGAGCGCGAGCTCGGCATCGGCGTGAAGGGTGAGGCCAAGTGAGCGAGAAGAAGGACGAGACCGTGACCACCGTCAGCCGCAACGACCGCAAGACCCGCCAGGGCTACGTGGTGAGCGACAAGATGGACAAGACCGTCGTCGTCGAGGTCGAGGACCGCGTCAAGCACGCGCTCTACGGCAAGGTCATGCGCCGCTCGAGCAAGGTCAAGGCCCACGACGAGGCCAACGCCGCCGGCATCGGCGACCGCGTCCTCATCATGGAGACCCGGCCGCTGTCCGCGACGAAGCGCTGGCGCGTCGTCGAGATCCTCGAGAAGGCCAAGTAAGCCTCTGCCGCAAGGCAATCCAGTCAGTTCGGCCAGGCTCGCCCCCGGCGAGAACCAGCACGACGAGTAGGAGTTAGACAGTGATCCAGCAGGAGTCGCGACTGCGTGTCGCCGACAACACCGGTGCGAAGGAGATCCTCTGCATCCGTGTTCTCGGTGGTTCCGGTCGCCGGTACGCCGGCATCGGCGACACCATCGTCGCCACCGTCAAGGACGCGATCCCGGGCGGCAACGTGAAGAAGGGCGACGTCGTCAAGGCCGTCATCGTCCGGACGCGCAAGGAGCGCCGTCGTCCCGACGGTTCCTACATCCGCTTCGACGAGAACGCCGCGGTCATCCTCCGCAACGACGGTGACCCCCGTGGCACGCGCATCTTCGGCCCGGTCGGGCGCGAGCTGCGCGAGAAGAAGTTCATGAAGATCATCAGCCTGGCCCCGGAGGTGCTCTGAACCATGGCCTCGAAGATCAAGAAGGGCGACACCGTCCAGGTGCTCGCCGGCAAGGACAAGGGCCAGACCGGCAAGGTCATCGCGGTCAACCGCGAGACCGGCCGCGTCACGGTCGAGGGTGTCAACCGGGTGACCCGGCACACCAAGGCCGGCGAGTCGACCCGGGGCAGCCGCACCGGTGGCCTCGTCGTCCAGGAGGCGCCGATCCACGTGAGCAACGTGGCCATCGTCGACCCCTCGGACAAGAAGCCCACCCGGATCAAGACCCGCGTCGAGACCGTCGAGCGTGACGGCCGTCAGAAGACGAGCCGTGTCCGCGTCGGCGCGCGCTCGGGCAAGGACCTGTGAGAGAGATGGCCGAGACCGCTACCAAGCCCCGCCTCAAGGCGCGCTACCAGGACGAGATCAAGGGCGCCCTGCGTGACCAGTTCGGCTACGCCAACGTCATGCAGGTCCCGGGTGTCGTCAAGGTCGTCGTCAACATGGGTGTCGGCGACGCCGCCAAGGACAGCAAGCTCATCGAGGGTGCCGTCCGCGACCTCACCGCCATCACCGGCCAGAAGCCGGTCGTGACCAAGGCCCGCAAGTCCATCGCCCAGTTCAAGCTGCGTGAGGGCATGCCGATCGGCACGCACACCACGCTGCGCGGCGACCGGATGTGGGAGTTCCTCGACCGGCTCGTCACCATCGCGCTGCCGCGCATCCGCGACTTCCGCGGCCTCTCGCCGAAGCAGTTCGACGGCCGCGGCAACTACACCTTCGGCCTCACGGAGCAGTCGATGTTCCACGAGATCGACCAGGACAAGATCGACCGCGTCCGCGGCATGGACATCACGGTCGTCACCACCGCGACGAACGACGACGAGGGACGCGCGCTGCTCAAGGCGCTCGGCTTCCCGTTCAAGGAGAACTGACATGGCCAAGACCGCCCTGGTCAACAAGGCGAACAAGAAGCCGAAGTTCGCGGTCCGCGGCTACACGCGGTGCCAGCGCTGCGGGCGTCCGCACTCGGTCTACCGCAAGTTCGGCCTGTGCCGGATCTGCCTGCGGGAGATGGCCCACGCGGGCGAGCTCCCCGGTGTGACCAAGTCCAGCTGGTAAGTCCTCACCTCCGCCGCCCCCGGGCGGCACCCCATCCACAGACCATCTACATCGCAGGTCCGCCGGGATCCCCGGCAGAAACCACGGTGAGAGAGGGCGGAGAAGCCCAATGACCATGACCGACCCGATCGCGGACATGCTGACCCGCGTCCGGAACGCCAACTCGGCGCACAAGGACGCAGTCTCCATGCCGTTCTCGAAGCTCAAGAGCCACGTCGCCGAGATCCTCGAGGCCGAGGGTTACATCGCCGGCTGGTCCGTCGAGGACGCCGAGGTGGGCAAGACCCTCACGGTGAACCTCAAGTACGGCCCCAACCGTGAGCGTTCCATCGCCGGCCTGCGCCGCGTGAGCAAGCCCGGGCTGCGCGTGTACGCCAAGTCCACCAACCTTCCCAAGGTGCTCGGTGGTCTCGGTGTCGCGATCATCTCGACGTCGTCCGGCCTGCTGACCGACCGTCAGGCCGCCAACAAGGGTGTGGGTGGGGAAGTCCTCGCCTACGTCTGGTAAGGGGTAGCAGACATGTCTCGAATCGGACGTCTCCCCGTCACCGTCCCCTCGGGTGTCGACGTGACCGTCTCCGGTCAGCACGTCACCGTGAAGGGCCCGAAGGGCGAGCTCTCGCACACCGTGGCCGAGCCGATCACCGTCGAGCAGGCCGATGGCGTGCTCGAGGTCAAGCGGCCCGACGACGAGCGCGCCTCGCGCTCGCTCCACGGCCTGACGCGCTCGCTCATCAACAACATGGTCCTCGGTGTCACCGAGGGCTACGAGAAGAAGCTCGAGATCCACGGCACCGGTTACCGCGTGCTGGCCAAGGGCTCGAACCTCGAGTTCGCCCTCGGGTACTCGCACTCGATCACCGTCGAGCCGCCGGCCGGCATCACCTTCGCGGTGGAGAACCAGACCCGGTTCTCGGTCCAGGGCATCGACAAGCAGCTCGTCGGCGAGGTCGCCGCGAACATCCGCAAGCTCCGCAAGCCCGACCCGTACAAGGGCAAGGGCGTCCGCTACGCGGGCGAGCACATCCGCCGCAAGGTCGGAAAGGCTGGTAAGTAACCGATGGCCATGATCGTCAAGCGCGCCAAGGGCAAGTCGGCCGCGCGCACGCGCCGTCACACCCGAGTCCGCAAGCTGGTCAGCGGTACCGCCGTCCGGCCCCGCCTCGTCGTCTCGCGCTCCTCGCGCCACGTCTTCGTCCAGGTCGTCGACGACACGGTCGGCAAGACCGTCGCCTCGGCGTCGACCATGGAGGCCGACGTGCGCGCCCTCGAGGGCGACAAGCGCGAGAAGGCCAAGAAGGTCGGCGAGCTCGTCGCCTCGCGTGCCAAGGCCGCGGGTGTCGAGGCCGTCGTGTTCGACCGTGGCGGCAACAAGTACCACGGTCGCGTCGCCGCCATCGCGGACGGCGCTCGGGAAGGCGGGCTGGCCCTGTGACCTTCGCTGCCCGTACCACCACGAACGTCGAGAAGAGGAACATCTGATGCCAGGACCCCAGCGTCGAGGCACCGGGACCGGCGGCGCCGAGCGCGGCGACCGTCGTGGAGGCCGCGACGACCGTCGCGGCGGCCGTGACTCCCGCGAGGCCGAGAAGAACCAGTACCTCGAGCGCGTCGTGACCATCAACCGCGTCGCCAAGGTCGTCAAGGGTGGCCGCCGCTTCAGCTTCACCGCGCTCGTCGTCGTCGGCGACGGCGACGGCACCGTGGGCGTCGGCTACGGCAAGGCCAAGGAGGTGCCCGCGGCGATCGCCAAGGGTGTCGAGGAGGCGAAGAAGAACTTCTTCCGCGTCCCGCGCATCCAGGGCACCATCCCCCACCCCGTCCAGGGTGAGGCCGCCGCCGGTGTCGTCATGCTCCGCCCCGCCAGCCCCGGTACCGGTGTCATCGCCGGTGGCCCGGTCCGTGCGGTGCTCGAGTGCGCCGGCATCCACGACGTGCTGTCCAAGAGCCTCGGCTCGGACAACGCGATCAACATCGTGCACGCGGCCGTCGAGGCCCTGCGCGGCCTGGAGCGCCCGGAGGCCGTCGCGGCCCGCCGTGGCCTCCCGGTCGACCAGGTCGCGCCCGCCGCGATGCTCCGCGCCCAGGCCGCCGGCCTGGCCGAGGCGAAGGCCGGTGCGTGATGGGGCGGCTCAAGGTGACCCAGACCCGTTCCGGGATCGGGGGCAAGCAGAACCAGCGTGAGACGCTGCGCACCCTCGGTCTGAAGCGCATCGGCGACGTCGTCGTCAAGGAGGACCGCCCGGAGATCCGTGGCATGGTCCGGACGGTGACGCACCTCGTCGCCGTCGAGGAGGTTGAGTGATCATGGCCGACACCACGAAGGCCGCCAAGGCCGCGGCGTCCGAGGGCGCCTCGGCGCTCAAGGTCCACCACCTGCGTCCGGCGCCCGGCGCCAAGCAGGCCAAGATCCGCGTCGGTCGCGGTGAGGGTGGCAAGCGCGGGAAGACCGCGGGTCGCGGTACCAAGGGCACCAAGGCCCGGTACCAGGTGCCCGCCGGCTTCCAGGGCGGCACCACGCCGCTGCACATGCGGTTCCCGAAGCTCCGCGGCTTCAAGAACCCGTTCAAGACCGAGTACCAGGTCGTCAACCTCGACTGGCTGAACACGCACTACCCGCAGGGTGGCGACGTGACGGTCGAGGACCTGGTCGCCAAGGGCGCCGTCCGCGACGGGCACCTCGTGAAGGTGCTCGGCAGCGGCGAGATCACGTCGGCCGTCAACGTCACGGCCCACGCGTTCTCCGGCAGCGCCAAGGAGAAGATCGAGGCGGCAGGCGGCTCGGCGACGACCGCCTGACGCCCCCGCATGACCGCGTGTCGCAGGGCCGGCTCCGGGACATCCCCCGGAGCCGGCCCTGCCGCGCGTTCACCCCACCCGTGCATCCCGGCCCCCGCCGGGTCACCGGGTATGTTGTGACGGATCGCTGACCGACGCGGCCACCACCCACCGGCCGCCACCTACGGAGGACCCTGTGCTCACCGCCTTCGGCCGCGCGTTCAAGACGCCCGACCTGCGCAGGAAGCTGCTGTTCACGCTGTTCATCATCGTGCTCTTCCGGCTCGGCTCGCACGTGCCGACCCCCGGGGTCAGCTACCCGCTCGTCCAGCGCTGCATCGCCGGCGCCGACAACAGCAACCAGCTGCTCGGGCTGATCAACCTCTTCAGCGGGGGAGCGCTCCTCCAGCTGTCGATCTTCGCGCTGGGGATCATGCCGTACATCACGGCGAGCATCATCATCCAGCTGCTGACGGTGGTCATCCCGCGGTTCGAGGCCCTCAAGAAGGAGGGCCAGGCCGGGCAGACGAAGATGACGCAGTACACGCGCTACCTGACGATCGGTCTCGCGGTCCTCCAGAGCTCGACGCTCATCACCTTCGCGCAGAACCCGCAGACGCTGTTCAACAACCCGTCCTGCACGAACATCCTGTCCGACAGCTCGGTCGTGACGATCCTCATCATGGTCCTCACGATGACCGCCGGCACCGGCGTCATCATGTGGATGGGCGAGCTCGTCACCGACAAGGGCGTCGGCAACGGCATGTCGCTCCTCATCTTCACCTCGATCGCCGCGCAGTTCCCGACCTCGCTCTGGGACATCCAGCAGCGCAGCGGCTGGGGCGTCTTCCTCCTCGTCATCCTCCTGGGCCTGGTCGTCATCGCCCTCGTCGTCTTCGTCGAGCAGAGCCAGCGCCGCATCCCGGTCCAGTACGCCAAGCGGATGGTGGGGCGCCGCGTCTACGGCGGCACCTCGACCTACATCCCGCTCAAGGTCAACATGGCCGGCGTCATCCCGGTCATCTTCGCGAGCTCGCTGCTGACGCTGCCCACGCTCGTCGCGCAGTTCAACCAGGGACCCAACGGTGTCAACCCGGGCTGGGTCGACTGGATCCAGAGCTACCTGACCCGCGGCGACCACCCCATCTACATGGCGCTGTACACCGCGCTCATCCTGTTCTTCACGTTCTTCTACGTGTCGATCACGTTCAACCCCACCGAGGTCGCCGACAACATGAAGAAGTACGGCGGCTTCATCCCGGGTATCCGCGCCGGGCGACCCACGGCCGAGTACCTCAACTACGTCCTGACCCGGATCACCGTGCCCGGCGCGATCTACCTCGCGCTCATCTCGCTCCTCCCGCTCGTCGCGCTGGTCCTCGTCAACGCCAACCAGAACTTCCCGTTCGGTGGCACGTCGATCCTCATCATCGTCGGTGTCGGACTCGAGACCGTGAAGCAGATCGAGGCCCAGCTGCAGCAGCGTCACTACGAAGGGTTCCTCCGTTGATGACACCCCACGAAGTTCTCCCTCCGCTTCGCTCCCCCCGATACTTCGCGGGGTCCCCGTCATGATGCGCTTGATCATCCTGGGTCCGCCCGGTGCCGGTAAGGGCACGCAGGCCTCCCGCATCGCCGAGCACTTCGGCATCCCCGCCATCTCCACCGGCGACATCTTCCGCGCCAACATCAAGAACGAGACCGAGCTCGGGCAGCAGGTCAAGGCGATCCTCGCCGCCGGCGGCTACGTCTCCGACGAGATCACCAACGCCATCGTCGAGGACCGCCTCGGCCAGGACGACTGCGCACGGGGGTTCCTCCTCGACGGCTACCCGCGCACCCTCGCCCAGGTCGAAGCCCTCGACGGGATGCTCGCCGCGTCCGGCGGCTCCCTCGACCGCGTGCTCGAGCTGACCGTCGACGACGACGTCGTCGTGGGCCGGCTGCTCAAGCGCGCCGAGATCGAGGGTCGCGTCGACGACACCGAGGAGGTCATCCGCGAGCGGATGGCCATCTACCACCGCGAGACCAAGCCGCTGTCGGACACCTACCGGGAGCGCGGCCTCCTCGTCGAGGTCGACGGCGACGGCGAGGTCGACGCGGTGACGGAGCGGATCACCTCCGCCCTCGCCTGACCCCCGCACGCAGGAGCTCCCGCGGCACCCGGAACCACTCCGGAGCCGCGGGAGCTCTGGCGTTCCCCCGCACCCTCCCACCCGTCGAGTGAACAGAACACGCCGTCCGAGCCGATGTGCAGACGGCGTGTTCTGTTCACTCGACGGGGTGCTGTGGAGAAGTCCGCGGTCGGCCGGCCGGACTTCGACACCCTCCGGGCATGGAGCCCGCGTCCTTGCCTGCCGCCCTCGTGGGCGGCCCGTTCAGCACCGCCGCCGCGCGTGAGGCCGGAGTCACGCCGGCGCGCCTGCGGCGGAGCGACCTCGTGCATCCGACCCGCGGGGTCCACGCGCGGTCGGTGCCCGTCGGTCTCGTGGACCGGGCCGCCGCGTTCGCCGTCGGCCTCCCGAGCGATCGCGCCTACTCCCACGTCACCGCCGCGGCCCTTCTCGGCATCCCCCTGCCGTCGCACCTCGAAACCCTCGCGCTCGAGGGACCGCTGCACGTGATGGCTCCGACTGCTGACGGGCAGGCACGACGTCGCGGCTGCCTCGGCCACCGTGGCCTGGAATCCAGACGCCTCGCCGTCGTGCACGGCGTGACGGTGGTGGCGCCGGAAGAGACGTGGTGCGACCTCGGTGAGATGGGCCGGCGGCACCTCGCCGTGGACGACCTGGTCGTGGCGGGCGACGCCGTCGTCGCGTCGGTGACGACCGGGACCCGGGACGCACAGTGGACATTGCGGCAGCCACTGGAGCAGCGGGTGCGGCCACGCGGCAAGCTGATGCTCCTGGCGGCTCTCGAGGACGTGCGGCCCGGCGTCAGGTCTCCGATGGAGAGCCGGAGCCGGCTGATGTTCGTGCGGGCCGGCTTCCCGGAGCCGGAGGTCAACGCGGACCTCGTCGACCGGGTCGGGGAGTGGGTGGCCGAGGGGGATCTCGTGTGGCGGGAGGCCCGGGTCGTCGGCGAGTACCAGGGCTCGGACCACGCGAGCAGACGGCGCCGCAGCATGGACGCCTCGCGTCGAGCGGCCCTGGAGGACGAGGGCTGGTCGGTGCTGGAGATCTGGGCGGAGGACGTCAAGGTCGGCGGCCGACGCACGGCGTGCCTCCTGCGCTTCGCCCGGGCTCTCGGGCTGGACCCGCGCGGTCTGGCCATCTGACGGGTGATGATGCGCGATTCCGGGGGTGCGGCGGGGCGCGGGTAGGGTTCGCGCCATGGGTTTGTTCAGCCGTGACCGCGTCGAGGGCAAGACCCCGGAGCAGCTCGCGAAGATGCGGACGGCCGGCCTGCTCGTCGCCCGCACCCTCGAGCTCGTCAGCGCGCAGGTGCGCCCCGGGATGACGACGCTCGACCTCGACGCCCTCGCCGAGGCCCACATCCGCGACCACGGGGGCATCCCCAACTTCCAGCTCGTCCCCGGCTACCGCCACACGCTCTGCACGAGCGTCAACGACGAGATCGTCCACGGCATCCCGCGCGGCCGCGTGCTCGAGGCCGGCGACCTGCTCTCCGTCGACTGCGGCGCCGAGGTCGACGGCTGGAACGGCGACGCCGCGCTCACCCTCGTCGTCGGCGGCCGCGAGGCCGGGCGCCCCGAGGACCTCGAGCTGAGCGACGACACCGAGACCTCGCTCTGGGCCGGCATCGCCGCGCTGCGCGTCGGCCGCCCGCTCTACGACGTCGGCGCCGCGGTCGAGGACTCGCTGACCACCTCCGGGGATGCCCGCGGCCGTGAGTACGGCATCGTCGAGGACTACGTCGGCCACGGCATCGGCACCTCGATGCACATGGACCCGCAGGTCCCGAACTACCGGGTCGACGGCCGCAGCCCGTCCGTCGTCGACGGGATGACCATCTGCATCGAGCCGATGGTGACCCTCGGCGACCAGGACAACACGGTGCTCGAGGACGAGTGGACGGTCGTCACCCGCGACGGCTCGCGCGCCGCGCACTGGGAGCACTCCGTCGCCGTCACGGCGGCCGGTACCTGCGTCCTCACGGCCCTCGACGGTGGCCGCGAGCGGCTCGCCGCGCTCGGCGTCCCCTTCGCCGACATCACGCCCGCCTGACGTCGCTCCGGCCCGGCGCCGGGTGACCGACGTCTCGGTGAGCCGGACCCGGCCGCTGGCTAGGGTGGAGGTGGAGCAGACCACCGACCCCAGGAGTGCCCGATGACGACGTCGTCGCCTCCGCAGGGCCACCTGCCGCTCGCCGAGGGGTTCGACCCCCGCACGCGCGAGGACTGGCAGCGGCTCGTCGCGGACGTGCTGGACAAGCGCCGGACCGACGACGCGCGGACCGAGCCGGACGCCGCGGAGGCCGCGCTCGTCACGGCGCTCGACGGCGGGCTCACGACGGCCGGTCTCTACCTCCGCGAGGACCGCCCGCTCGGCGTCCCCGGGGCGATGCCCTTCACCCGTGGCCGCGCCCTGCGCGAGGCCACCCTGCCGTGGGACGTCCGCCAGCTGCACGACGACCCGGACCCCGCCCGCGGTCGCACCGCCGTCCTCGACGACCTCGAGCACGGCGTCACCTCGGTGTGGGTGCACGTCGGCGACGACGGCGTCGCGCCCGAGGACCTCGCCGAGGTCCTCGCCGACGTCCGGCTCGACCTCGCACCGGTCGTCGTCTCGTCGGCCACCGACCAGCCCGGCGCCGCCCGGGCGCTGCTCGACGTCGTCGGCGACAGTGGGTCCGTCGGCGGCAACCTCGGTCTCGACCCGGTCGGCGCGGCCCTGCGCACCGGCACCGCCCCCGACCTCGAGCCGGTGGCCGGCCTCGTCGCCGCGCTCGACGGCCGCGACGGCTGGCGCGCCGTCACCGTCGACGCGCGCGTGCTGCACGACGCCGGCGCCAGCGAGGTCGACGCCCTCGCGGTGGCCCTCGCGACCGGCGTCGAGTACCTGCGCCACCTCGAGCAGGCCGGCATCGAACCAGCAGTCGCGTTCCGGCACATCGAGTTCCGTGTCAGCGCCACCGCCGACCAGTTCCTCACCGCCGCCGTCCTGCGGGCGCTCCGCCGGACCTGGGCGCGCATCGGCGAGGCCGTCGGTGCGCCCGAGGCCGACCGCGGCGCCCGCACCCACGCGGTGACGAGCCTGCGGATGGCCACCCGCGAGGACCCCTTCGTCAACGTCCTGCGCAACACGCTCGCGACCTTCGGCGCCTCGATCGGCGGCGCGGACGCGATCACGGTGCTCCCGCACGACACGGTGGCCGGTCTGCCGGAACGGTTCTCGCGCAGGCTCGCCCGCAACACCCAGATCCTCCTCGCCGACGAGTCCAACGTCGGCCGCGTCACCGACCCCGGTGGCGGCTCGTGGTACCTCGAGTCGCTGACCGACGAGGTGGCCGAGCGCGCCTGGGCCCGCTTCCAGGAGGTCGAGCGCGCCGGGGGAGTGCTCGCCGCCCTGCGCGACGGGCTCCTGCGCGAGTGGGTCGACGCCGCCACGGCCGGGCGCGACCCGCTCCTCGCGACCCGTCGCCGTCCGATCACCGGCGTCTCGATGTTCCCCAACCTCGCCGACACCCCGCCCGAGCGCCGCCCCCGGGCCACGCTCACGACGGCCGACGGCGCGTTCGTCCCGCGCCGCGACGCCGCCGTCTTCGAGGCGCTGCGCGACCGCGCCCGCACGCTCGACGCCCCGCAGGTCACCGTCCGGACGCTCGGCGCCCAGCGCGACTTCGGCGCCCGGCAGGGCTTCGTCCTCAACCTCCTCGCGGCCGGCGGCCTCGCCGCCGCCGACGAGGTCGGCCCGGTGGCCGTCCTCGCGAGCAGCCGCGAGCAGTACGTCGCGCACGGCGCCGAGGCCGTCGCGGAGCTGCGGGCCGCCGGCGCCGAGCGCGTCCTGCTCGCCGGCCGCGCCCGCGAGCTCGGCGACGACGCCGGCCTCGTCGACGGCGAGGTGTACGACGGGATGGACGTCGTCGCCCTGCTCACCGACCTGCTCGACCGGCTCGGCGCCCCGACCGAGGGAGAGACCCGATGACGACCGTCCCCGACTTCAGCGACCTCGACCTCGGCCCCGCCACCCCGCCGGAGGGCACCACCGCCACGGCGACCCCGGCCGACGTCCCCGCCTGGACCACCCCGGAGGGCATCGAGGTCCCGCCGCTCTACACCGAGCACGACCTCGAGGGCCTCGACTTCCTCGACACCGTGCCCGGCGCCCCGCCGTTCCTGCGCGGCCCCTACCCGACGATGTACACGACCCAGCCGTGGACCATCCGCCAGTACGCCGGCTTCAGCACGGCCGAGGAGTCCAACGCGTTCTACCGGCGCAACCTCGCCGCCGGCCAGAAGGGCCTGAGCGTCGCGTTCGACCTCGCGACCCACCGCGGCTACGACTCCGACCACCCGCGCGTCGCCGGCGACGTCGGCATGGCGGGCGTCGCCATCGACTCCATCTACGACATGCGCACCCTCTTCGACGGCATCCCGCTGGACCGGATGTCGGTGTCGATGACGATGAACGGCGCCGTCGTGCCGGTGCTCGCGCTCTACGTCGTCGCGGCCGAGGAGCAGGGGGTGACGGCGGAGCAGCTGACCGGGACCATCCAGAACGACATCCTCAAGGAGTTCATGGTCCGCAACACCTACATCTACCCGCCCGAGCCGTCGATGCGGATCATCAGCGACATCTTCGCCTTCACGAGCCAGGAGATGCCGCGCTTCAACTCGATCTCGATCTCCGGGTACCACATGCAGGAGGCCGGGGCGACGCAGGACCTCGAGCTCGCGTACACCCTCGCGGACGGCGTCGAGTACCTGCGCGCGGGACAGGCGGTCGGCCTCGAGGTCGACCGGTTCGCGCCGCGGCTGTCGTTCTTCTGGGCGATCGGGATGAACTTCTACATGGAGGTCGCGAAGATGCGGGCCGCGCGCCTGCTCTGGGCGCGGCTCGTGCGCGAGCAGGGGGCGACCAACCCCAAGTCGCTCAGCCTGCGCACCCACAGCCAGACCTCCGGCTGGAGCCTCACGGCGCAGGACGTCTTCAACAACGTCGTGCGCACGTGCGTCGAGGCGATGGCCGCGACGCAGGGCCACACGCAGTCCCTCCACACCAACGCCCTCGACGAGGCGATCGCGCTGCCGACGGACTTCTCGGCGCGGATCGCCCGCAACACCCAGCTCGTGCTCCAGCAGGAGTCGGGGACGACCCGCACGATCGACCCGTGGGGCGGCTCGGCCTACGTCGAGCGGCTGACCCGCGACCTCGCCGAGCGCGCGTGGCAGCACATCGAGGAGGTCGAGGCGGCCGGCGGGATGGCCAGGGCCATCGAGGCGGGCATCCCGAAGATGCGCATCGAGGAGGCGGCCGCGCGCACCCAGGCGCGCATCGACTCCGGGCACCAGCCGGTCATCGGCGTCAACACCTACCCCGTCGACGAGGACGAGCCGATCGAGGTGCTCAAGGTCGACAACGCGGCGGTGCGCGCCAGCCAGGTCGCGAAGCTCGAGCGGCTGCGTGCCGAGCGCGACGAGGACGCCTGCCGCGCCGCCCTCGCGCGGATGACCGAGGCCGCCCGGGCCGGCTCCGACGGGACGATGGCCACCAACCTCCTGGCGCTCGCCATCGAGGCGGCCCGCGCCAAGGCCACGGTCGGCGAGATGTCGCTCGCGATGGAGGAGGCGTTCGGCCGCTACACCGCCCAGATCCGTACGATCGGGGGCGTGTACAGCGCCGAGGCGGGGGAGGACGCGACCGTCCGCGAGGCCCAGGCCGCCGTCGAGGAGTTCGAGGAGGAGCAGGGCCGCCGCCCGCGCATCCTCGTCGCGAAGATGGGCCAGGACGGCCACGACCGCGGGCAGAAGGTCATCGCCACCGCGTTCGCCGACCTCGGGTTCGACGTCGACGTGGGCCCGCTGTTCCAGACGCCGGAGGAGGTCGCCCGGCAGGCCGTCGAGGCCGACGTCCACGTCGTCGGTGTCAGCTCGCTCGCGGCCGGCCACCTGACCCTCGTCCCGGCCCTGCGTGCGGCCCTGGACGACCTCGGGCGCGACGACCTGATGATCGTCGTCGGCGGTGTCATCCCCGACCAGGACCACGAGGCCCTGCGCGCGGCCGGCGCCGACGCGATCTACCCCCCGGGCACCGTCATCAGCAAGGCGGCCGTCGCCCTCGTCCACGAGCTGCGCGAGCGGCTCGGGTGAAGCCCGTCGACGTCGACGACCTCGTCGCCGGCGTGCGGGAGGGCTCGCGCCAGCACGTGGCGCGAGCGATCACCCTGCTCGAGTCGCGGCGCCCGGACCACCGCGAGAGCGCCCGGGCGCTGCTCGGCGCCCTCGCGGACCGCACCGGGGGAGCGGTCCGGGTCGGCATCAGCGGGGTCCCCGGTGCCGGCAAGTCGACGTTCATCGACGCCCTCGGCGTCCGGCTGGTCGAGCAGGGGCACCGGGTCGCGGTCGTCGCGGTCGACCCGAGCTCCCGGCGCACCGGCGGCTCCATCCTCGGCGACCGCACGCGGATGGCGCGGCTGGCGGCCTCCGACGACGCCTTCGTGCGCCCCAGCCCCTCGGGCCGCCATCTCGGCGGCGTCGCCCGCGCCACCCGCGAGTCGATGCTCGTCCTCGAGGCGGCGGGCTTCGACGTCGTCGTCGTCGAGACGGTCGGGGTGGGGCAGAACGAGATCGCGGTGTCCGAGATGGTCGACACCTTCCTCCTGCTCACGCTCGCCCGCGCGGGGGACCAGCTCCAGGGCATCAAGCGCGGCATCCTCGAGCTCGCCGACGTCATCGCGGTCAACAAGGCCGACGGCGACGGCGAGCTCCCGGCCCGGGCCGCGGCCCGCGAGCTGATGGGCGCGATGCGCCTGATGATGCCGGGCCGCGACGTGCGCCGTCCGCCGGTCCTCACCTGCTCGGCCCTGACCGGGGCGGGTCTGGACGAGGTGTGGCAGGCCGTGCTGGAGCACCGGGCCCACCTCGAGGAGCGCCACTCGCTCGAGGCGCGCCGCGCGCAGCAGCAGCAGGACTGGATGTGGGCGCTCGTCGACGCCGAGCTGGCCGACGGCGTGCGCTCGGCGCCGGGGGTGCGGGCCGAGCGCGAGGCCATCGAGGAGGCCGTCCGCGCGGGTACGACGAGCGCGGTCGAGGGCGCCGCCCGCGTGCTCTCCCTCTACGCCGCGCAGCTGCGTGCCGCCGAGGAGCGCCCGTCGGCTCGTCCGAACGGCTGATGCCGGCCCGGCCGGTCGTCCGTGACCGCGGGGCCGAAAAGGCACGCGGGACGCGTGGGGTTGGTGGGTCGTTGACAAAGGGGGAAGAGTCGTCCTCGCACCCCGGTGATGCCGGACCTCGAGTCCAGGCCCCTGTCCACCGGGGCGCGGGGACGGGCGTCCACCCCCTGCACCGGACGCCCCCTCGAACTACCCACCGGGTCGGCCACCCCCCTGCATCGGCCGGCCCGGTGGCGTGTTCCCGGGGCTTCCCACGGATTTCGTGATGTGCCCCCACCTCGCGTAGCATTGAACGTCGGTCACGTGTGCGTTCTGCATGGTGCGTCCTGCGAAGCAGCACGGGGCCGATTTCCATGGGCGGTCCGACCTGACGAAGGGCTGCCCAACGGCGGATTGAGAGGGTATGGCCAAGAAGGACGGCGTCATCGAGATCGAGGGCACGATCGTCGAGGCACTCCCGAACGCGATGTTCCGGGTTGAGCTCACGAACGGTCACAAGGTGCTCGCGCACATCTCCGGCAAGATGCGGCAGCACTACATCCGGATCCTCCCCGAGGACCGTGTGGTGGTGGAGCTGAGCCCGTACGACCTGACTCGCGGCCGCATCGTCTTCCGCTACCGCTGAGACACATCGACGAGACAGCAAAGGCGACATGAAGGTTCAGCCGAGCGTCAAGAAGATCTGTGACAAGTGCAAGGTGATCCGCCGCAACGGCCGGGTCATGGTGATCTGCGAGAACCTGCGCCACAAGCAGCGCCAGGGCTGACGCGAGTCAGACGCACCACCGCCCGCGAGGGCCGCACGGGTCGACGATCCGAGCACGCAGAAGAGAAGCACGCAGCACCCGACCCCCGACGGGTCACCTGGATGGCAGGTGGACGCGGGACGTCACCCCCGGCCCGGAGGCCGGGGACCGGACCAGGATGGCCGGACCGGTGCTGCTCCAGACCTCCGGACACCACGAGAAGGAACATCCCCACATGGCACGTCTGATGGGCGTCGACCTCCCGCGCGACAAGCGCGCCGAGGTCGCACTGACCTACATCTTCGGAGTCGGGAAGACCAGCGCGCAGAAGGCCCTCGCGGCCACCGGCGTCTCCGCCGACACCCGGGTCAAGGACCTCGGTGACGACGACCTGGTCAAGCTCCGCGACTGGATCGAGGAGAACCTCAAGGTCGAGGGTGACCTGCGGCGCGAGGTCGCCGCGGACATCCGCCGCAAGGTCGAGATCGGGTCCTACGAGGGCCTGCGTCACCGCCGGGGCCTCCCCGTCCGGGGCCAGCGGACCAAGACCAACGCGCGCACCCGCAAGGGTCCCAAGCGCACCGTGGCCGGCAAGAAGAAGGCCGGTAA
Source organism: Phycicoccus mangrovi (assembly GCF_018729305.1). Taxonomy (NCBI): domain Bacteria; kingdom Bacillati; phylum Actinomycetota; class Actinomycetes; order Micrococcales; family Intrasporangiaceae; genus Phycicoccus; species Phycicoccus mangrovi. The sequence continues at coordinate 4,514 of NZ_JAHHWP010000014.1, read as the reverse complement.
GTGACCTGCGCCTGACGCGCGTCACGCCACCACCGCTTCCGAAGACTTCGTAGGAGAAACACATGCCTCCCAAGGGACGCAACACCGGCGCCAAGAAGGTGCGCCGCAAGGAGAAGAAGAACGTCGCCGTGGGCCAGGCCCACATCAAGAGCACGTTCAACAACACGATCATCTCGATCACCGACCCCACCGGTGCCGTCATCTCCTGGGCCTCCGCCGGCCAGGTCGGCTTCAAGGGGTCGCGCAAGTCCACGCCGTTCGCCGCGCAGACCGCCGCCGAGGCCGCTGCGCGCCGTGCCATGGAGCACGGGATGCGCAAGGTGGACGTCTTCGTCAAGGGCCCGGGGTCCGGTCGCGAGACCGCCATCCGCTCCCTGACCGCGGCCGGCCTCGAGGTCGGCTCGATCCAGGACGTCACCCCCCAGCCGCACAACGGCGTCCGTCCGCCCAAGCGCCGCCGCGTCTGAGCGACACAAGACTTCGCGAAAGGTAAGAGAGAGACATGGCCCGTTACACCGGTCCCATCACCAAGAAGTCGCGTCGCCTGAAGACCGACCTCGTCGGCGGTGACAAGAACTTCGACCTCCGCCCGTTCCCGCCCGGCCAGCACGGCCGTCGCCGGATCCAGGAGAAGGAGTACCTGACCCAGCTCCAGGAGAAGCAGAAGGCCCGCTTCACCTACGGGGTCATGGAGAAGCAGTTCCGTCGGTACTACAAGGAGGCGGCCAACCGCCCCGGTAAGACCGGCGAGAACATCCTGACGATCCTCGAGTCCCGTCTCGACAACGTCGTCTACCGTGCCGGCCTCGCCCGCACCCGTCGTCAGGCGCGCCAGCTCGTGACGCACGGCCACTTCGAGGTCAACGGCGTGCGCGTCGACGTCCCGAGCTACCGGGTCGAGCAGTTCGACATCATCACCGTGCGCAAGCAGTCGGTGGAGTCGTTCCCGATCCAGCTGGCCCGCGAGACCTTCGGCGAGCGTCCGACCCCGGCCTGGATGCAGGTCGTCCCGGGCTCGCTGCAGATCCTCATCCACTCGCTGCCGACCCGTGCGCAGATCGACACGGTCCTCACCGAGCAGCTCATCGTCGAGTTCTACTCGAAGAACTGACCTGACGTCCGCGGCCGCCGGCCCCTCCTCGCGGGGGGCCGGCGACCGCGGACGAAGCCCGTCCCGGGGACCGAGCCGGGGCGGGTGCCGGGATGGTGCCCGGCGTTCACGCGGCGTCATATGGCGGTCGCCCGTGGGAAGGAAGAACCACCGTGCTCATCGCACAGCGTCCCGTCCTCTCCGAGGACGTCGTCTCCGAGTACCGGAGCCGTTTCAGCATCGAGCCCCTCGAGCCCGGCTTCGGCTACACGCTCGGCAACAGCCTCCGTCGCACCCTGCTCTCGAGCATCCCGGGTGCCGCGGTCACGAGCATCCGCATCGACGGCGTGCTCCACGAGTTCTCCACGATCCCCGGGGTCAAGGAGGACGTCACCGAGATCATCCTCAACGTCAAGAGCCTCGTCGTCTCCTCGGAGCACGACGAGCCGGTCGTCATGTACCTGCGCAAGCAGGGTGCGGGCGCCGTCACCGCCGCGGACATCGCGCCGCCGGCCGGTGTCGAGGTGCACAACCCCGACCTGCACATCGCGACGCTCAACGACAAGGGCACCGTCGAGATGGAGCTGACGGTCGAGCGCGGCCGCGGCTACGTCTCGGCCGTCCAGAACAAGGCCGGCGACCAGGAGATCGGCCGCATCCCGGTCGACTCCATCTACAGCCCGGTCCTCACCGTGACCTACAAGGTCGAGGCCACCCGCGTCGAGCAGCGCACCGACTTCGACCGCCTCGTCGTCGACGTCGAGACCAAGTCCTCGATGGCGCCGCGGGACGCGCTCGCCTCGGCGGGCAAGACCCTCGTCGAGCTGTTCGGCCTGGCCCGTGAGCTCAACGTCGAGGCCGAGGGCATCGACATGGGCCCGTCGCCGACCGACGCCGCCCTGGCCGCCGACCTCGCGCTGCCGATCGAGGACCTCGACCTTACGGTCCGGTCCTACAACTGCCTCAAGCGCGAGGGCATCCACACCGTGGGTGAGCTCGTGGGTCGCAGCGAGGCCGACCTGCTCGACATCCGCAACTTCGGGGCGAAGTCGATCGACGAGGTCAAGGCCAAGCTCGCCGGCATGAGCCTGGCGCTCAAGGACAGCCCCCCCGGGTTCGACCCGAGCATGATCGCCGACCGCTACGACGACTTCACCTTCGGTGAGGGCGAGGACGACTCGGCGTTCGCCGAGGACGAGCAGCTCTGACCTAACGCCTCCCGGCACGTCACTCAAGGAGAACAGCAATGCCTACCCCCACCAAGGGTCCCCGTCTCGGAGGCGGTCCCGCTCACGAGCGGCTCATCCTCGCCAACCTCGCGACGTCGCTCTTCGAGCACGACCGCATCACCACGACGGAGGCCAAGGCCAAGCGCCTGCGCCCCCTCGCCGAGCGCCTCGTCACCTTCGCCAAGCGCGGTGACCTCTCGGCCCGCCGTCGCGTGCTCACCGTCGTCCGCGACAAGGGCGTCGTCCACCGCCTCTTCGTCGAGATCGCCCCCGACATGGCGGAGCGCAACGGCGGCTACACCCGCATCACCAAGGTCGGCCCGCGCAAGGGCGACAACGCCCCGATGGCGGTCATCGAGCTCGTCCGCGAGCCCGTCGCCAAGAAGGCCACCGTCAAGGAGGCCGAGGCCGCGACCAAGCGGGCGGCCAAGGACGCGGCGAAGGCGGAGGAGGCTCCCGTCCCGGCCCCCAGCTCTGCTGGGAAGGAGACCACCGCGGTGGAGCTCCCCGAGGGTGCCGTCGCGGCCAACGAGGACGGCTCCGGCCCCGAGGGCTACACCGTCAAGGGCAACGCGGACTCGGGCAAGTACCACGTCGAGGGCTCGCAGTGGTTCGACCAGACCGTCGCCGAGTTCTGGTTCCAGGACGCCGCGGCCGCCGAGGCCGCCGGCTTCGAGCCGGCCGGTGGCGCCGCGAAGCAGCAGGTCGAGGACGAGGCCTGAGCCTCCCCACGACTTAACCGACGAGGGCCGTCTCCCGTGAGGGAGGCGGCCCTCGCCGTGTCCCGGGCGCCCGTACGCTGGTCGGCGTGACGGTGCGCCTGCGGATCGACCTCGCCTACGACGGCACCGACTTCTCGGGGTGGGCGGCGCAGCCGGGGCTGCGGACGGTCGAGGGGGAGCTGTCGGCCGCGCTGACCACGGTCCTGCGCGCCGACGAGCCGGTGCGGGTCACCGTGGCCGGACGGACGGACGCGGGGGTGCACGCGCGGGGGCAGGTCGTGCACGCGGACGTCGACGACGAGGCGTTCAAGCGGCTGCCCGGGCGCTCGGACCGCTCGCCGGAGGAGGCGGCGCGGACCCGGCTCGGGGGAGTGCTGCCGGCGGACGTCGTCGTCCGGCAGGTCGGGGTCGCACCCGAGGGGTTCGACGCCCGATTCTCCGCGCTGCAGCGGCGCTACCGCTACCGGGTCTGTGACGACGCCGGGGGGATGGACCCGCTCCGGCGCCGCGACACCGTGCTCGTGCGGGACCGGCTCGACGTGGCGGCGATGGACGCCGCAGCCCGCTCGCTCGTCGGGCTGCACGACTTCGCCGCGTTCTGCAAGCGGCGTGAGGGGGCCAGCACCGTGCGCACGCTGCTGCGTTACGCCTGGACGCGCGGCGAGGACGGGGTCCTGGAGGCCACGGTGGTGGCGGACGCGTTCTGCCACTCGATGGTGCGCGCGCTCGTGGGGTCGGTCGTGCCCGTGGGGGAAGGGCGGCACCCGGTGGAGTGGCCGCGTGAGGTGCTGCTCGGCGGGGTGCGGGACCCGCGGGTCAAGGTCATGCCGGCGCACGGCCTCTCGCTCGAGGAGGTCACCTACCCCGGCGACGAGGGCCTCGCGGCGCGGGCGGAGGAGGCCCGCGCGGTGCGGGTGCTGCCACCGCAGGCCCGCTGACCTGCACGGACGTGCCCGTCGGCGCACTCGGCAGGTGGCCTCGAGGGAGCGGATTTGTGTTCGGCGCGAGGAGTCATCTACTGTTCTCGACGTCAGCCCGAGAGGGAGGAACGGACACCGCAGGGAGACCTCGCGGAGGCCGGTCCCGGGGCTGGCTCCCACCAGCTCCACCCGCACGCGGTCCGCACGGACCGGGGTGAGTGGAGAAGGGCCCGGAACGGGTGCTAGAGTGTGGGACACACCGCAGAGATCCAAGCGCGATCACAGCCGGCCGCTCCAAGAGCGGGTCACGGATTTGACGCCCAAGCATGGACGCGAGTAAGTTTGAACAGTTGCCCAGCGCGACTGGGACAACACGGAACAGCCCCGGCGAGATGTTCGCAGAACAGATCGTGGGTGCGCGTCCGGACCTTGAGAACTCAACAGCGTGTCAAGAATCGATGCCAATTTTTACCTCGTCGCATCGCTTCGTTCTTTGCCCGTTCGGGTGAGGGGTGTGGTGGTGCCGAGTTTTTCCTTTGGTTGATGACGAACA